>DATHQH010000039.1:0-20180 GCA_035482895.1 Alloacidobacterium sp. | reverse complement strand
AAGCATAGCGAGAAACAGACCGGCCGCCGCACCGGTGAGCGCAAGTACCAGGTTTTCGATCCACAACTGGCGGAGCACATCGAAACGAGTGGCTCCAAGGGCAAGGCGGGTGGCAACTTCCGGCGTACGGCGGGAGATTCGCACCAGTGCGAGCCCGGCGAGGTTCGCGCAGGCGATAAGCAGGATGAAGCTGACGGCCAGCATGAGTACTGAGACCTCATCGTGCATCTCGCCGGCGAGTTCGCGCTGCATCGGACGCGCGTATATCCATGCACTCCCGTGGTTCTTGGTTTCAATGTCCGAGAAGAATGGAAGGCGGACATGACTCATCTGCGCGTTGACCTGCTGCCAGTTTGCTCCCGGCTTAAGGCGGACCATTATGCCGCAGTTGTTGCCTCCGCATTCTCCGGTGGTTGCCGGCTGCAGTGGAGTGAAAAGATCGGCGTTGCTCGGTGTCAGAGCGTTGCGCGGCAGAATGCCGACGACCGTATATGGCTCGCCCTTGAGTTCGATCGACTTTCCGATCAGCTTGGGGTCGGAGTGAAACGTAGATTGCCAGAGCGCGTAGCTGATAACCACTATCGGCGGCCCGTGCGGAATATCTTCCTGTTCGCTGAAGCTGCGGCCGAGATAAAGCGGGATGCCGAGAACGTCGAAATAATGGGCAGAGACTCGTGTGTTGTGGACGTAGCGCACTGCGCCGCCTGCATCTGCATCGGCCTTTAAATTGACTCCGCTCGTGCCCCCATAGGACGCAAACGTGACGCCGCTGACATTGTCTTTTAGAAGCTGCCAGGAAGCTCCGGTGAAGCTGTTGTCGTCATCAGTGAACAACTTGCCGCTGCGCTGGCTCACGCCCTGAGTATGAACAACGAGCGCTGCAATGCGCTCGGGCTCTGGGTATGGCAGTCTGCGCAACATAAACCCATCGACCATGCTGAAGACCGCAGTATTGACTCCGATGCCGAGGGCTAAGGTGAGGACAACGGCCAGGGCGTAGCCGGGATTCTTATGGAGTTGGCGGAAGGCAAAACGTAGATCGTTCAGGAACATGCGTACACACTCCTGAAGTTACACTAGCAGTTTCACTGCCAAAAAATTGATGGCAAATCATTGAAATATAGAGAGTTTTCAGATGTACGCACACATTTCTCTGTCCGAAAATGAATCCAGGTGTACAGAAATGGACAGACGATCGTCTAAAGGAAGCTTAGGAGCAAATTTCCAGGTGATATTTGGGCGCAAGTGTCAGAAGCCGGTTCAGCGTTGAAGGATCATCTTCTTTCGGCGTTTCACTCAATGTGCCCGGCTGTCCCAGGTCTGCCCACAGTTGCTCAAAACCGCCAGGCGATAGAATGACCAGCATCTTGCCTGGGATGGCTCCAACATTCTTGTAGGTATGCGGCGTCCCTTTTGGAATACGGACGAAGTCGCCATCTGCCGCATCAACGATCCGTTCTCCTAAAATGATGGAGAATGCGCCTTCGACAATGTAGATACACTCATCTTCCCGACGGTGAATGTGAGGCGGGGGCCCGTTCCCGGGGAAAGATTCAACCTCCGTAACCGAGTAAGCGCCACCCGTTTGCTCCGCGGTGGTTTTTATGGCGTAAAAATCCCCCATCAGCCAGAAGCTTCGCCCCTGCCCGGTTTCGAGGACAGTAGTGCCCGGATTGTCCAACACGTTTTCACTCATAACGCAGAAGCTGTCAATAGTGTGTCAACGATTGTAGCTCTATCGAGCCTGCTTTCAATCATGAATTTATTGCCCGACCAGATGATGGGCGATTTGCACCCATTCCGGCTCAAAGGCTGTCTCACAATGCGGTTTATCCGCCTTGCGGTACCAATATCCAGCATTCAAATCATCGCCTTCCTTGCGATGCAAGTAGGCATGCACCCAGGCGGCATCGGCAGATTCCACATCCTGCGCGATATTGTGCGCACGGCGCCAGTCGCCCTTCGCATCCCACCATAATGCCTCTAGTAATGGCGACATTCCTGGCGGTGGCTCACCGTTTTTGAGAGACCGGTAAAACTCCTCATAAGTCATCGCAAAACATTCTATGCTGCGGGCGAAAGGCGTTTCCACCATGAAAAGAGCCCCTTTTGCTGCGGTAAAGGTCGCTTTTTAAATCATTTCCTTGCCGATGTTAAGCCGCATCCGAATGGGAACTTTCGTTATCTAAAGTTCAGTTTGCCGAGTGCTACCGACCTGGACCTCGGCTCATTTCTTTATTGCCTGGTCCAATGATTTGTTTATCCCCTATAAACTAGGATTAAATAGGTCGCAGATTACGCTATGATGAAAGCAGAAGGTTTGAATCTCATTCCACTCGGCCAAAGCAGCCACTTTTGCAGTGACTTGCAGCCGAAAGCGTGTGAACTTTGATGGCATTGAGTGATCTGATGATTGGGCGGTCGGGCGTTGTGGAAACGCTGCAACTGCCGGACGAAATTCAGCACCATTTGATGCACATGGGGTTTATGCCTGAAGCGCACGTAAGGGCCGTAAGACGCGCCCCGACCGGCGACCCGACAGTTTACGCGATCGACGGGATGGAAGTGGCACTCCGACGGGAAACGGCACGTTGGATTTCGGTGCGGGAATCTGAGGAAGAATCACGATGAGCGACTGCTGCACCACCGCGACCATTGAGATGACACCGACACCCCGGATCGCGGGGAAAATCCAGACGGTTGTGTTGGTTGGGCCACCGAATTCCGGTAAATCGACACTCTTCAATCGCCTGACCGGCCTGCGGCAGAAGGTAGCAAATTACCCAGGCGTCACGGTGGAGCAGCACTACGGTAAGCTGAGCGGAATTGGCCGCGCCGATCTGACGCTGATCGATCTGCCGGGCATTTACAGCCTCAATACGAATTCAGAAGATGCGCGCGTTGCCGTGGACGTGCTACACGGAAAGATGCCGGGCGCTCCAAGTCCGGATGCAGTGCTTCTCGTGCTCGATTCCCTGCATTTGCAGCGGCAGTTGATGCTGGCTGCGCCCATTCTTTCGCTCGGACTGCCTACGCTGGTCCTCTTGAACATGAGTGACCTGATGGAGACGCGCGGCGGCGAAGTGGACACGCTTGCCCTGGCCCAGGAGCTGGGTGTTCCGGTTGCAAAGATCAGCGCCTCTCGCGGCACGGGCCTCGATTCCATTAAGCATTTCCTCGACAAGAAGAGCCAACCGATCCCGCAAACACCCCGGCTCGAACTTCCGGTCGTAGGTAATCCGCGCTCGTATCGCCAGTGGGCAACTGGCATTAGTACGCGGACAAAGTATAAGGCGCCGTTGTCCTCCGAATGGACACGCAAACTCGATTCCTTTCTTTTGGGGCGCGTGACCGGCCCGCTGCTGTTTCTTGTCGTTGTCTTCGGCGTCTTCCAAATCGTATTTTCTGTCGGTTTACCCGTCAGCAATGGCTTTCAGGAATTACTGAACGGTGCAGGCCATAAAGTTGGCCTGCTGCTTGGGAACGGGTGGCTGGAATCGCTGCTGATCGACGGTATATGGAGGGGCGTTTCGTCCGTTCTGGTCTTTTTGCCTCAGATCCTATTGCTTTTTCTGTTTGTGGGGGTTTTGGAAGACTCGGGCTACCTGGCTCGTGCTGCTCTGATTGCGGATCGCGTGATGCGCGCGATTGGCTTGAATGGCAAAGCCTTTATTCCCTTGCTTTCTGCGTATGCCTGTGCCGTTCCTGCAATTATGGCTACACGAACCATCGAGAACAAGCGTGACCGTTTTGCGACGATTCTTGTCACTCCCTTCATGACCTGTTCGGCACGCCTGCCGATTTACATGCTGATGATTGCCGCGTTTATTCCCAATAAGCCCATCCTTGGGGATTTCTTTGGGCTGCAGGCAGCGGTGATGCTGAGTCTATATGTGCTTGGCTTTCTGGCGGCGCTCGCCACGGCGCGTTTGCTTAAGTCATCAATTCTGAAAGCCTCTTCAGCGCCTTTTATTCTGGAACTGCCGCAGTATCGCGTGCCTACGCTGCGCTCGCTCGGGTTGCGGCTGTTCGACCGCGGGAAAGTCTTTGTCCAGCAAGCAGGTACTGTCATTCTGGCTGTAACTCTCGTGCTCTGGGTGCTGAGCCATATTCCGTTCCACGCCGGCTTGCCGCAGAGCATCATCGGGCACGTTGGTCAGTGGATCGAGCCGGTCATCAGGCCGCTCGGTTTTAACTGGAAGATCGGCATTGGCCTGCTCAGCTCGGTTGTGGCGCGCGAAGTGATCGTAGGCACCCTGGGAACCTTGTACGGCGCAGACCCGGCAACACAGTCGCTGAGCCTGCAGGCTGCCCTGCGGCACGATCTGACACTCGGCGGAGCGATGGCCCTGGTTGTTTTCTTTGCCTTTGCCATGCAGTGCACCTCGACGCTGGCGATTGTGAGACGAGAGACCAACAGCTGGAAGTGGCCGGCATTACAGTTTGCTTATATGAGCGTGCTGGCCTACGTCGCCGCGCTGGCAACCAACGTACTGATTTCACGCTTTTTCTAGTAAACTAAGTACAGAGACACGGGACACAATCTCTGCTTGAGCATGAATTTAGAGGTATGCCCGGAGTGCGGCGCCCCTCCTGATACGACAATTAATTCGTCTGCAATTTGTAACAGACAAGATTACTCATACCACCGCCCGGACGGACGCGAATTCCCTGCCCGGGGGTGAGATGGACAGGTTAAGAAACAATGATTTCAGTCAACAACGTAAGCATGCGGTATGGATCGAAGATTCTTTTTGAAGACGTCGCCGCCACCTTCATCTCGGGACGCCGGTATGGACTGACTGGGCCGAATGGCGCTGGCAAATCGACCTTCATGAAGGTTCTGACCGGCGAAATTGACCCGCAAAAGGGCTCAGTTGTGCGCCCGAAGAAACTTGGCGTATTGCGCCAGGACCAGTATGCCTTCGATGCCTATCGCGTGATCGACACGGTGATCATGGGCAATAGAGCGCTGTGGGCGGCGATGGAAGAACGCGATGCGATCTACTCCAAGGCTGAGTTGACCGATGATGACGGCATGCGTTTGGGCGAGTTGGAAGGCATCGTAGGCGAAGAAGACGGCTATACGGCCGAGAGTGACGCGGCGATCCTGCTGCAGGGCCTCGACATTCCCGACGAGTTACATGAACGCACGATGGGCGAACTGCAGGGCGGCCAAAAGGTCCGCATACTGCTGGCGCAGGCGCTCTTTGGTAACCCGCAGGCGCTGCTGCTGGACGAGCCTACCAACTATCTCGATCTTGACTCGATCCACTGGCTGCAGGATTTCCTGTCGCGATTTGAAGGCACGCTGATTACGATTTCGCACGATCGCCACTTCCTGAACAGTGTCTGCACGCACATCGCAGACATCGATTATCAAACGATCATCACCTACACCGGCGGCTACGACGAAATGGTGCTGGCTAAGACGCAGGTAAGAGCGCGTCTGGAAGCGCAGAATGAGCAGCGCGAAAAGAAGATTGCACAGTTGAACGAGTTCATCGCGCGCTTCTCTGCCGGTACGCGTTCCAGCCAGGTAACGAGCCGTAAAAAGGAAGTAGAGCGGCTGCAAACCAACGACCTTGCGCGATCCAACATACAACGCCCCTACATCCGTTTCGATCAGGTGCGTCCATCCGGCAAGCACACACTGGAATTCGAAGGCATACGCAAGACCTATGGCGATCAGGTTGTGATCGATGGCTTTGCCGGCTCCATCATGCGCGGCGAAAAAGTCTGCCTGATCGGGCGCAACGGCCAGGGCAAGACAACCATGCTGAAGTCGCTGCTGGCGAGCGACCCGGATCTCGCGGAAAAGGGCTTCGATCTCGACGCTGGCGCAGTGAAGTGGGGACATGAGGCACAGATTGGTTACTTCCCCCAGGACCACGCCGGAGTGATTGCTCATGGCTTAACGGTCAATGAGTGGCTGCATCAGTTCGATCCAAAGGCTACCAGCGAAGACATTCGCGGCATCCTGGGGCAAATGCTCTTTCGTGGTGAAGAAGGATTGAAGCCGACTGCTGCACTCTCCGGAGGCGAAGCGGCGCGTCTGCTCTTCTGCAAGCTGATGCTGCAGAAACCGAACATCCTGATCTTCGATGAGCCGACGAACCACCTTGATCTCGAATCGATCAATGCGCTCAATATTGCGCTGCAGCGTTATGAAGGTACTGTATTGCTGGTGACACATGACCACGATCTGATTGAAGAAGTGGGTACGCGCATCTGGCACTTCGACAACGGAACGATTGAGGACTTCAAGGGTCCATACGAAGAGTACGTAGCAGCAACATCCGCAGCTTCGGCTCGTTAGCTTGATCGCGCGGGCTAACGCCCGCGCCTGCACTTTGGCTCCCATTGCTCATACTGAACGCACAAAGCATCTCGAAGTCTTTCGGCGCGACCTCCCTCTTCCGCGATATTTCTTTCACGGTGGATGAAGGTGACCGCATCGGCCTGATTGGGCCGAACGGCTCGGGCAAGTCGACCCTGCTGAAGATTTTGGCTGATCAGCTGGAGCCTGATTCTGGTGAAGTGGCTGCGCGCAAATTTACACGCCTCAGCTATGTTTCACAAGACTCCGAATACGCCTCCGGAGATACTGTTCGTTCGGTGATTCAGGAAGCGCTGAAGCGGACGGGCGTGCCTGAATCTGAATGGGAAGCTCGACTGCGTGAAACGCTTGGCCGTGCCGGCTTCGACAATTTCGATACGGAAGCCATTACATTCTCAGGCGGCTGGCGCAAGCGGCTCGCCATCGTAGAAGCGCTGGTTCAGAGGCCCGACGTACTGCTACTCGACGAGCCGACAAACCATCTGGATTTAGCCGGTATCGAATGGCTGGAAGGTGTACTTGCGTCCTCTTCGTTTGCTTGCGTGGTGATCAGCCACGACCGCTATTTTCTTGAGAATGTCGCTACGCAAATGGCGGAGCTGAACCGTGCCTATCCTGGCGGGTTATTGCGCGTGAGCGGTAATTACAGTGAATTTCTTGAGATGAAGCAGGAGTTTCTTGCAGCGCAGTCGCGGCGGCAGGAAGCGCTTGAGAACCGCGTGCGCATCGAAAAGGACTGGCTGCGCCGCGGACCGAAGGCTCGCACCACGAAATCGAAAGCACGGATCGACCGCGCCTATGAGCTGATCGGTGAGCTGGCCGATCTTGGGAATCGCACGCAGACTAAAACGGCCGGCATCGACTTCAGCGCAACGGATCGCCAGACTAAGCGTCTGGTTGAGACGGAAGGACTGCAATATTCTGCAGGCGACCGAAAGCTTTTTGATGGATTGGACTTCGTCATCACCGCTGGAATGCGCGTGGGCCTGGTAGGTCCAAATGGTAGCGGTAAGACGACCTTTCTGCGCCTGCTCAGCGGAGACGTAAAAGAAGATGCAGGCACGTTGAAACGCGCCAATAATTTGAAGGTTGTTTACTTCGAGCAAAACAGACAAATCGATGAGTCGCTCACGTTGCGCCGCGCGCTCGCACCGGACAGCGATTCGGTGGTCTACTTGGGACGCGTCATCCACGTTGCCTCGTGGGCCGCACGGTTTCTTTTTTCCGGCGAGCAATTGAATCAGCCGGTTTCGCGGCTTTCTGGCGGTGAGCGAGCTCGCGTGCTGATCGCGAACCTGATGCTGCAGCCTGCGGATCTCTTGCTGCTCGATGAGCCGACCAACGACCTCGATATCGCCACGCTGGAAATTCTGGAAGAAAGCCTGCTGGAGTATCCCGGCGCGCTGGTGCTCGTTACGCATGATCGCTATATGCTCGACCGGATCTCGAACGTTGTGCTGGGACTGGATGGGCTGGGCGGCGCAGAGCGCTTTGCAGATTACTCTCAGTGGGAGACGTGGCAACTCGAACGCAGGCAACAGAGGGAGCAGGCTTCTCGACCAGCGGCCAAGCCTGCTTCACCAGCTTCACCTTCCAGGAAAAAGCTTTCTTACCTTGAAGCTCGCGAATGGGCTGATATCGAAGATCGCATTGCCGGCGCAGAAGACACTCTGCGACAGAAGCAAGCGTTGCTGGAAGACCCGGATGTAGCCGTAGATGCAGTGCGACTGCAGTCAGCTCTTATCGAAGCAGAAAAAGCCAAAGCCGCGGTAGATGCTCTCTACGCTAGGTGGGCCGAGTTGGATGCAAAGCAAAACTAGATCTCTATTCCGGAGCTGACTACAGATCTCATGGGCGTGAATAGTCCGTCTAACGACAGAACCACAGCGATCTATATGCCTTACAAGATATCTCGGCACCTTTCTTACACGCGGAAGTAGTCGGGCCGCCACTTTTCAATCTTCTTCTTAATATCCTTTGGGCTTAAGTTGTTTTGTAGTGTCTCTTCGACGAGCCGTGCAATTTCTTCGTCAGAAGCAAAGCGCAGCGCGACCAACTGTTTCTCCGTTAGTTCAGGAATGCGCTCACGCAGAGGTCCCGGCAGCAGTGTATTCATCCGTAGCTGCTCCTCAAGACGGATGAGGCGATCCTGAACCTTCAAAGGATTGATGCGCACTAAAAAAGCTAGCGTAAGTAGAGCAATCGAAAGGATGACTAGCCATCCCGTCAGTAAGCTTGGATGCCTCACCAGATAGACAATCGTAACGATGAGGTTTGTTAGTAGAACCGGGATGATAAAGAAGTGGAAAGGCAGATGCCTGCGAGAGTGGTGAGAGAAGCTTTGTAGTGCATGGTTGTTCATCGGCTTCCATCCTATAGAAACACTTTTACTGTTTTCTTAAAAAAACTTGTTTCCGATGAATCCAGTAGCTTTTGCAAAATTTACAACTCCTGACATCTTTCGTCACAAAATGCTGTAACCTTTCTTCCGTCCCATATTCTTATGGGCAGCAGGTCTCCCACCGGCACCATCAATGCCTGGTCTTGGACCTGGAAAATCATGGAGGAATGACAACGTATGAAGCATTCAATGAAGACCTTGATGGTTGCCGCGGCCGTATCTGGCATGCTGGGCGGTGCAGCAACAATGCAGGCAGCAGCCTCGTCAACCAGCCCCACGTCTGTGGTGAAGGTGGGCAAAGCGTCGTTTGCCAAGAGCGCAATGGACCAGGACACCAGCAAGCATTCCTGTAAAGGCAAGAATGATTGCAAGGGTCAGGGCGGATGCAAGAGCAGCGACAACGGCTGCAAAGCCAAGAACAGCTGCAAGGGCAAGGGCGGCTGTGCAACCGACGGCTCGAAGCCTCACTAAACTCAACCCATCAGCGGGCCGCGCTGATGCGGCCCGCTATGTTTTTCTACTCGTACCTTTAGGAGTTGGCTGTGCCTGCGAATCGCTTTAACGGTTTTACCGAATATGGTGTCGGCATCGGGCTGCGCATTCCACACTATCGCCACATCTTGAATAAGAAACCGTTAGTGGACTGGTTCGAGATCATCTCGGAAAACTATATGGTCGATGGCGGGCGTCCACTCGAAGTGCTCGACCAGATTCTCGAACAGTACAACGTCGTTCAACACGGAGTATCGATGTATTTCGGCTCCGCCAGTGCGCCAGACCCCGAACATTTGAAACGCTTAAAGCATCTGGTGAAACGAACAAATACACCGTGGCTCAGTGATCATCTCTGTTGGGGGTCTGTCGATGGCCGCTATACGCATGATCTGTTGCCAATGCCATATACGTGGGAAGCAGTGAAAGTCACAGCAGAGCGAATTCGTCACGTACAGGATTTTCTTGAGATACCGGTTGTCGTCGAAAATGTTTCCAGCTATGCGGAGTATCACGTCTCAGAGATGACGGAGTGGGAGTTTCTGAATGAGGTGGTCGAGAGCGCGGACTGCGGCATTCTGCTCGACGTGAATAACATTTACGTCTCGTCGCAGAATCACAGCTTCGATCCATTTACCTATGTGAATGCCGTTCCAGCCGATCGTATTGCGCAGATTCATATTGCCGGACATTCCAGGTTTGAGAAATATATTCTCGATACACACGATCATCCTGTGCTGGAGCCCGTGTGGCAGCTATACGCGCGCACAATAGAGCGTGCCGGCCCAACCGCTACGCTGCTCGAATGGGACGACAACATTCCGTCGTTTGAAGATGTGCATGCAGAAGCGTTGAAGGCAAACCAGTTTCTGCAAGCCGCCGCAGGACCTGTGGCGCCGGAGTTGACCGAGGTAGCGCCATGAGCGAATTACTTGAGCTGCAGCGCCGTGTCGCCGCTGCGATCATGCATCCGCTTACGCAGCAGGAGACCATGCCGCGACGGCGTAAGAATGGGATTTCCAACCAGGCTGAAGCCGACGCGATCATCAGGCCGAACGACCGGCTGACTTCCTTCGAGCGGTTGGAAATCTACAATCGCCAATATTGGTTTCGGCTTTATTCTTCGTTTGAAGAGGATTTTCCTGGGTTGATGGCGGTCGTCGGAAGGAAAAAATTTGATGCGTTGACACGTGCTTATCTCACAGATTTCCCTTCCCGCTCGTTTTCGCTGCGCAATCTTGGTTCGCAGCTTGAGAGTTGGGTACAAGCCCATACAGACTATGTAGAACCGCACAAGGAACTGGCGCTGGACATGGTTCGTATCGAATGGGCGCACATCGAAGCATTCGATTCTGCCGCCGAGCCACCGATTGATGCGGACGATCTGGCTGCCATTCATGATGGCTCACAACTGCATTTGCAACCTTATTTGAGGCTGCTCAAGCTGCGGTATCCCGTTGACGACCTGATCATTGAAGTGCGAAGCGAAAGCGGCAGCAGTGACTCAACCAGTAACAATGCCAGCATTGCTCGTAAACGCAGGAGAGTGCATCGTTTCGCCAGGATGGATTCGAAAGAGATTTACCTTGCCGTGCATCGACATGAGAACTCCGTGTACTACAAGCGGCTCAATCGCGAGGACTATCGCCTTTTATCAGCATTGATGGCTGGCGAGTCGATAGGCCATGCGATTGTAGGGGCCTTCGAAGACAGCACAGTTCCTGAAGACGAGCGAGCACCATTTTTACAGGCTGCTTTTCAAACATGGTCGTCGCTGGGCTGGTTTACCAAGTAAAGAAAGGCAGCATCATGAGCACGCAACCGGTCTCGGTTTCTACAACCAAAAAGCCTTCACTGATTCAAAGGATCAGCGACTACTACTGCATCTTCAAGCACTATGCGGCGCGGCTGGATTCTCCATTTCTACTGCTTGTACGACTTTACTGGGGATGGCAGTTCGCACAGTCGGGCTGGGGCAGACTACACAACCCGCACGCAGTTGAGTTTTTTGCGAGTCTTGGCATTCCGGCACCTGGAATCGTGGAGCCGGCTGTCTCCAGCCTTGAGCTTGTTGGCGGCATTCTTTTGATCGTGGGACTGGCGACACGGCTCACCGGTTTGTTGCTGGCGGCCGACATGTTTGTCGCGTATCTGACCTCAGACCGTGACGCCCTCCGCTCGATCATCAGCGATCCAGGCAAGTTCTACAACGCCGATCCGTTCACCTTCCTTTTTGCTTCGCTTATTGTGCTGATCTTTGGAGCCGGCTTCTTTTCTCTCGATTATTTCTTCTCCCAGCGGCGCAGACGTTAGTTATGACCGCACCGCAAGTCAGGGCCGGAGCGCAGCAGGAGCGTGAGGCAGCGCTCATTGCCGTAATTCTGGCTGGAGAGCGCGATAAGTTTCACGACCTTATCCGTCCATATGAGCGACAGGTATACCTCACTGCCCTTACTCTCTTAAAGAGCGAGACAGAGGCCGAAGATGTAGCGCAGGAGGCAATCCTGCGCGCCTATCGCAAGCTGGGTAGCTTTCGCGGCGATGCGAAATTCAGTACGTGGCTTATCGCGATTACGCTGAATGAAGCACGGACTCGGCTGCGTGATGGGAAACGCTCCATGCTCGATTCGCTCGACGATCATGACGCAGACGAGGGTGATTACACGCCCGCCGCGCTGACAGATTGGCGCGAGGTTCCCCTGGAAGCGCTGGAGCGGCGGGAAATCCGCGCCCTTATGCAGCAAGCCATAGCGGAACTGCCGCATACCTTTCGCGAGGTAGTCGTACTGCGTGACATGGAAGAGCTAAGCGTGCAGCAGACCGCAGAGGCCCTGGGAATTTCCGCATCGCTGGTGAAGGTTCGCCTGCATCGTGCCCGCCTGCTTTTACAAAAAAAACTCGCGCCGCAGTTACGAACAGAATTGAAAGCGAAGAAGAAAAGTGGGATTTTAAGGAGGTTGCCATGGTTCTGAACTGCAGACACGTGTGGGACCGCATCTCCGATTACATCGATGGAACGCTCGACCCCGCAGTGCGCGCAGATGTGGAGAAACATCTTGCACATTGCGAGATCTGCTCCGCCGTGCTCGATTCGACACGCAATGTGATTGTCCTTATGGCGGACGATCGCATCTTCGAACTGCCTGTCGATTTCAGCAAACGTTTGCATGCGAGGCTCGATCTCGTGCTGGCAAGCGAAGCACCTGAACCAAATTAAAGTATCTCGTGAAGAAGCGCTGAGAAGGCATGTGTCAGGTTACCTTCGGGTGCGTCCTTGTTATCGAATGCGGGTATGGGTTATGCTTCCAGTCGATTGAGGAGGGAGACTTTGCGAAAACTAATATTCATTTTTATCGCTGCAGTTTTTTCCATCCTGAGCACATTGCACCTGTCGGCGCAGAATGGTACGACCTCAAGACAGGGTCCGAGGATTACGTGCGCCTCGGCGGACGGCAATCGACACTATTGCAACGCTGATACGCGAAATGGCGTTCGTATGGTGAACCAGAGAAGCGTATCGGTTTGCAAGGAAGGGTACAGCTGGGGTTTCACACCACGCGCCATCTGGGTTGATCACGGATGCCGGGCTGATTTTTTTGCGGGAAACGTTGGACCGGGCGGCGGACCACCGCCACCGAGTCCTTCTAACCTAGTCACCTGCTCGTCCACCAATGGAAGACGGCAATTTTGTCCCGCCGATACCCACCTTGGCGTGCGCTTAGTCAGAGTAAGAAGTGGAAGTATCTGTCGCCAAGGCACTTCATGGGGCTATGACCAGCGCGGCATCTGGGTCACCAATGGCTGCCGTGCTGATTTTGCGACAGGCAGATAATGAATTGAAAGCAACGGCATCCAGATCAACTGGATGCCGTTTTAACTTTGTCGCTATGCAGCTTTTCCAAGATAGCCATTCGGATCGAGAATGTACTTTTTTGCTGCTCCCTTATCGAAGTCGGCATAGCCTTGCGGGGCATTGTCGAGGCTAATCACGGTTGCGTTGACGATCTTCGCAATCGGTAGACGGTCATGCAGAATTGCCTGCATGAGTTGACGGTTGTATTGCAGCACAGGCGCCTGGCCGGTATGGAAATGCAGCGACTTCGCCCATCCTTTGCCGATACGAATCTTCAGAATCCCCTTCTTTGCTTCTTCGTTCGGGGCTCCTGGATCTTCGACCACGTAGAGACCAGGAATTCCAACTCCGCCGGCAACGAACGTGATGTCCATAAGTTGATTGAGTACTGTGGCCGGTGCCGCCTCGCCCTTGGCTCCTGCTGCGCTCGCTTCAAAACCTACAGCGTCGATGGCGGCATCCACCTCCGGTACCCCAACGATCTGCTCAATCTGCTCTGAGAGGTTGTCGTGCTTGCTGATATCGATCGGCTCGTAGCCCATTTTCTTGGCATGGGCCAGACGTTCTGCGTTTCGATCGCCAATGAGCACTACCGCTGCGCCAAGAATGTAGGCTGAAGCTGCTGCGGCCATGCCTACGGGACCAGCTCCGGCAATATAAACGATGGAACCTACTTCAACTCCCGCGGACTTCGCGCCATGATATCCAGTGGGCAAAATGTCGGAGAGCATCGTTAGGTCCTTGATCTTCGACATAGCCTGTTCTTTGTCCGGGAATTTGAGCAGGTTGAAATCGGCGTAAGGAACAAGCACATATTGCGCCTGACCTCCGACCCATCCGCCCATATCGACATAGCCGTATGCGCCACCTGGCTGTTGCGGATTCACGTTGAGACAGACACCGGTGTGGCGTTCCCGGCAGGCGCGACAACGTCCGCAGGCAATATTAAATGGCACCGAAACGAGATCACCAATATTGATGAACTCAACATCTTTTCCCTTTTCGATGACTTCTCCGGTAATTTCATGGCCCAGAATCAGGCCCTTGGGTGCGGTGGTGCGGCCCCGCACCATATGCTGGTCAGAGCCGCAAATGTTGGTAGAGACAATCTTTAGAATGGCTCCGTGTTCGATGGAGCGTCCTTGAGGTGTCTGCATCTTTGGATAGTCAATGGATTGGACCTCAACCTTGCCAGGGCCCATATAAACAACGCCACGATTGGCGGCCATGGTTCCTCCTTGTACTTCGAACGAATATCTGGCGATGGTTTATGTTCCGTTCAGCGTGAGGCGGTTAAAATGCCGCTGCGCCAGCTTCTGCGACCGCGTGATCCTGTTCGCCTGAGCCACCACTCACGCCGATAGCACCGACAACTTTATCGCCGCTCTTCAGTGGGATACCGCCAGCGAAGATCATGACCTTGCCATCGTTGGAAGCGTGGATACCGAAGAACTGATTGCCGCTCTGTGAATGCTGAGCAAGGTCTTTGGTGGAAATATCAAAGGCACGGGAGGTAAAGGCTTTCTTCTGCGAAATATCGATACTGCCAATCCATGCGCCCTCCATCCGGATGAAGGCCACGAGGTTCGCGCCCTGGTCAGCTACGGCGATGTTCATAGGTTGTCCAATCTCCTGCGCCTTCTTTTCTGCTGCTGCAATGATACGGCGCGCGTCCTCGAGTGATACTCCGGTCTTCTGTTGTGCTGCCATCGTTCTTCCTTTCGCTTTTACGGTAAATGTCTGAATGAGTGGTCCGCTTTCTCTATTGGGATGCTAACGCGTCGAAAACGGATTGTGCGCTTCATGAGCTGTGAAAATTAGGTGCTATCAAAATGCAATGGCCCCCGGCGAACCGGAGGCCATATTCCTTGCAAAAGCAAACTGCGCTTACTTCACCTTGGCGAAGATGATCAGCAAGGTAAAGAGTGCCAGAGACTCGATGAAGGCCAGGCCGAGCACCAGAACCAGCTGAATGCCAGCGCGTGCTCCAGGATTGCGGGCGATTGCCTCAGCAGCGGAACCGGCCACGCGGCCCTGTCCAAGGCCGCAAAGACCGGAAGCAATGGCCATGCCGATGCCGGCGCCGATGGGCACCCAACCTGCCGCAGCTCCTAGTGGAGTTGCGGCTTCTTGTGCGAACGCTGGTGATGCCATGCAAAGGACGGCCAGCGTCATGAAGATATATTGCAGTTTGCGCATTGTGTTTCTCCTTGCTTCCTTCAAAATGTGCCGTCAGTGGGTGGTTGAGGCTCACCGTGCTGGCCCCCTCACGCTCACGGCCGCTTTACCGAAGTGGAAGCAAACTCCGGGTGGCGGAACTTGATCAAAATCAATGCTGTTCGTGGGCCGTGGCCTCGGCCAGATAAATCATTGTCAGCAGCATGAAAACATAAGCCTGAATCAACGCCACGCCAAGATGTAGGCCCAGGAAGATAACCGGGATACCGATCGGAATCAGCGAGAAGAACACCAGTGTCAGCAGGTCGCTGGCAAACATGTTGGCGTAAAGACGAACCGTCAGCGACATGACACGCGCCAGATTCGAGATGATTTCAATCGGGAACATCAGCGGCGCGATCCACCAGATAGGCCCCATGAAGTGCTTCAGGTAGCCGATCGGACCCTGTGCGCGCACGCCGTGCCAGTTGTAATAAACGAAGGTGACGATCGCGATGCCGAGCGGCACGACCGGATCTGCCGATGGCGTTGGAATCCCGGGCAGCAGACCGAGCAGATTGCACAGCAGAACAAAAAGCAGAATCGTGGTCACGAACGGAAGATGCGATTCGTAACCGTGTTGCCCCATGACAGACTGCGCCTGATCATCGACAAAGCCGTAAATTATCTCTGCAAGATGTTGCACGCCACCGGGCTTCTCTACGTTCAGAGAGGCGCGGATGATCACGAAAAAAACGATGAGAAAAGCGGACACCAGCAACTCGAGCGTAAGCGCGTTATTGATCGGCGCTGCGGGATGCGCAGGATGGATGCCGAGCTTATACAACAGCGCAGTGGTAGGAGCGCCGAAGAGCCGATTGAGCAAACTTGTAAGTGCGAGAAGTAAGCTGTGCATGACTTCCTAAAACGTCGTAATCCCGTATGAATTTTTTGCCGAGGTCGTATTTCAGGACCGTATCAGGCGCACAGCCTCAATCGTCAGGGCGAAAACCGCCAAACCCAAACCAGCCAACAGCGCGTAAACCGATCCATGGAAACACTTTAGACTAACATAAAGTACGCCTCCAGCGAGCAGAAGGCGAAGAGAAAACATAGTAACTACGCGTGCCGCTCCCCCCGCGGCTCGCTGATTATCCAGGCGTGCATTGATAAAAGCGACTAAGCGCTGCCATTCCCACAAGCCGGTTGCCGAGATCAGGGCGCCAGCCAGCAGGAGCGCGCCCGTCTGCCACCCATAAACCACCGTAAGAACCACGGCCAGTATCAGACCAAGAATGACGGTGACCTTGAAAGCCCGGCGAAGAGCAATTTTCAGGTCTGCGTCAGTAAAATCAAAAATCGGATGACCACTCTCTGTCACTGTGTATCTTTTCCCGATGCGGCAACCAGCCGGAAGATTTGAATGAAGCCTGCCACGGAACCAAAAATAATCCCCGCAAGATAGATCCAGTGCTGATGCAGCCACTTATCCAGGGCCGCGCCAAGCGCCCACCCAATAAATACGGCAACCGGAAGAATAAAGGCAATTTGCGTCAATTTTTCGGCGCGCAACAAAGTGCCGAATCCGCCATCGTCACGCTTCGTTCCGGGTTTCTGTGGGGGTGGATTGTTAAATGCCATGGTCCGAAGCTTGTTATATCACTTCTATGCAATGGCAAGTCAGCTTGCAGCATGACTCGCTATACTGACATTTACTGATTTCTAAATTGCAGCAAGTTGAGGCACAGACGTGTTTGAATCCGAGTTCGAGCGGAATCTTTTTGCACTTCGCCGGGAAAAATTAAATCAGATTACCGCTCTTGGGCAGCAAACCTACCCCAACCAATACATCGCAACGCACACCATTCCAGAGATTTGGGCGCAACATCGCGAAGCCACAGCAGAAGAGCTGGAAACGAATCGCGTCGAAGTATCAATTGCCGGACGCATCATGGCGATCCGCGGCCAGGGCAAGGCCGGATTCGCGCATCTGCAGCAAAACGGCGAGCGCCTGCAGATTTATGTCCGCAAGGACGATGTTGGCGAGGAAAACTTCCTGCTTTACAAATTGCTCGATCTTGGCGACCACATCGGAGTCAAGGGCTATCTCTTCCGCACACGCACCGGCGAGCTGACAATCCATGTGCAGACCATCACATTCCTGTCAAAGGCCATGCTGGCGCTGCCAGAAAAATATCACGGCCTTACTGATGTGGAGCTGCGCTACCGTCAACGGTACGTCGATCTCTTTATGAATACGCCTCTCAATGAAGGCGCTCTGGATGAAATCAACGTCCGCACGGTGTTTGTGAAGCGAGCGCAGGTGCTCAAGGCGATGCGGAATTTCTTCGATGCGCGCGGTTATATCGAAGTAGAAACGCCCATGATGCAGCCCATCGCCGGTGGCGCCGCGGCACGGCCTTTTGTGACGCATCACAATACGCTCGACATGGATCTCTTCCTGCGCATTGCGCCGGAGCTTTATCTGAAGCGCCTCGTGGTCGGCGGCATCGATCGGGTGTACGAGATCAATCGCAACTTTCGCAACGAAGGCATCTCGACGCAACATAACCCTGAGTTCACGATGCTTGAGTTCTACCAGGCATACGCGAACTACCACGACTTGATGAAGCTGACGGAAGACCTGATCGTCTTCGTCGCCAATGAAGTGAACGGCTCAACGATTACGCACTTTAACGGCCATGAGATTGATCTATCGACGTGGCGGCGCTTTTCTATGCGCGAGGCGATCATCGAGTTCTGGCCTGACGCTGCCGGTGTTAAGCCCGCAATGACCGACTTCAGCAGCGATGAAGCCGTCTTAGTGCTAGTGGAAGGGCTACGCGCAGCGAAGGTTCACATTGAATACAAGCCCGATGAACCTCGCGGTAAAACAATTGCGACGATCTTCGAGGTCGTGGCAGAAGACCACTTGATCCAACCGACGATCATCTACGACTTCCCTCTCGCCGTTTCACCTCTGTCCAAGCAGAAACCCGACGAGCCCGAGTGGGTGGAGCGCTTTGAGTTCTACATCGGCGGATTCGAGGTGGGCAACGCCTTCAGCGAGTTGAACGATCCCGAAGAGCAACGTAGGCGATTCGAGCAGCAGATCACCCAGCGCGAACACGGCGACGATGAAGCACATCAGATGGACGAAGACTATGTGCGCGCCTTGTCCTACGGTCTTCCACCAACCGGCGGCGAAGGCATCGGCATCGACCGCCTGACAATGATCCTCACCGGTGCACGATCGATTCGCGATGTGATTCTGTTTCCGTTGCTGAGGCCGCAGAAGTCTGCAGAGGAAACCGAATAGCCTATGGCTATGCAGCGGTAAGCAGCAACGGTTCTCCTGCAGTAATCATCAGCGTATGTTCGTGATGCGCAGCGAGTCCTCGATCAGCAGTGCGCATGGTCCAGCCATCGCGAGCCAGAATGGCCCGGCTTGACTGACTGGCAATGATCGGTTCAATCGTGATGACCAACCCTTCGGTCAGCATCTGACTGGCGCGCGGATCGGCAAAGTTGGGTACGCTTGGCTCCTCGTGAATCGTGCGTCCAATGCCATGACCGCACAGTTGATGAACCACAAAGAATCCGCTCTTGCGGACTTCGGCCTCAACGGCGCTGCCAATTTGATAGACACGATTTCCGACGCGAGCGACTGATACCGCGCGCTCGAATGCCCGTTGAGCACAGGCAACCAGACGCTCCCCGATCAGCGATCCATTTCCGATCACAACAGTCTCAGCAGCATCAGCCATGAAACCGTTCTTCTCGATGGTCACGTCGAGCTTTAACAAGTCTCCACCGCGAAGCTTCCGCTTGCCGGGGATGCCGTGCACAATTTCGTCGTTGACGCTGATGCAGCTGACACCGGGAAAGCCGTAAACCATAGCGGGAGCCGAGCGCGCCCCATGTTCGCGCATAACATCCGCACCAACGTCATCGAGTTCAGCAGTTGTGACACCGGAACGAGCGGCCTTTTTCATGGCCTCCAGCATCTTGCGCACGATCAGGCCTGCACTCCTCATGCCTTCCAGTTCTTCCGGTGTATTGATCGACATGTCTTCCCCTCGCTCAGATCACTCGCCCAATAGCAGGCGCTGCGTACTTAACGCCCTTCCGGTAGCGCCGTCGCATTCAATTAGCGTCGCGGCCATGCGTGGATCGCCTTTCGCAGCCTCAAATTTCGCCGGCATGCCGGTAAGAAAGCGCTGCAGCACAAGGTCCTTCTCTACCCCGATAATGCTGTCGTATGGGCCGCTCATGCCTACATCTGTCTGGTAGGCTGTGCCACCCGGCAGCACTCGATCATCCGCAGTGGGTACATGCGTGTGCGTGCCTAGCACTGCAGTTACACGGCTATCGAGATACCATCCAAGAGCGGCTTTCTCCGATGTTGCTTCTGCGTGAAAATCAACCAGAATTACTTTCGCAGTCATTTGTTTTAGCAAAATATCCGCCGTGCGAAACGGATCATCACTGGAGGCCATGAAGACGCGGCCCTGTAAATTCATCACGGCATATTCCTGTCCGGATGCGAGCTGTCCCTGATAGAAGCCGTGACCGGGCGTTCCTGCCACATAATTTGCCGGGCGGATGACGCGGCGCTGGCGCTCGTGGCTGTCCGCAGGTACGGACTGCATGTATTCGATGATCTCACGCTTATCCCACACATGGTTTCCGGTGGTGATGACATGCGCGCCGAGGTCGAACAATTCATCGGCAATCGCGGGCGTAATGCCGAAGCCGCCGGCAGCATTTTCCCCATTGATGACGACCAGATCGACCTGACGCTGTTCGATAACGTGCCCGAGATGTTCGCGCACGATGCGGCGACCAGCGCTCCCGAAAACGTCTCCTACAAAAAGAATACGCAAAAAAAGAAAACCCTCCTAATCGGATAAGAAGTTTTGATGCTAGCACGAAGC
>DATHQH010000038.1:0-26157 GCA_035482895.1 Alloacidobacterium sp. | reverse complement strand
ATGGTCGGTGGTCTCGGGGATTGGCCGTAACGTTGTGCTTCGGCGTTTCGATTCAAAGCTGCCGAGGAAGCCGTTGCCGCTCATCTTCCTGCAACTGCTGCGCGTCATCGCTCTTGGCGGCAGCTTTGCAGGCTGGTTCTTCGCGATTCACTGGTCGGCAAACTATGCACTGTCCGGGGCCGAGCCGAATCTGGTGCTGTACTGTGCGCTGGTGATCTGCCTCTCGCTGGGAATCTTCACGTTGTGGGCGCTGCTGAGCTGGGTCTTCTCCATCGCGCCGCTGCTGGTGCTGCTGGAAAATCGCAGAGTTGCCGGCAGCCTGCTTCGCAGCCTTCGCCTTGGATCGTTGACGAGCAAGCTGGTGGAAATCAATCTTGTGATGGGCATCGTGAAACTGGCGCTCATTGTTCTGGCCATGGTCTTTTCGGCAACACCACTTCCCTTCGAGTCCGTCATGCAGGGAGCTCCGCTGTATATCTGGTGGGCGTTGGTGACGTTGCTCTATCTGGCTGCTTCTGATTTTTTTCAGGTAGCGCGGCTGGTGGCGTTTGTGCAGTTCTGGAGATTGTGGAGCGAGGCGAAGGTAAACCCATCGCCAATTTTGACCATCTCCAAGTAAACTAGAGCGTGGACACCTCTTCGATCGTCATCCTGGATTTTGGTGCTCAATACACCCAGCTCATTGCACGTCGCATTCGCGAGCAGAATGTCTCCTCCGTTGTGCTGCCTTGTACGGCAACGCTCGCGGAGATTGAGAGTTATAAACCGCTCGGTATCATCCTCTCCGGTGGCCCATGCTCGGTTTACGATGCCGATGCGCCTGCCGCTGATCCTGCTGTGCTTGGGATGGGCAAGCCCATACTTGGCATCTGCTACGGGCTGCAGTTCATCACGCATCATCTGGGTGGCAAGGTCTCCCCGGCCGACAAACGTGAGTATGGGCATGCGGAGGTATCAGTCGTCGATCCAGCAACGCCCTTATTTGCTGGATTGCCGGTCGATCTGCACGTGTGGATGTCGCACGGCGACGAAGCGCTTGAGCTTCCACAAGGCTTTCATCTGACGGCAAAGACCTCGAACGCTGTTGCCGGAATCGCCAACCCTGAGCGGAATATATGGGCGGTGCAGTTTCATCCGGAGGTGCACCACACGCGCCACGGAACCGAGCTGCTGCGTAATTTTATTTTCAATATCTGCAAGGCCAAGCCGGACTGGACGCCGGAGCATTTCATCCAGTCCACCATTGCCACGATCCGCGAGAAGGTTGGCGATGGCCATGCCATTTGCGCGCTCTCCGGCGGAGTCGACTCTTCGGTCGCTGCCGTGCTGGTGCATCGCGCGATCGGTGACCGCCTTACCTGTGTCTTCGTAGACAATGGCGTGCTGCGCAAGAATGAGTTCTTCAAGGTGCAGGAGAACCTGCGCGAAAAACTCGGGCTGAATCTGGTTGCGGTCGATGCCAGTGGGCGATTTCTAACCAAGCTCGCGGGTGTGACCGATCCCGAAACCAAACGCAAGATCATCGGCAACGAATTTATCAATGTATTCGATGACGAGGCGCATCGTATCGCGCAACAGACCGGCGGCGTGGACTGGCTGGTGCAGGGCACGCTTTATCCAGACGTGATTGAGTCCTCATCGGTCAAGGGCCCGTCGCAAACCATCAAAAGCCACCATAATGTCGGCGGCCTGCCTGAGACGATGAAGCTCAAGCTCATCGAGCCGCTTCGCGATCTCTTTAAAGATGAAGTGCGGCGCATCGGCCGCGACCTGAAGATGCCGGACGACATCCTGCAACGCCAGCCGTTTCCTGGACCCGGACTTGCAGTTCGTATTCTCGGCGAAATCACGCCGGAGCGCGTTGCCCTGCTGCAGGAGGCGGATGACATCGTAGTCGCCGAGATCAAGGCGGCAGGCCTTTATCAGCAGATTTGGCAATCCTTCGCAGTACTGTTACCAGTCAAAAGCGTTGGCGTCATGGGCGATCAGCGTACCTACGCTTACACCTGCGCCATCCGGGCTGTGCATTCGGAAGACGGCATGACTGCGGATTGGGTACCGCTGCCCTACGATGTGCTCAAGAAAATCTCAAGCCGCATCGTGAACGAGATTCGCGGCATCAATCGCGTCGTCTACGACATCACTTCCAAACCCCCCGGCACAATCGAATGGGAGTGACCGCCGTCAAGGCACATGCGCCTTCGGCGCCTTTCGATGGCTCCAGGATGTCGTTAACTTAAGCCAAATATGGACCCACAGGTTAATTCCACATTTTTCTTCGGTGGTCCGATTCACTGTGCCGCGTACAACGCGGACGCATGGGGAGCCAGCGTCACCTTCAGCGCTGAGGCAGTGCCCATATCCTTCATCTGCCACAGATCGCGCAGTTGATAGCTGGAACGATTTAGCCCGAGATCGTTCCAGCCGAACGAGAGGGTCTGCTCGGAATCGCCGAAGTTGAACACACCGATATATTGCTTGTCCGATGCGCCTTTTGCCGTCCACACGACGGTTGTCGGGTTTTGAATGACCTGCTTGTTCTCCGACGATTGCTGGTTCACGGTAATGACTTCGGGATTGGTCAGTAACGACTCAGTAAAAGTATCCATTTGCGTCAAATTCGCACCCAGAATCAGTGGCGAGCGAGCGATGGACCAGAGCGTGATCAGCGTGCGCGCTTCATCCTCGGTAAATCGAGAGTGGCGCGGGTCGCCCCATCCCGGCTTTGGCCCCAGATAGCCGAGCGGCAGCATATCGGCGTCGGGCCAGCGCCCTGGCTCGACATAGGGTGCCCATTGCGCTAATTTCGCGGATTGCCGCGTCAGAGTCTGCGGGAATCCGTTTGCCTCGTCGCCCGGCTTCTTCCAGACATCCCAGAAGTCGTCAGAGATGCGCCACATTTGCGCGTATTTGCGCACGTTGTCGGCCCGCTCAATCGGCGTTGGACCGGGCGAAAGACTCAGCACGATCCTGCGCCCGCTCTTTTCGAGCGCTGTGCTCATCATACGGATCTCGTCCTCGTCGTAGGGCTGCGAGATACAGTCGACCTTTACGAAATCAAGTCCCCAACTCGCATAGAGTTTCGCCAGCGAATCATAGTAGGCCTGCCCAGCCGCATTGGCCTTCAGCCCGTAATTGTCTGGATTCCAGCGACACAGATCGGAGGTGTTGGCAGCATCGGCGGCACGGAACGACGATCCAGCAATGGGTAGGTTCTTCTCGACGGCTTCTTTCGGAATGCCGCGAATGATATGGATGCCAAACTTCAGTCCAAGCGAGTGAACATAGTCGCCAATGGGCTTCAAGCCTGCGTCAGTCGTTCCGGATGGAAAGCGGTTCGGCGCGGGGAGATAGCGGCCGTTCTTGTCCATCGTGTAGCCCTGGTCTGCGCCTTTTGTGCCGGCGTTTTCCGGATGCTGAAGATACCAGCCTTCGTCGATGACGACGTACTGCCAGCCGTAGGGTTTAAGATGCTGGTTAAACCATGCCACATTCGCTTTGAATTGGTCTTCGGTGATCGTCAATCCGTAAGAATCCCAGCTGTTCCAGCCCATCGGCGGGGTCGGCGCCAGCAATGGCAGGTTCTGTTGAGCAACGAGGCGAGATCCGACAGATATTGTCAGCAACAGGGCGCAAAAACGAAGCAGATGTTTCATCCAGAGCTCTCCCGAGAGAACGTTTTCTTGCGAGCCGCCCTAGTGTACCTCAAACAAAGGCACGCATTCCGATCCTGAGAAACCAATTTTGCGGTCCTGTTTTCATTCGCAACCCTCCGGCAGACCAGAGCTTCCATGAGCCCATAACTCTTTTTCCTGTATACTCCAATGTTTATGCGGGTGTTCGTTATTCTTCCAGCAGCAGGCCTGGGTACACGTATGGCAGCAGGCCAACATGCCCCAGCCGGGCCCAAGCAATTCCTCACATTGTCGGGTGTGCCCATCCTGATCCACAGTTTGCGCGCGTTCGCGCAGGTGCAGCAGGTGAGCGCAATGTATATTGCCGTGCGGGCGAACGAGCAGGAGCGCCTACAGGCGCAGGTGGAAGAATATGGCTTCGCGGATAAAGTACGCATCGTTACAGGCGGCAATACGCGCCAGGAGAGCGTCGCGAATGCGCTCCATGCGCTCGACTGCGCTGAGGACGATATCGTGCTCGTCCACGATGCCGTGCGCCCGTTGATTGACCCGGCCACCATTGCTCGCACCATTGAAGCTGTAGAAAAACATCACGCAGCGATCGTTGGGTTGCCGGCGGTTGATACGATCAAGCAGGTGGAGCGCACCGCCGACGGCGCGATTATCACGGCCACGATTCCGCGTGAATATATTGTGCAGGCGCAAACGCCCCAGGGGTTTCGCTGCGGACTGTTGAAACGTGCTTTTGCCGAGGCGTTGGCAGACGGGTTTCTGGGAACAGATGAAGCAAGCCTCGTGGAACGCGCCGGCGCTCCGGTTGCCGTTGTGCTGGGTTCTTCGACGAACTTGAAAATTACTCAGCCAGGCGATCTTGATCTGGCAGAGTTTTATCTGAGACATTCTGCGGTCTCGCGCCGCTAGAAAACTTTTTCTCTAAAAGGCCCCATGCACGCTCAAGCAAGAGCGATGTAACCCGAGCTTGAACCGATAGAAAGAGACGACTATGAGCATGCGAATTGGATACGGCTGGGATTCACACGCCTTCAAACCGGGAGTTCCCCTGAAAATCGGAGGCCTCGCCATCGACCATCCGGAAGGGCTGGCCGGCCATTCGGATGGAGATGTCCTGCTGCACGCCATTACGGATGCCCTGCTTGGCGCGGTTTCGGCAGGAGACATCGGCAGCTTCTTCCCCCCGGGCGATCCGCGATGGAAGGATGCGGATTCGGCCATTTTCCTGAATCTGGCTCTCGAGGAGATTCAAAATGCCGGTTACCGCATTGTGAATATCGACACGACGCTCGTACTCGCCGCTCCCAAGATCTCGCCTATTGCAGCTGAGTTGCGTGAGCGCGTGGCCGATCTGCTCGATGTCAATCCAAATGCGGTAGGTATCAAGGCAAAGACTCCGGAAGGCCTCAGCGTAGACCACGTTGCTCAGGCGCACGCGGTTGTTCTGCTAGAACAGGTGGAAGATCCGAGTGAATTGAAGAGCATGACGGCCGTGATTGAAAGCCAGAAGCAGCTGGAAGATGTGGTCAAGGATCTGGTGAGCCAGGTACATCAAACACCGGTACGTAGACCGGCGTTCGACACGGAAGACATCACCTAGGCTGTGCCGGCATGGAGCGAAGGCTCATGAACCTGCGAACAGTTAGCAGTGAAACAAAAGTCACGGAGAACGCATGAACCGCATGCTCGCTCTCGCCTCTTTCATCTTTGTAGCTGCGCCCTTTATCTCGGCGCAGCAAAGCAAGTCCGACTGGCTCACACCTGCTGAGAAATCCAATTACCAAACCACGCCGGACTATGCCGAAACGATGGCGTTCCTCCGCCGCGTGGAGGCTGCCGCGCCCGGTGAAGTAAAGATTGTGCCTTTCGGCGAAAGCGGCGAAGGCCGGGAGTTGGATATTGTCATTGCGTCGAAAGATGGCGTCTTCGATCCGGCTGCAATCCATGCCTCGCATCGCCCTATCGTACTGGTGCAGAATTCCATTCACGCGGGCGAGATGGATGGCAAGGATTCCTGTCTTGCGCTGCTTCGCGATATCGCGATCACGAAAACGCAGGAGCGCCTGTTGGATCACGCGGTATTTGTTTTTATCCCCATCTACAACGCAGATGGGCATGAGCGAAGGTCGAGATATAACCGCATCAACCAGAATGGCCCGGAGGAGATGGGATGGCGCGGGAATGGCACGAACCTCAATCTAAATCGGGATTATCTGAAAGCCGATGCGCCCGAGACACGGGCGTTTATGAAGATGTTTCATGAGTGGCTGCCCGACTTCTTTGTCGACGACCACGTAACGGATGGTGCTGACTACCAGTACGATGTAACCTTCACCATCGATGACGGCCCGAATGTCTATGGCCCAACTGCGCGATGGATCGACGACACGGTAACGCCATTCCTGACTAAGTCTGTTGACGATAGCGGGCACGTCACATCGCCTACATACATTGTCCTGAATGACGATACAGATCCGGCCAAGGGACTTGCGTTCAACGACAATCCGCCGCGTTTTTCGACCGGGTACATGATCCTCGAAAACCGTCCAGGCATGCTGGTTGAGCTGCACATGCTCAAGGACTATAAGACGCGGGTTACGGGAAATTACGAAATTCTGCGCGCCCTATTGGAGGTGGTCAATCGCGATGCTACGAAGCTCATTGAGCTCAACGCGGCGGCCGATGCAGATGCCATGCGGCTGGGAGCGCACCCTCTCGGCAATGTCCAGTATCCGCTCGCCGTCGGGTGGAATGGCCAGACAACACCGTTTCTCTTTCGCGGTTACAAGTACACGCGGCAACTGAGTGAGGTCTCCGGGGCCATGTGGATCAGATATCTACACGAACCGTGGAATGTCTCTCTTCCTCTGGCCTCGGGATTTAAGGTCGCCGCATCAACCGTTCCACCTGCGGCGTACATCATTCCGCGCCAGTGGGTGCATGTGATCGATGTTCTGGCGGCGCACCAGGTGCAGATGCAGCATACCTCTGCCGCGTGGACTGGCCCAGTCGAGTCGTACCGCTGCGATGGGATGCAGTGGCAAGGACCTCCGTTTGAGGGCCGTCATCCGATCTTTGCCGGTGAAGGAGGCGGAAGCCAGCCAGGGAAATTCGGCACGTGCGAATTAGTCACCGAGACGATGACATATCCCGCCGGATCACTGGTGGTGCCGCTGAATCAACGGCTGTCGAAGGTGGCTATCCAGTGGCTGGAACCGCAAGGGCCCGATTCTGCTTTAGCCTGGGGATTTTTCGATCCTGTCTTCGAGCAGAAGGAATACGGCGAGCCATATGTGCTTGAAAAACTGGCTCGCGAGATGATGGAAAAAGACCCGAAGCTGAAGACCGAATTCGAGCGCAAGATCGGGAACGATCCCAGGTTCGCCGGTGATCCCTCTGCGCGGCTAGAATTTTTCTACGATCACTCGCCGTGGTATGCGGCCAACCGTGTTGGCGAATACCCCGTGGGACGGCTTACAAAGTTGGATGGCGTGCCGCTCGAAAAGTAAGGGGGCCACTTCGGCGCCGTCCACGGCAGCTCCCTTGTGCCCGGACGGCAGTTCCCCGTAGCATCAGAAGTGATTCTCCATTTCAAAATGTCTGAAACAGTTTCTACTCCCCGCGTTCGTTTTGCGCCTTCTCCTACCGGATATCTGCATGTAGGGGGCGCCCGTACTGCCCTGTTTAACTGGCTTTTCGCCCGCCATTTCGGCGGGACACTTATCCTTCGCATCGAAGATACTGACTTCGAGCGCTCGTCCGAGGAAATGGTCGAGGGCATCCTCGAAGGCATGCGCTGGCTTGGGCTTAACTGGGATGAGGGTCCGTTTTATCAGTCGAAGCGGCTGGATCTGTACCGCCAAACCGCGGCAAAACTGCTCGACAGCGGCCATGCGTACTACTGCTTCTGCACAAAAGATGAGCTGGAGCAGCGTCGCGCTGAAGCTGCCGCAGCAGGCCGTCCGCCGATGTACGACCGCCGCTGTCGCAAGATCGAACCGGCGGTGGCTGGGCAACGTAAGGCTGCGGGCGAAGCATGCGCCTTACGCTTTGCGGTTCCGGAAGGCGGAGCTACAAGCTTCGACGATGCCGTCTTTGGCAAAGTTGAATTTGCCAATGCGGAGATCGAGGACTTCGTATTGCTCCGCTCCGATGGCATTCCGACGTATCACCTGAGCGTTGTTGCCGATGATATCGATATGCGGCTCACGCACATCATTCGTGGGGCCGACCATATTTCGAATACGCCCAAGCAGGTATTGCAGTACGCGGCGCTAGGCGCGCCGATGCCTGTCTTCGCGCATGTGCCACTCATCCTGGGGCCGGATAAGACGCGGCTTTCCAAGCGCCACGGAGCCACCAGCGTGATCGCTTATAAAGAAATCGGCATTGTGCCGGAAGCCTTTCGGAATTTTCTTGCACTGCTGGGGTGGACGCCCGGCGCGGCTGCCAAGACCGTCGACGGAAAAGACCGCGAGGTCTTCGGTTCCGATGAGCTGATTCAGCTCTTTTCGCTCGCTGGCATTTCAAAATCGAATGCCGTCTTCGACAATGACAAGCTTGCCTGGTTCAACACGGAGTACATTCGCGCCTATGACGCGGCAAAGCTGCTTCCACTGATTGAAGAAGAGTGGGCCAAGGCGAGATTGGTTCCCGGCCGTCCAGAAGACGAGGTGTTGGAAACCATCGACCTCCTCAAGCCGCGTGCGCGCAATCTGAAGGATTTCGCCGGAGCTTTCCGCGCTTATTTTAGCGACAGCTTCGAGTACGACGCTGCAGCCGTGGCAAAATTCCTGAAAGACAAGGCGGTGCGCGCCATGCTGGTGGAATTGGCTTCTCGCTACGCATCTGCGCAGGATTTCACTGAGGCTTCCACCGAACCAGTGCTGCGCGCGTTTGCGGAAGAGAAAGGCGTAAAAGCCGGAGCGCTTATTAACGGCGCACGTGTGGCCTTAACCGGACAGGCAGTTGCTCCAAGCCTCTTTGCGGTCATGGCGAATCTTGGAAAAGATCGCGTCGTAAACCGTCTGTCTGCAACTGAGAACATCTTAGTTCCGAGCTAGATCCATCGCAGAGTTCACGATGACAACAGTCCGGCTCGAATATCAGCTGCTGCTGTCACTTTGCAATCACACTGACAGCCACGGGTACTTTCTTCGGCGGATAGCAGGAGTTCGTATCGCACGCCTGATAGCGCAGTGCGGCCTGGACAAGATGATCGCCGGGCTGTGCCGTAATGTGGGCGCGCAGAACAAATTCTCCGGTATACACGCTCAGCTTGTCGTTCGGGCTGAATGCCGGTGAATAATCTGTCCCCGCTGGAAAATCCACATTCGCGACATTCACCCCTGTCGGCTCCTCTACTAGCAGCTGTGTGGGAATAAAGCTCTTTTCGCGAGGTGTATGGGAATTAATGTGCAGCCCCTCGTTTACGCGGAAGTGCAGCTCCACGACGGTCGGTTTTCCAGCCACTAACTTTACCTGTTCGGGATACAAAAACTGCACAAATTGCTTCTCGCTGGCTTTCGATTGCGCATCGCTTTGCCATGCTAGCTTTTGCGAGACGGCGCACTGGAGGCTTCCGCAGAGGGCGCTGGCGAAGATTATGTACATCAACCGCCGCATCTGCTTATGCTCCCCCGCTCGCCAGAGCTTTCTTGATATTTGCCTCAAGCTCATCGCGGTCATGCAGACCAACGGTGGCAGCGACCACCTTGCCGCTCCGGTCAACGAAGAAGGAGGTGGGAAGCGCGTCGATACCGCCATAGGGGTGGGAGATAGAGTCGCCGTCGATCAGAACCGGGTAATCAATGTGCATATTGCTTACGAACTTGGCAATGTCGGCTTTGTCCTCGGCCATCCTTTTCTTGTCGTCTTTGTCCAGATCATCCGTCGAGATACCAAGAATCTCAAATCCCTGCGGACCGTATTGATCGCGCAGCTTGATGAGCCATGGCGTCTCAACTTTGCAGGGCGCGCACCATGTCGCCATGAAATTTACGAGCACAGCTTTGCCCTTGTAGCTGGCCAGAGAAACCTTTTCGCCCTGCAGATTCTCGAGGGCAAATCCAGGAGCAGGCTTACCCTCCAGCGGCGACTTTTCTTCCTCCGGTGGCGCCATTGTGTCAGCGGAAGTGGCTGGCGCTGCGGGCATCAACACAGCCTGCATCTGGCGCAGCTTTTCCTGTTCCGCTTTCCGGCGGCGGTAGTTCGCCACGCCGGCCCAAACCATCAATATCAATGTCGCTACGACCAGAATCAGGACTAGGTGATTGCGTTTCAACTTGAAAATTCCCCCACGTATACAATTCTAAGGGATTTGCCGTCTCCGACATATCGAGACGAAAGCGCCTTCGCCATGAACGCAGTCGAAGAAGCCCTCATTTTGATACCATCCAGAATGTTTGAAGAACATGGCGGAACATACCCCGGCACAACTCGTTCGTATTGAAGCAGAAGCATTGCAGGAGCTTGCCAACCGCCTCGAAGGCTCGATGGCCGCCGGCTTCGAGCGGGCAGTGGAGCTGATTATTCAGTGCGGGCAGGCGCGCGGACGGGTTGTGATTACTGGCATGGGCAAGAGCGGTATTATCGCGCAGAAAATTGCGGCCACGCTCAGCTCCACCGGGAGCCCGGCGCTGTTTTTGCATCCCGCTGAAGCTGTCCACGGCGATCTCGGCATGGTGGCGCGCGGCGATGTCGTGATCGCGCTTTCCGCCAGCGGGGAGACGGAAGAAATCCTGCGGCTTCTGGCCACAATCAAGCGCATTGGCGATGCCCTCATCTGTTTCTGTTGCAATCTCAACTCGACCCTTGCGCTTGCGAGCGATGTTGCGCTCGATTGCAGCGTCCCGCAGGAGGCCTGCGGTATGGGTCTTGCGCCAACGGCGTCGACTACGGCCATGCTCGCACTCGGCGATGCACTGGCTATCGCGGTCTCATTGCGCAAAGGCTTTCGCACCGAGGATTTCGCCGATCTGCATCCGGGTGGCAAGCTCGGCAAGAAGCTCGCGCGCGTGCGCCAGCTGATGCATGCCGGCGATGCTGTTCCTCGCGTTGTACTGGACACCCCCATGAGCGCCGTCATCTATGAAATGTCGCGCAAAGGGCTCGGCATGACGACGGTTGAAGACCAGGGAAAACTCGCGGGCATCATCAGCGACGGCGATCTGCGACGTTTGCTCGAACGCGATGGTCCCAGAGGACTGGAAAAGACCGCAGGTGAGGTGATGAACCCGGCGCCCAAAACCATTGGCGCAGAAGAGCTTGCGGTGCGCGCTTTGAGCTTGATGGAGGAAAAGAAAATCACTTCTCTGGTCGTGGTGGATGAAGCGCACCAGATTGAAGGCATTGTCCATCTGCACGATCTATGGGAAACAGAGCTGATTTAGCCGCTATGCTATTGAAAATCGTCAGCGTCGGGGACCCGGTTTTGCGCCAGAAAGCACGACCGCTCAAACCGGAAGAAATCCAGAGTTCTCACATCCAAGACCTGATTGCATATATGCGTGAGACGATGCACGATGCTCCCGGGGTAGGGCTCGCTGCACCCCAGGTCGGCCAACCGCTACAGTTGGCGGTGATTGAAGACAAGACCGAGTATCACAAAAATCTAAGCGCAGCCGAACTGAAGGAGCGCGAACGGGTTCCAGTACCCTTCCACGTCGTCATCAACCCGGAGATTGAGCTGCTCACCCCGGCAGAGACCGCCTTCCATGAGGGATGCCTCAGTCTGCCGGGATTTATGGCCGTGGTGCCCCGTGCTCGGGCCGTTCGCGTTACCTGTCTGGATGAGCACGGCAAGTCAAAGACGATCAAAGCGAGCGGCTGGTATGCCCGCATTCTGCAACATGAGATCGACCATCTACACGGTCGCATTTACATTGACCACATGCAGAGTGAGACTTTCTCTACGCTAGAGAATTACCAGAAGCATAAAAAGCACTAGCTGTGTAGGGGGGATCAGGGGGGCCGCGTGGCTAGTCCCCTGTTTTCAACAGCGCTTCGGCCTCGTCCAGATCGTCAACGATTGTGATCAGCGTGTCCACATTCGTCAGCTTAAACAGCTCGATGACACGGTAATTCAGTCCGCAAACGATCAGCTTTCGTCCGTTCTTCTGGCACGAAACATAGAAATTGATAATGACCCCCATGCCCGCTGAGTCCATGTAAGGGACGCCAAGCATTTCAAGAATGGTGACGGACCAGATACCGTTGCGCAGTTCCTGCTGCAAATTAAAGAGTGTGTTGATGGTTATCGGCCCTTGCAGACCGATAATGCGGGTGTCCGGACGATCTGTCCGACATAGCTCGATAATGAGAGGCTCATCTTCCATGACTAATCACTGTATATAACGTCGAGCCGATCTTGCATGTCAACATTGTTAAAACACGCTCCGGAACTGAGAAAGGGTCGGGGCACGAAGTGAATCAGGACACAGCGGTTAGAATGGAAGTTTACGCCCATCTTAATCGTTGAGAAAGTACACAGTACGTATGCATCGTTGGTCCAAGCTTTTTGTTCCTACCCTTCGTGAAGTCCCGGCAGATGCCGAAGTGGCCAGCCACAAGTTCCTCGTCCGCTCGGGATACATCCGGCAACTCGGCGCCGGAATTTATTCGTATCTCTTTCTCGGACAACGCTCGATCAACAAGATCATCGGCATCGTGCGGGAGGAGATGGACAAGATCGGGCAGGAATTCCTGCTGCCCACCATTCACCCCGCGGAAATCTGGGAAGAGAGCGGACGCTGGACAACGATGGGCCAGAATATGTTTCGCCTGCAGGACCGCAAAGGCGCGTGGCTCTGCCTGGGCATGACGCATGAAGAAGTCATGACGGACATCGCCCGCAAGGAGCTGCGCAGCTATAAACAGCTTCCGCAGATCTGGTACCAGATCCAGACCAAGTTCCGCGATGAGCCGCGTCCAAAGGCCGGCTTGCTGCGTGTGCGCCAGTTCATTATGAAGGACGCCTACTCCTTCGACATCGACGCTGCCGGCCTCGACAAAAGTTTCGATCTGCACGACCAGGTGTACCGCACCATTTTCTCTCGCTGCGGACTTGATTTTGTCGCGGTCGAAGCCGATTCTGGCGCGATGGGTGGTACGCAATCGCAGGAGTTCATGGTCTATACCAACGCGGGTGAAGACCTGATCGTAAGCTGCCCCAAGTGCCATTACGCAGCCAATCTTGAGAAAGCGACTTCGCAGCTCGCTCCGGTGATTGAGCTTGCTCCAACCGGAGATGGGAAGCCGCAGCTGGTTTCGACGCCGGGCATTGCTGCCGTGGCCGATGTGGCCAAGTTCTTTGATATCTCCGAGGCACAGGACATCAAGTGTGTCGCATATATGGCGGAAATCAAGAAAGCCAAGGGCGAGTCGGTCTGGATTCCTGTTGTCGTATTCCTGCGCGGCGATCATCAGGTGAACGAGACGAAGCTGCTGGGCCTGATCAAGGCTGTTGAACTGCGAACAATGCAGACAGAAGAGCTGGAGCGCCATATTCACGGTCCTGCTGGGTTCCTTGGCCCAATTGGGCTTGAACCGGCGAAGCAGTTGCTGGATGGCGGCGTGAATGTCATTCTCGACAAAGCGCTCGAAGGCCGCGAGAACATGGTGTGCGGCGCGAACAAGCTCGACTATCACTTCCGCAATGTAACGCCGGGACGCGACTTTTCTTGGACCGTGGCTGCCGATGTGCGGAATGTCGTCGAAGGGGAAGGCTGCCCGCAATGCGGCGCACCATTGAAGGTAGCAAAGGCCGTCGAAGTCGGGCACATCTTCAAGCTTGGTTACAAGTATTCCGAGAGCATGGGCGCTCGTGTGCTTGACCCGAACGGCAAAGAAGTGACACCAATTATGGGAAGCTACGGTATCGGCATTGAACGTATTTTGACGGCTGCCATCGAGCAGAACCATGATGCCAATGGATTCTGGCTATCGCGTTCGATTGCGCCGTTTGATGTCGTGGTCACAATTACGAATGCATCGGACGCGAACCTGCTTTACGCCGGCGAGCGTATCGCTACGGACCTGGAAGCTGCCGGATTTGATGTACTGCTTGACGACCGGGACGAGCGTGCCGGAGTCAAGTTCAAGGACGCGGATCTCATCGGTATTCCTTATCGCGTCAACGTCGGGAAAAAAGCAGCGGAAGGCAAGGTCGAGCTTGTAACCCGCGCCAACGCTTCGAGCGAAGACATCCTCATTATCGACGTGGTTGCAGCCCTGCAAAATCTCGCAGTTCCGGCGTAGGACACGATGGCTATCGGGCCGGACTGAAATCCCACTTCCCGGCCCGGTGTTATTTCCAGCCTCGATGCGGTAAATTTTTACGCCCTGATGTATCGTCTCTTCAAAGGTCAGACCACAAAAGGACCATGACTCCATGAAGAGACAGCGCCGGGATTTTCTGAAATATGCCACAGTTGGAGCGGCCGGAGCGCTCGCTCCCGTCGACCTTCTCGCGCAGGCTTCTACACCGCATCGGGCAAACGGCAGTATCTACGATGTGCGTTCTTTCGGGGCTACCGGGGACGGCATCACTATCGACTCGCCTGCGATCAATCAAGCGATTGAGGCGGCGGCGAATGCCGGTGGCGGGACGGTGCTCTTTCCGGCAGGCACCTACAACTCATTTTCTATCCGGCTGAAGAGCAATCTGGCCCTGAATCTCCTGCAGGGTGCGACCATTCTAGCTGCGAAAACGCCCGCCGACCGCAGCGACGGCTACGATTCGGCGGAGTCCAATGCGCCATGGGAGAACTATCAGGACTACGGCCATAACCACTGGCATAACAGCCTGATCTGGGGCGAAAATCTGCACAATGTCTCCATCTTTGGACCGGGGCTTATCTGGGGAGAGGGACTGAGCCGAGGCTGGTCTCATGAAGAGCCGTTGGCGGAAAACCCTCGCGTCGGCAACAAAGCCATTGCGCTCAAGAATTGCCGCAATGTAACTCTGAGCGGTTTCTCCATTCTCAAAGGCGGCCACTTTGGAATTCTCGCGACGGGTGTCGACAATCTGATTATCGACAGTCTGAAGATCGACACGAATCGCGACGGCATGGATATCGACTGCTGCAAGAATGTCCGCGTATCGAATTGCAGCGTCAACTCACCATGGGATGACGGCATCTGCCCAAAGAGCTCGTATGCGCTGGGCTATGCCCGCTCCACTGAGAACGTTACGATTACGAATTGCTATGTAAGCGGCTGCTACGAGCTCGGAACTCTGCTCGACGGAACATTCAAGAAGTTTCCTCCCGACACTCACATACCTCGAACAGGAAGAATCAAATTCGGGACGGAATCCAATGGCGGATTTAAGAACATCACTGTTTCAAATTGCGTTTTTGAGGGCTGCAACGGTATCGCGCTCGAAAGCGAGGACGGGGCACTGCTCGAAGATGTAGCCTTCACCAACATCACCATGCGCGACATTTCGGGAGCGCCGATTTTCATCCGACTTGGTAGCCGCATGCGCGGGCCGCAGGGCGTGCCGATTGGCGCTTGCCGTCGCATTTTTTTAAGCAACATAATCAGTTACAATTCTGCGTCACAATATGCCGCGATCATCAGCGGAATTCCTGATCACCCTATTACCGATCTGAAAATCAGTGACATCTACCTTCATCATCAGGGTGGCGGGACGACAGAAATGGCCGCAGGGCAACCTCCTGAAAATGAAGCTACGTATCCGGATCCGCACATGTTCGGGCCCATGCCGGCACATGGCTTCTTTATCCGCCATGTCAACAATATTGAGCTGACTAACGTGGAAATTGCCTACGCTACTCCCGACGCGCGGCCAGCTTTTGTGCTCGATTCAGTTACAGACGCGGATTTCTTCCGGATTAAACTACCTGACGACAATCACAAGCCAGCATTTCGGCTGAACAAGGTGAGTCATTTCAGAGTCTTTGGTTGCCCTAAAATCAAAGACAAAGAGGTTGCGTCCACAGAGTCAGTAGAGTTTTAGCAACGCCATCACATAGACTTACATAGTCTGCGTAATTGCGATTTCACGGGAATTCTGCCGTACGCGCAGGTACTGTACGATTGCCCAATTCGAGAGTGCGAGGGCTGCATCGGTCAGCAGGCTCGAGGCTGCAGCACCCTGCCAGGAATAGCGCGGAATCAATACAGCGTTGAGCAGCAGATTAAAGGCAGCAGCCCCCAATTGCGTGGCTGTCCGATACCACTGCGAGGATGAGCCGGTAATTGTCGTCCCCCAGGCATAGTGCAAGCCGCGAATGAGCGGCAAAAGGCAGAGCCAGCGTAAGACCTCAACTGATCCGCGAAAAGACGGTCCAAAGACATACGGCAGCAGTGGTGATCCCAGAAGTAATGCCAACGCCATTGCCGCTCCGTATGGCACCGTGCGCTTGAGTAATTGATTTGCCAGCAGAGACGCCTGTGTTACGCTGCTCTCGCCTTCGCGAAAGAAGTGGGGAGAGGCTGCCGTGTAGATCGCATAAATCGGCATACTGGCCACATCGATGACGCGATAGGCCACTGAATAAATGCCAGCCGCGTATAGTTGCCCCGCGCTTGCCAGTAATGTTTTATCGATGTCGTTATAGACGGACATCGAAGAGCTGGAGAGCGAAAAGCTAAAGCCGTCTGTCAGGTCGCGCATGCGAAAACACCGGAATCTTGGCCATCCCAAACGCTTTGTAACCATCGCGAAGGCGATGATCGCGGTCGCCAGTGATGACAACCAGTACACTTTCGTCCAGAGATATGCATCGGCGCGGATGTGCTGCAACTCTACGAGGAGAAACAATCCCAGTGCGGCGGCCATCCGCGCGAAGTTCGTGAGGGCCGTGAGTCTTGCGGTCTGTGAAAGTTGGCCTGCTCCCTGAAAGGCGCGACTGGCGAGCTGCACCATCTTTCCGAAGAGTGCATCCGACAAGGCAATGTATGGGATGAGTGTCCGTAACTCGGGCTTCAGCGTAAAGTGACCGATCAGCATCGCAAGAGCAAGCAGAGCGACGAAACCGCATACGCTGATACGCAATGCATTTCCCCATGTTGCTGCAAATGATTCGCGGCCGCGACTGATATTACGCACCAGAATCATCTCCATGCCAAGACTGCTGAACTGGCTCAGCACATTGATCAACGCGACGACCCCTACGAACGCTCCATACTCGCGGCTACCGAGTGTACGGCCAATCAGAATAAAATACACAGCCTGAAGCAGGACAGACACGCCATGTCCTGAGATCATCCACCAGATGTGCCGCCGCAAACTGTCCCGGTCAGCCATCATGGCTCGCAATTATTTCTTCGTACTTATCTTCAAGAGCTCGTGTCTGCGCAAGGATATCGAAATGGCATTTCACATACTGTCTTCCCGCATCGCTCGCTAGCTGCCATGTTCGATCATCGCGCAGCAAATGAATGATCTTCTCGGCGAGTCCTGCTTCATCTTCTTCGGACGGCATACAATAGCGCCGCTCTGCAGGAAGCGCTTCTGTCACTCCGTCTGTGGCAAATGTGATGGGAGGAAGCCCTAATGCCTGCGCCTCGCAAAGTACGGTTGGGAGTCCTTCGGAGTCGCCATTTTTTGCGCGAATACTGGGTACCACCAGAATGCCAGAGTGCCGCATCCATCGCTTCACCTCCGCGTGCGACTGCTGGCCGAAAAACACGGCATCTTTGCAGTGCCGAGCTGCTGCACGCTTCAGCTCGTTTCGAAGAGGCCCATCTCCGATAATTATGAGACGGCTATCCGGCATTACTTGCTGCACGCGTGACATCGCCCGAATGAGATGAATGCATCCTTTCTTTTCAACGAGTCTGCCTACAAAGAGCACATCTTTTTTATCGCGAGGCGGCTTCGGGCTACCGCACTCGCTCAGATCAACACCGATGTGATGTACCCATAGCTTCTTCTCCGGAAATCCGCATGCCAGAGCCTGTTTCCTTACGTGTTCTGATACGCAAATAAATACGCTCGCGTCGCTCCATAGCCTGCGTTTGTTGCGCAGGTAGGCCTTTGTAGTCGGCCAGCGATTCTCGTTCTCGTCAGTCGTCACGTCATAACCGTGCAGGGTTACGACGAGGGGAGTGGAAAGCTTTTTCGCGATCGGCAATGCGGCTCCAGCATCTACTGCAAAATGAGCATGCATGATTCGAGGACGTTGAGCAGCGACGGCGCAGATGAATTGGCCAGCATGCCCGGTCTGCAGAAAGACCCGGCGCTTCGCTTTTTCCATCCATGATTCTGCGTTGGATAGAGTCAGGACCGGATGAGTGGCGATCTCCAGACCGGGACTCACGCGCTTCAACCCCACAAAAACAGGTTGAAACCTGCGAAGAGCGTTTGCCTGGGACAGAATAAAGGTCTCAGATGACGGCAAAAGCTCGTTGCGATAAATGAGTACCTTGCGCGTTTCCATCTAAATACCGCGCGACGAAATCCAGGTGAAGCGCCTTTTGAGCCGCAGAAAAGGGCTCTCCCAAAAGCGGTACGACAGCATTGCGAGCATAACCGTCATGCACAGAGCAGCTATTTTGTTGATCATCAGCGTGTAGCCGATATGCCGCAGAGACCATGGTCGCAGGAATGGCGTTAGAGTCTCGGTATGCTTTTGCATTTCATCGACTAGAAGAAATGCGACTTCATGGAAGACATACAGCCCGAAGGAGATTTTCCCTAAGTAGGTGATCCATCGCGGCACCAATCGCACAGAAATACCGAGGACGGCAAGAAAAAAGAATATGCAGCCTGTGGCCACGAGCAGATAGCCGAAACAGAATTGCGATGAGGAGACCTCGACGCCAGGGCGCTTGATTTGCCCGAACGATGCGGCAACCAGCCATAGAACCATGGCAGCACAGCCCATCGCACCTCGAATTACGCGATCTATTTTTGGAACATGCCCATGCAGAGTGAATGCGAGCAGCGCGCCCCATGCAAAGAACTGAAATTGCGTGAAGCTGTTGAGCCAGACCGCATTATAGGCATACGCCTTTTCAGTAGAGACGATAGAAATTGTCAACAGCGATATAGGCATAATCGCGAGCGACGCCATAACGAGCACGCGCATGCCACCAAGCCACGCGAGCAGCGGCCAGGCTAGATAGAACTGCTCTTCCACTGAAATGCTCCAGAGCGAACGGAGCGGTGTCTGAATCCATGGATGTGTCGCGATATACCAATTCCCCGCAAGACAAAAATAGGCAAACATCCGGCCCGGCTCCATGTGCAACGCTGGAAAGAAACGACCGCCAAGAGCAAAAACGATCGTGATACCGAAGTAGAGGGGCCAGATACGCAGAATGCGCCTCAGATAAAAAGCACCGACATGAATGTGGTCAAAGACCTGTACTTCGTGCCGCAATAACTCAGTAATCAAAAAGGCACTCAGCAAAAAGAAAAGACAAACACCGAAGTTGCCTGTGTCTTTGATCGTCGTCAGCATACGCGCTTCTAACGCACCGTTTGTGCGGGACGCGCCGTCTACAAGCACATTCGGTATGCTGTGACAGATGTAGACGGCAAGAAAAGCAAAGAAACGTAGAGCGTCCAGTTCCGGATGGTAAAACCGGCGCGCCTCATTTTTTGTCTGAAGGATACAGCTCGAGGCGACAAATTCTGCGGTAGCCATATTTGTTTCTAGCTCGCTGCTGGCGCGGAAAGACGCATAGGCCCGTTGAGGCTGCGTCGCTGACCATGCAACGCCTCGCTGTGCTCGGTTGCCAGAATTTCTATGTCTGCGAGCACTGCAACATACAAAATCCAGAAGAGTCCGTTGAAAGCGAAGAGCGTATTTTCATCGATGTCGTAGAGTGCAACGAGCAACAGGACGAAGATCATCCAAAACGCGTTGTTGATCTGCCTAGACCAAAGCAAAGGCCCTAGCTTACGCCATGCTCTGGCATAACTCAGCATGAAGAGCAGCAACCCAGCCGCGCCGAGTTCAAGCCATATCTCAAGAAAGCCGTTGTGAGCATGAAAGATGACAAATCGCAGCGCGACGATCACGTTGTAGGACTCGCCTTTCATCCCCTGCCAGAAAGCAGCGAAACCGTAGCCAAGGAATGGGTGCTTCTCAATTGCTGCCCAGACTTGTTGCCAGATCGCTGTTCTCCCTGACAAAGAGGCATCTCTGCCAAGAAGGGCTGCAATGAGGGGGAGATACAACCACGCGAGGGCAACCATTGAGATCAGCGCGAGGACAACTACTCCGAGCAGTATCTTGCGGCTCGACGGCGTAAAGCGCTCGATGACACGAACGGCTCCATAGCAGGCAAACAGTGCGCCCTGGATCAGCCATGCGCCACGCGATCCACTCATTATGAGGACGAACAGGAAGAGAAGTATGCACGCACCTCGCAGCAGGTTCATGCATCCATTCGATAAAACTGCGGCTGTCGCAAACACCATAGCGCGGCCACAGGCATTTTTCTGGGTGAAGACGCCTTGCCAGTTCCCGAAGTGCCCGGTTGAGGCTTCCAATCCGATGGATGGGAAAAACACAGCGAGCACAATACTGGCAGCAGCGACTAAAACCATGGTGACTGTAAGGATCGAGAGTTGCTTCTGCACGGAGAAGCGCGATGCGAAATACAGCCCAAAGAGTGTGGCGAGCGCAAATGGGATCGAGCGTCGTGCAGTTGTGATCGCATCCTGCGACCAGAATGCGGAGCACGTGGCGAGTACAACCAGTACCGCCGTCCACTGCAGAGCAAATACGAACCGCCGAAGTCGCCGCATATGTGTCAGGATCAGAATGCAGATCGCTCCATCTGCCAGCACCTGCGAGCCGATACCGACAATCTTCATCAGCGCAGTGGCTGCGGTGTTCGTCATTTCGTTTGCCTGGTTCGGCGCAATGCCGGGGATCGCTCCCTGCATGGCAAAAAATGCAAGCAGGGCAACACACGCGACTTCGTCGATCCCGATTCGCCGCAACCGGAGTGCGCCGCCGACCAGATCCTTTTCATCGAGCCGCATAAATGACCGCCGAACTTGCCGAGGACACAATACCGGATGCGCCAATGACCATATTTCTGGCCACGCTGAATGGAACATACAGAACGTCGTCAGCTTCGAGGGGCATGTCGGGCATCGTTCCCCGCTCCATAGCATGCAAAGACACGATCTGTTCCTGATAACTTCCATTTACTTTGCGAATCAATCGCGTTGCGTCTTCTTTCGCTGTTCGGTTCGCACCCGATGCCATGGCCACGGCCTGCAGCACGGTCAGCTTTGCATCATCCTGCATGACATAGCCACCGGGTCGCGCCACGTCGCCCAGCACATAGATCAAACCGGCCTTTGGCACCAGCACCGTATCGCCCGGATACACCATCACATTCGCATGCAGACTCGCGGCCGCGTCGTTTGGCAGAAAGACAGTGATGCTTTCGTTCTTGCTGTGACGCTGGATGGTGATGTGACGGTCGGCAATCTCCGTCAATCCGCCAGAGAGCGACAATACGTCGATCAAACCGCGCGGTGTCGTTAATGTAACGGTACCGGATTTATTCACCTGTCCCATAACAGAGACGCTCTGCGTCGCGTATTCTTCGACGAGCACAGAGACCTGAGGACGATTTAAGTAATGCTCTCTTTCATAGAGCTGCGCAATAGCCGTGGCCGCATCCCCCGGCGTGAGGCCCGCAATATGGAGCGTCCCGACTAGGTCCAGATCGACCTCGCCGGAATCTTTGACGCGGACCTTTTGCTCGAGATCCGGCTCACGAAAAATCGTGACATGCAGCAGGTCGCCGCGGCCGATCAGCAGGCTCTCCGCAACTCCTGCGGTGGCATTGCCTGTCGTCACCTTTTTATCGGGAAACGAAGCCTGGCCATACCCAGCGCAGCATAGACAACTCAGACACAGAAAGACGCTCAGACTATGCCTGCGCTTCATGGCCCCATCCTTCCGCGCCATAGATGTGGCTCCGATAACCGTAATATTCGTAGAAGTCGGACGATTGCCCAGGCACAGCGTTAAGGACGGTGCCCAATACGGCTTGCGGAGGCAACTGTCTGGCTGCGGTGCGATAGCTCCGGTGAATTGCTTTTTTCTTGGTCACTCCATGCCGCGCCACCAGCAGGACTGCGTCGCATTGCTGTTCGAGAACGATCGCATCCGTAACCGGCAAAACCGGTGGTCCGTCCAGCACGATAAAGTCGTATTCGCTTCGCCACCGTGAGAACAGCACATCCATCCTTCTCGATCCAAGCAGTTCCGCAGGAAACGGTGGTGCGGGACCGCCGCTGAGGACGAAGAGATTAGGGATACGCTCAATTTGCTGCGCGCGCGGCTCTACCATGTCATTCGAAAGGGCCGCGCTCAAGCCATCGCCCGCATCGAGACCCATTCTCTGGTGCAGCACAGGTCGCCGCAGGTCGGCATCTATCAGGAGGACACGCGCACCCTGCTGCGCCAGCACGATGGCCAGATTCATCGAGACGGTACTCTTGCCTTCGCCAGCATTCGAACTGGTCACTAACAACACTTGCGGAGCATGGCTGCTGCGGGAAAGCATCAGCGAGGTTCGCAGTATACGCAGGGACTCGGCAAACGGGCTCTCAATATAGCTCAGCGTTGCTATCTTCACGTCATGGTCATTCGAGGCCGTCCGCTTCGACTGGAAAAGATGAGCGCGACCGGGAGGCCGAGGTAAATCTCTCCCCACTTCTGTCGCAGGAATCAATCCCAGCAAGGGTGCGCCTGTCACACGTTCCATTTCTTCAAGCGATCCCACCTTTGTATCGGTCAGATCTCTGATTGCCGCTGCACCTGCCCCGCACATCAGCCCTGCGGCCATCGCCGCAGCATAATACAGCCAAATGTTTGGACTTTTTGGCCGATTTGGAGGAGGTACGCGAGCCGGATTGACGACCGTGATATTCGTGGATCGCAGCCCCTCGAGCACCCCTGCCTGCTTCAGCTTTGCCAGCAGGCCTTCATACACTTCACGGCTGCCGTCGGCTTCCTGCTTTGCCAGGGCGTAGGCAATCGCCTTATCGTTCAAATTATTGGCAGTCTTTTTTTGCTTCTCAAATGCATCGCGCGCCGAGACTTCGGCCCTCGCCGCGATCTCGTAGTCTGTACGCGCCCGCTCACCGATGCGACGCACTTCATCCTGAATCGAGTTTTCGATACCGCTTAGCTCGGCCTGCAATTCAGCCATTCGCGGGTAGGCTGAACCATATCTCACCCTGTCCTGGTCGAGTTCCGCTTTTGTGGTCGCCTCCTGTGCACGCAGGCTTTGAATCAGCCCGAGGGAATTTGACGTCGAAGCCATGGCGCCGATACCGGCATTCCCGCCGAGGCCTGAAATCAATTCGGCATCGCCGCTGTTGGCGACGCGGGAGATGGCCTCTTTCAAAATGCGGTTGGATTCCGCCGCTGCCAGCGCCTCATTCAAGCTCTCTAGCCGCGCGAGCACTACGTTGTGCGATTCATCGTCGCCGAACATTCCTGTGTCACGCTGAAGAGTGATTGCCTTTGCCTGCAGGCTCTCCGTCTGGCTTCGCAAATCGTCAAGCTGTGCCGTAAGCCAGGTCGATGCTTGTGCCGTCGCGGCGAAGCGCGCCTGGAAGGTATAGTCCATGAGCGCGCTGATCAAATGATTCACAACTTCGGCCGCCAGCTGAGGATCCGGGCTCGAATAGCTCACATCGATCAGTCGTGTGCCTGTGACAGGCTCGACTTTCAGATGGCTCGCAAATATCTTAAGAACCGCATATCGGCGATTCGGCGCGCGATCGAGCGGAATATTCATTGGCTCAACCGCTTTCTTCCAGAACAACAGCCCCGAGGGAAATGGGATGCCTTGATTTGCTTTTGGCGGCGGATAAAAGTCGTCCGTTGTTTCGAGATGCACGTCCCTGATGACCTGAAGCGCCAGGGAATCGGAGTTTAGGATGTTAGCTTCCGTCTGCAGCGTAATGTTGTAATCGAGGGCGTCTGATGCAGAGTCAGCTGCGTCTCCCATCACGCTGCTCTCCAGTCCGAAGGCTCCGGCATCATCTTTCTGTATCTGAATCTGACCGGTTGCCTGATACCGGCGCGTGGCAAAGATGCAATACAAGGTCACAACGACGAGAAAGACGGCGAGAGTGTAGAGGAAGACGGCGCGCCGCCTCCTTAGCGCACCTGCCAGAGCTCCCAGGGTCAGCTCGTCCTCGTGCATGGCACGAAGGTCACGAAGCTCCGGGAGACGCGTGGGTGCAGTTGCCATGTTTTCCTCGTCTTTCAGGCGTTACGCATCATTACGACGGAGCCATCGAAATCGAAATGGAATTCCATCTCGCTAGCGCCCGCAGCTACCATCGCAGATCGCAGACGATTACGGTCCTGCGTATGCAGCAACAAAAAACCGCTTCCGCCTGCTCCCACCAGCTTGCCGCCGCTTGCACCCCCCCGCATTCGCGCTACTTCATAAAGTTCATCCACGCGATTGTTGGTCATGCCCTTTGAGCGGGTTCGCTTGCGCAGCCAATGTTCATGCATGAGTTTGCCGAATTCGGTGACTGCACCAGCTTCGAGGACACTGCGTATCTCCTGACCAAGCTGCTTCACAAAATGCAGCCCTTCCAGCATCGCTTCGTCTCGCTGCTCTGAGCGTCTCTTCTGGTCTTCCAGCAAGGTGGAAGCACTGCGCGTCTGCCCAACGAAGAAGAGCATCAGGGAATCGCGAAGCTCTTTCAGCGCACCTTCACTGACCTTCAGCACCGTTACATGTACCGAATCGTCCGACCGATACTCCTGGCACAACAAACCTCCATAGGCTGCGATGTATTGGTCCTGTTTGCCGACAGGCTCGTGCAATCGATTCATCTCAATATCGACCGCCTCCTGCGCAAGCATTTCAGCCGTCACCCGCTTTCGCTCATACGCATATAACGCATGCACCAGCCCCACCAGAAAAGTCCCCGACGAACCTAGTCCGGTGCCTGCGGGAACATCGGCAATGCTGACGATTTCGAGCGGGTTGGGCGCCGCGTGCAGAGCCAGGGCTTCACGCAATAGCGGATGCCGGATCTCCTCATAGGCCTGTGCGTGCTCCGTTTCCGAATACTTGAGGAAATAGCCGGGTAGAAAGCTCTTATTGATCGTGATGTAGACGTATTTGTTGATTGCCGCCGAGAGTACAAACCCACCAAATTCGCGGTAGTAGGATGGCAGATCGGTGCCGCCCCCGCCGATGGAGATGCGCAGAGGAGTGCGAGTCATAATCACGGTGCGCATCCAATGGGTGACAGCAGTTCGCTTTCTCTCGATTTACGGAGACTCGCGAGCATTTGCTCCGTCATGCTCAGCCCATCTGGGGAACCTATCTCATAAAACCGGCCGTGGACCTCGTGCGCAGCCAGTTCTCCTTCCGAGGCCAGGCCTCCCATAACCGTGGCGAGATCGAACGGAGCATTCTCTGGCCATGCTTTGAGAACACTCCGATGCAATATGTTCAAACCATAGTCGATATAGCGCATATCAGGCCTGCTTACGCGCTTGTCATAGCAGACGATTTGCCCGTTGCACATTTCTATATTGCTCGTGTCCCATTTGCCGTCGTTTCTGAACACTGTCATCAATGCCGGCTTGCCGGCTGCGAGAAAGGTCTTCCACACGCGCGCAGGATCGGCCAACAGATAGCTATCGCCGTACATCACGAGAAAGCTCTCTCCAAGCAATGGCAAAGCGCGCCGCAGCGCGCCGCCCGTTCCCAGCAAAGTATCGCCGTCATAGGAGTAGCGGAGGCGGCAGCCGAACCGTGACCCGTCGCCTGCGTACGCTTCGATCCGTTCTCCTAAATGCCCGCAGCATATGACGATTTCGGCTATGCCTCGCTCGACCAACAGCCGCAACTGATGCGCGAGAAAGGGCTCGCCATCCACCCTGAGCAGAGATTTCGGCACGCTCTCCGTCAGCGGATACATACGTGTAGCCAGGCCGCCGGCGAGCAGAGCCATGGCAGGAAGCCGGCTATGCATAGCACACCCGCTCGTCGGCTATCATTTCCCGTAACGCGGACCGCATCGCTTCCCGGCTGGTATGATGAGGAGCCCAGCCCAGGCTTCTGATCTTGTCTGCGTTGAGACGCACTACGGGCACGTCACCCTTCCAGCCCCGGTCTCCACCGGTGTATTGGAACACAGATTCTTCCAGTTTCAGACATTCCACCGCAAGCTCTGCAATTTCAGCTACCGTGATCGCATCGCCCGTTGAGACATTAAAGACTGCAAAGGGCTCAGTGCAATGCCCCTCTGCATGCAATACAGCTCTTACCACGTCTGAAACGTGGATATAGGATTTACTCTGTTTGCCATCGCCCAGAATCTGCAACTGGCGCGGATCAGTCATCAGGCGGCGCACAAAGTCGAACCCAACACCATGCGTTTGCCGCGCTCCCACTACATTCGCAAACCGGAACACACATGCAGTCAAGCCAAACATGGCGCAATAGCTTGCAATCAGCGCTTCGCCCGCGAGCTTACTTGCGCCATAAGTCGAGATAGGTACAAGCGGACCGT
>DATHQH010000037.1:0-3645 GCA_035482895.1 Alloacidobacterium sp. | reverse complement strand
CCTCATCTAAACTGGTGTTTGACAGACATCGCCACCATTCCTCCTGAAGCTCCAGTCGACCTGCATCCCAGGCATCGCAGCCTGCTGCCGTTTCTAGGCCTCGCGTGCGGTGTCGGGGTTTCCAACATCTACTACAACCAGCCTCTGCTGCTGGATATGGCACACAGCCTGCACGCCAGCCACGGTTCTATGGGCATGGTGGCTGTGGCAACGCAGGTTGGCTACTCGGTCGGGATCCTCGCCTTTGTGCCGCTAGGCGATGTCATTGAGCGTCGCGGCCTCATGGTGCGCCTCTTTGCCGGAGTTGCCATCGCCGCGCTCCTCGCAGCCCTTGCGCCCCGCCTCTGGATGTTGCTGACGGCGAGCATCGCCATCGGCCTGACTGCCGCAGTCACACACGTTGTTGTTCCTATTGCGCCGGAACTGGCTGACGACGAAGAACGCGGACGTGCTGTCGGCACCGTTATGACCGGACTCCTGCTCGGAGTTCTGCTCGCGCGTTCTGTTTCCGGATGGATCGCATCGTTCTTCGGCTGGCGAGCTGTCTTCGTTTTCGCCGCGATCACAAATGCAGCTTTTGTTCCGCTGCTGTTGCGAAAGTTGCCCAGGCTGCCGCCGCACAAACCGCTGCCCTATATGCGAGCTCTGCGCTCGCTTTGGACACTTATCCGCACGCAGCCCCTGCTGCGCGAGTCGGCAGTCCTGGGTGGACTGGTATTCGCCGCCTTCAGCGCTTTCTGGACCACGTTGATCTTCCTGCTCGGCTCAAAGCATTACCATTTGGGCGCAGGCACGGCTGGCAGCTTCGGCATTCTTGGCGCAACCGGAGCGCTGATCGCACCCATTGCCGGACGTGTCGCCGACCGGCGGGGCTCCCGCGCCGTGGTGACACTGGGGCTCACGCTGCTCACGCTGGGCTTCTGCATTTTATGGATTCTGGGCTACCACATCCTGGGACTGGTGTTCGGTGTAGTCGTGCTCGACCTGGGAGCGCAGGCCAACCAGATTGCGAACCAGACGCGCATCTTCGGGCTGGAACCGGGCGCGCGGGGCCGCATCAACACCATCTACATGACCGTCTATTTTCTGGGAGGCTCGCTCGGCTCACTCTTTTCCACGATGGCCTGGGCACGCTGGGGATGGAGCGGGGTCTGCGCGCTTGGACTGGGATTGATCGGGCTGGCCGCGCTGCGCCACTCAACCGGAGTACGCTCCAGCGCGACCACATGAATGCGGCTAGAAGTGCAAATAGACGCCTACAGCCGGTTCGCTTGAAATCCGCCATGTATTCGTCGTGAATTGTTCCTGGCCAAAATCGGGCGTCTGATGCAGCAGCGCGCGATATTGCACCCGCATGCCAAAGTGCGACGTCAGCAACGGAAAGTTAGCGCCGAGGCCGAATGTAAAGGCTGGCCTCGCCTGCGCGCTCGCCCGTTGTCCACCATTGAGTGAGGGCGCGTACAAGAGAGCGCTGACGCCGGCAAGCCCGAAGGGCTGCACTCCCAAAAGGTGCGGAGCGCTGATCAGATACGATCCCCCCATCTCGTGCACATTGCTTTGCACCCCAAATGGGAAGCTGGAATAGCGGTCCGTGAATCGCGTATAGCCGTAGATTGCCTCATAACCCAGCCACGGGTGATACACATGGCGGAAGGTCGCCTGTCCGCCCAGGGAGTCGTGGGGGGTTACCGTAATGCCGTTGCCGGTCGATGAGCCTGTGAACTGTCCAAAGGCGCTCAAAGCAATATCGCTGTTCTTTAAGTAGCCCTGCGCATTCGCTCGTTGCGCAAACAATGACGCTACAAGCAGCGCCGCAAACATCCAAGAAGGTTTCCACCAGCTCCGATACATTGCCAACATCAGGTCTCCACTTGCAATAGTAACGAAACTTGTTGCGATGCGGCAGTAACCTTAGCGATGCCGGTTTCCGCGCAGCCCTCCGCGCTGGTAAAGTCAAACTATGATCAAAGGCATCACCGCAGTGCGCCAGGCCAGCACGCCCGCTGTTTTCGACAAGCTGGCGAGCTTCTTTTCCGCGCTGGGTTTTGAGCGCGGTAAGGACTGGGACGAAGAGCAGAGCCGTGGCCGCTCGTTTCTAGCGCCGCTTGGTAACCTGGAGTTCGTCGATGGCATGCCGCCTTCGAACGCTGACGTGTTTGTTGAGGTCACAAGCCTCGACTCCGTCCGTGATGTTGCGCAGACGTGGCTGACACAGAGCCTCGGTGAAGCAGAAGCCGCGCGCCGCATCACCGCAACCGCCGATACGGACTGGCAATCGCGCCTCTTCACCATCGAACCGGTTCCCGGAATCGCCTTTTCCTTCTGGGAATGGTTGGACCCGCTTCGCGGCAAGCCGGTGGCGCTTGAAGGCGACCTTTCAGCGGAGAACATGCGTTTTGCCATCGTCGTCGCCCGCTGGAATGCCGTCATCACCGACCGCCTTCTGCAAGGCTCGCTCGACGCGCTCTATCGTAGCGGGGCGAAGAAGAACGACGTCCAGATATTACGTGTTCCCGGCGCATGGGAGATTCCCTCGGCGGCCCGCAAGATTGCCGAGACAGGCACGGTTGACGCCGTCATCACGCTCGGCGTTCTGCTGCGCGGCGAAACTGCGCATTACGAGGCCATCTATAACGAAGTCTCCCGCGGCATCGGCCAATCGCAGCAGGAAACCGGCATTCCGCACGCATTCGGCGTGCTTACCTGCGAGACGCTGGAGCAGGCGCTCGACCGCGCCGGACTGAAGGCGGGCAACAAGGGCTTCGAAGCCGCGTCGGCTGCCATCGAAATGGTCTCGCTACATCGCAAGGTCGCGGCCAAGGCCGGAGCGGTGACTGCATGAGCGGTCCACATACCAGCGGTCAACGTACGAGCGCGCCGGGAAAACGTCGCAAGTCGCGCGAACTTGCCATGCAGATGCTTTTTCAGCTCGACATGGGCAAACACACGCCCGACCAGGTCCGCAGCACCTTCTGGATGGCCCGCGAGGAGAACGATGACGATGTGCGCGGCTTTGCCGAAGACCTCTTCCGCGTCGCCGTTGCCCGCGAAAGCGACATCACGGCCCTGATCGAGAAGCACTCCGCGAATTGGCGTCTCGACCGCATGGCGAGCGTCGACCGCAACGTGCTGCGGATGGCGATTGGCGAGATGCTGGGCTTTCCCGGCACTCCTGCGCCGATCGTGATCAACGAAGCGCTGGAGATCGCGCGGCGATACTCGGCGCCCGAATCGATCAACTTTCTGAATGGAGTCCTCGACGCTGTGGCTAAGGCCCGGCTGAACGGGTGACTCCTCTCCCCCGGTCGTTGTTCTCCCTTTTGTTTATTTTCAATAACTTACAGGGGGATCATCTCCTGATAAGCCAATGATTCCAAACGGCTTAGGGCGGTTCTAGTGTTTTCAATCACTTAGCGGGGAGTCCTGTGTCTGTCGTTCGGTCGGGATGACACACTTGAGGAGAAAACTCCCTCTATTTCAGAATATCAATTTAGACCGAAATACTATGCTAACTATTTTTCGCAGGTAAGTGGTTTTTATTCAGTTGTTTATGGATGATGCCGTTGGCACAGGGGCTTGACACGGGATTTCGGTGGATTGGCTGAGATTCAGGGGCCTTGCTGCGCAAGGCTTCGCACGAACCCT
>DATHQH010000036.1:0-15301 GCA_035482895.1 Alloacidobacterium sp. | reverse complement strand
GCCGATGTATCTGCGGTCGCCGACGCCATTGTGAAGGTAGTCGACACCCCCTTCGGCAAACGCCCCTTCCGCGTGCATATCGATCCCACCGAAGACGGCGCAGAAGTTGTTAACATGGTCTCCGACCGCGTCCGCGCCGAGTTCCTTCGCCGCATCGGTCTCGCCGACCTGCTCAAACCAGCCACCCTGTAGCCAATCCGAACATCGGCTCTAAGAGAAAAGATCAATCCGGTTGCCCCACCTCTGCCTACGTTCCATACAGGAAGAGGTGGCGGGATCAACCAAGGAGAATTCCATGCGCACAGATGTGCTAACAAATTCCATAGTCAGGGCAGCGATCGAAGCCTTGCAGAATGGTGACAAAGTAACGTGGTCCTCACTCTTCACACCCGATGCCACGATGACAGATGACGGGCATCCACGAAACCTCAAAGCATTTACCAAGGATGCGCTAGGTCATGAGCACTTTACTTCAATCGACCGAGTCGATAGTCATGGCCTCAACATTGAAGGCGCCTTTCATTCTGATCAATGGGGGAACTTCCGCACCTACTTTCGATTCCATCTAACGGCCTCGGGCAAGATCAGTCGACTCGAGGTAGGACAGGCCGACTAGGAGTCCTCGAAGTATCGAGGACTCCATTCGCTTGTCGTAATATTTCCGCCTCAGGACGAAGCGAAGGGGGAGACCCGACACGGGATATCGGGTCTTTGGACGCTTATGCCTCGTGGCTCCCGTTTGTCGCAAGCTTCGCAATTACCGACGTCAGGCTGGTCGTGCCCGTGATGTGTTCCGTGCCGGCCACACCGAAATGAATCCAGCCCGAGTTGAACCCATCGACCATCTCGGCGCGAGGTTCGGTCCGGCCTTCCGGCATACCTTGGCCGACGAAGAATTCCGTCCATTTGTCACGCGGGACGGCAACCACTTCGATGGTACGTCCGAGAACACTGCTCAGTGCTCGTGCGATATCGTTAGGGGAATACTGCTCAGGACCGGCAACCTCAATATGCCGTGTGCCTGTCCACTCCTGACGCAAAACATCTGCCCCGGCCTTGCCAATGTCAGCCGTAGCGACCAGCGAGAATTTGCGATCCAAAGGATAAAGATTAGAGTAGATTCTTCCTTCTGACTGTGCGGTAGTAACGTCCGATGCGTGATTTTCCATGAACCAGCCAGCCCTCAGGAATGCGTGGGCGATGGGCAGATCTCTAAGCGTTTGCTCCAGGAGATGCGAACCGGTGATAAGCCCCAGCCCGCTGGTCTGTTCGGCTCCAATCGAGGAAAGATATACCGCTTTCTTCGGCAGAGCCTTTGCGAGAGCTGCACGATACGACGCCAGAGTCTTGCGCAGTTCCGGAAAACCGGGAGCTGGCGTAAAGTTCGGTGGAACCATGAGAAACACGCCATCCGTTCCTTCGAATGCGGATGCCAGTGCGTTCGGATCGTCGACATCCGCAACCGCAATCTCTGCTCCACGGTCTCTCCATTGCGCAGCCTTTTCAGGATTCCGAACGATCGCGCGAATTTTCTCGCCTTGCGCCAATAGATTCTCTGCAATGGCGCCTCCGACTCTTCCAGTGATGCCCATAATTGCGTACATTTGTTTCTCCTTATATTGCGATTGAATAATTTTTAGTGATCGGCCAAATATGTGGGTTAACTCTCAGAGCGTTGTTTGAGGGTGCTCAGCCAGAGGTCATGTCCCTCATGCATGGCGTTCGGCTGCTTCTCGCGGAGTTCGATTGCACCTGCCCCCTTCACGACTTCCTCAGTCACGATGTGGCAGCCTTCGTCCGTCTTCAACAGCAGGAACGTGTGATAGGCGTTCATCCCGGTACCATCGCCAAACCAGCCAATGCGGCTGTCTGGAACGAACTCATGCACGCGGCTCTCAATGTGGACACCGAAAGTATCCCACAAAAACCGCGTTCCCTCATGGAGCTGCCCATCCGGGCTGTTCAGCAGCTTGACATTGTGGGAGTTCGGATACCACGATGGCCACACCTGAGCGTCAACGATATTGGCGAAGACCTTCTCACAAGATGCGTGAACAACAATTTCATTGTGAGCAAACAGGTCTGCCTGCTCCGGATGAAAGCCATCCGGCCAATGTATGTCCTTCAAACGCAGTGCTCCGTCACCATTGAAAGTAAGCGCCTCGTTGGCCGGCTTCGATCGCGCTGTTTGAGCGCGCCCCGCAGCGACGCCTCCTATTACCATCAGGCATACGATTACGATTCTCCATACCTTCCAAGCTGACATTTCGCTTCCTCTCTTTCTTCTCGCTAACAGGAGAGCGCCTTGAATGAGTGCTGCGGTCTCTGTTCTGCTACGACCTGTACATCTGACGCAGCCAGCCTTGACGAAGCGTCAGAACTCTACGCATTTTGCTCATGACCAATTATCATGAATCGATGACATTCGATGATCGAGCCCTCAATGGATTAGGCGTTCTGGCCGCCGTCGTGAGAAGCGGAAACTTCGCTGTGGCCGGCAAATCGCTAAACATGTCACAGTCTGGAGTGAGCCGTGCCATCGCGCGCTTAGAGGCGCGCCTCGGCGTGCGTCTGCTCGAACGAACCACTCGCACCGTCACATTGAGCGAAGAAGGGCGCAGGCTCTATGAACAGATTGTCCCTCTGCTTGCGGGATTGGAAGAAGCAGCGGCTTCGGTAGCAACTTCGAAGGACGCGGTTCGAGGAACTCTGCGGGTCAATATGGACCCGTTCATTGCGCAGCTGATGCTCGGGCCGCAACTGAGTCGATTTCTAAAACGGTTTCCAGGACTCAAACTCGAACTGATTGCACGTGACCGGCTGGGCGATTTGGTTGCAGAAGGCTTCGATCTTGCCATCCGTTTCGGTGAGCCTCGTCCATCAACCCTTGTAGCCCGAAAACTCCTCGACACGAGGGTGGTTACTGTAGCTTCCCCGGCCTATCTGAAGAAGACGGGGCGCCCAACTCATCCCTCCGAGCTTGAGGAAGGCAATCATCGCCTGATTGATTTTCGGGACCCCGAAACTGGGCGTGCCTACGAATGGGCTTTCCGGCAGGGCCGTAAGGAAATCGAGATCAGCTCGAACGCACAGCTGCTGCTGAGCGATGTTGCGACCATTCACGCAGTCTGTCTCGCCGGTTACGGTATTGCACAGCTCCTGGAACTTGGAATCGAATCGTTGATCGAGAGCGGACGCCTGGAGGTCGTCTTTCCTGATTGGCTTGATGAGCGATTTCCCCTCTATGCGCTGCATCCATCTCGTAATTATCTTCCCCCGAAGACGCGCGCGTTTCTTGACTTTGTCATCGCAACGGTAAAATCGCCGACCTGAATCCTCCTCCTTGCATAAGCGACATGGGCTTATATGTCATTCGTCAGGTGAAACACCCTCCAGAACGAACATATTTCAAATTCAAGGCCGCTCCGGCCACGCGTGCTTCGGATACCGGCGCATCAGTTCGCGGCGTACCTGCGGATAGAGCCTTTCCCAGAATCCTGCCAAGTCCCTTGTCGTTTGAACGGGGCGGTGGTTCGGCGCGAGCAGGTGGACGACAATCGGCGTCTGAGCCTCTCCTATGCGTGGTGTCTCGCGCATGCCGAAGAAGTCCTGCAGGCGGGAAGCAATCCAGGGCGTCTTGCCATGTTCATAGTGAATTTTCGTCTGGCGTCCACTTTGCAATCGGAGTGATTCGGGTGCAATTTGATTCAGCCGCCGGGCACCGATCTTCTGCTCCAGCAAAGGAATGAAATTTCGCGTCGCATCTTTCAGTTCTGCAAAGCTCACCAGTCCGAAACACAACTCTCGTAGTGTCTGCTGAAGATCCGGCTGTTCAAAACCGGCAAACTCGATGCGCGACAAGAACTGATCGAGCTTCTCTCGATCGACAAATCGTTCAATCCCGGCTTCCGCTGCTTTCTGCGCAAGCAGTTCGGCAGCGGCTTGCGGCTCAGGCACGGGACCACGCGATTCCTGAATGACCAGTTCATCGTAGAGCAGCATGCTTACTGCATCCACCCGCTCTGTCGAACGATTCCACAGGACACTCGATTGCTCTCGCACGCGATCCGGAAACAAATCGATCAGCCACTCCGGTTCAATCCGGGCCATCATGCGAACCAGGGGCATCGGCTTATCTTTGCGGTCTTCGGCATCGAGAGCAACCATGAATTCATGTTGAGGAGGCTGGCCCATTACCTCAGCCGATGCGCCGGTCGACAGCAGCACCTGGTTGCCGGTGCGGAGCCGCGCGACCCGGTCTGGAAACCCCGCCAGCACGGACTTGAGCAAAGCATCTTCATCGTGATGCTTTCGTCGGGAGGATCGTGCAATCTTGCGTAACTGCTCAATAGGCTGCAGCAGGCGAGGATCGCGACGCTGGTCTATGGCCGTGAGGAGATCATTGCTCGCAAAGTCGATGTCTGACCCAAGCAGCGCCGCCACAACGCAGCCGTCCTCACCGACACCTCGTTCCACCGCCTCGACCAAGAGTCGCGACAAGCGAGGAGTGAGGGGAAAGCGTATCAACTGCCGTGCCGTATCCCCGGTGGCTCCGAGGCGATCCAGGAGTAACTCAGCGTTTTCGACTGCTGCTTCGGGCGGCGAATCAAGCCACTTGATGCCCTTAACGGGGTCAATCTGCATTGCCCGCATCGCTAGACAAAGCTGGGAAAGGTCGCTGCGCAGGATCTCTGGGGAATCGTGCTCCGGGCGCAGTTGGTAGTCCTCCATTGTGTAGAGGCGTAACACACGCCCCGGCCCGGTGCGCCCCGCTCGCCCGGCTCTTTGCTTTGCGGAAGCCTTGCTCACGCGGCTGATCTGGAGTGTCTGCAATCCAGTCCATCGAGACCAGGACGCGAGTCGTGCCAGACCGCTGTCGATCACTGCACTTACGCCTTCAACGGTAATGGAGCTTTCCGCGACATTCGTCGCCAGGATGAGTTTTCGTAGTGACGAAGGTGCGACCGCGCGGTCCTGTTCCTCGGGCGACAAGCTGCCATGTAACGGCAGAATCAGTAACCCTGTCCGCTGTGCAACCTCTTCGCATTTGCGCATGGCGCGGCGAATCTCAGCAGCGCCGGGCAGGAATGCAAGGATATCTCCAGAACTTTCTTCGGCGATCAGCCGCTCCAACGCATTTCGTACCTGCACTTCGAGCGGTTGTGCTGAGTAAGGCAGATGGTTGATCGAAAGATCAAACAGCCTACCCTTGGAACGTATGATGGGACATTCATCAAGATAATGGGCCAGAGAATCGGCGTCGAGCGTTGCGGACATGACGACGATTCGCAGATCAGGCCGCTTGTCTTGCAGTCGCTTCAACAAGGCCAGCGCGAGATCGCCGTCGAGATGGCGTTCGTGGAACTCGTCCAGAACAACGGCATCCACGCCCTTCAGATACGGGTCTGAAATCAGGCGCCGCGTCAGCACACCCTCAGTGACAAACCGCAGGCGAGTGCGTGGCCCGGCGACTTCGTCAAATCTGACCTGGTAACCGACCGTTTCGCCAAGCCGTTCATTCATTTCCGAGGCGACTCTTCGCGCAGCCATCCGTGCCGCAATGCGGCGCGGTTCGAGCACAAGTACCTCGCCGTCTACGAGCTTAAGCAGCTCGGGCGGCACGCGGGTCGTCTTGCCTGCCCCAGGTGACGCCTCGATCACAAGGTTGGGATAACGCTCCAGAGAAGAGTTGATTTCCGGCAGAATCTCGTCTACCGGAAGGACAGGTTTGCGGCTCACCAGTTCTTATCGAATCACGCCCTCTGAGCGGCGTCAATTCTGCTCCGCAGAGGAGGATCGAGACGAGCCTCAGTTGTTCCTGATTTGACGCGGCTTCTGTGACGTTCCTATACTTCTCCACGCTCGAAATGCCGGTCAGGGAGGAAGTCTATGTTGAAGCGTTCGTTGCTGTTCATTCTCTTGATTGCCACCGGCGCTACTGCCGGGTATGCACAAGACGCATGGAAAGGTCATCAACCCACCCTCATTCCACAACAGAGCGGCACGACGCAGCTGCTGATTGCCGTGAGTCCGGTGAACTCCAGAATCGTCTGGGCAGCCGGAGCCGGCGGTACGTACGTGGTTACGACCAATGGTGGTTCGACCTGGAAATCCGGGGTCGTGCCGGGAGCCGAAAACCTGCAATTCCGCGATGTGCAAGGCGTGAGCGACCGGGTCGCTTATCTGATGTCCATCGGGGACAACACCGGAGATTTTCGCATTTACAAGACGGAAGACGGCGGCGCGCACTGGACCATTCAGTTTAAGAATAAGACGGTGAATGCCTTCTATGACTGCTTCGCGTTCTGGACGCCGGATCGCGGCGTCACCCACAGCGATTCGGTCGACGGAGTATTTCCCGACATTCGCACCACCGATGGCACGACATGGCGGTCGATCGCCGGCAATATGCCACCCGCCTTGTCAGGCGAAGCTTCGTTCTCCTCGAGCGGAACCTGCATCACGACACAAGGACGGCAAAACGCCTGGATTACTACCGGCGGCTCAAGTATCGCGCGGATCCTGGCGACTCGCGATGGCGGCGACACCTGGAATGCGTATGACACTCCGCTCGTGAGCAACGCCAACGCGGGCGGCTTCTCGGTGGCGTTCCGTGATCCCTGGCATGGCATTGTGGGTGGCGGCGACTTGACTTCGAACAGCTCCGCCCAGGCCGCAACCTCGGATGATGGCGGCCAAACATGGACGCTTACCAACGAGCCTCCCATTCCAGGAGCGATCTTCTGTCTCGCCTATGTGCGTGGCCTTGAGCACCACGATAATTGGAGAAATCAAGACGACTTCGGCCATGAACACGACCGGACCGTCGTGATCACGACCGAGACTCAGCCGAACTTCAACTCCGGCGCAGCCGCCTGGACTCCCGATGAAGGACGAACCTGGTATAAACTGCCGCAGGTGAGCGGTTACTGGGCGGTCGCTTTTGCGGATCCGGAAGCCGGATGGTTCGTCGGCAACAACGGCCAGATTCTGAAGATCAGCTTCTAGCTGTCTGAGTCTCTTTCACCGAGACAAGCGTGCTTGCCTGCTTGTCTGTATGGTGTAGGTCCTCATCAGCATGTCCGCCATGTGCTCATTCGTTCAGGGCTCGCAGGAGGCTGCCCAGGTGGAAGCGAACTAACGACGGACATCGAAGGGAACCTATTCTAATTGTTGGATGCCCAGTATTTGTTGAAGCCGATATAGTCAGATGGCATTGCAGCCAGAATCTTCCGGCGCATTTCTAATAGATCGACCGAACCCAGTGTTTTGTAAATGACCTTGTTATCCGGGCCGAGCACGACGGTATAGGGGACGGCCGACTGCCATGCCGGATCGAAAGCGGCCTGCAATTTTTCTGTATCGTCGGATGCAAACAGAAGATTGCGGGTCGTTGCATGCTTCTTCTGCAGAAAGCGCAACACACTCGGTTGCTCGTCTGGCATATTTGCAGAGACCGTTACCATATCGAAGTCGCGCGCGCTATACATGCGATAGGTGTCCTGCAAGTCGGAAAATTCAGCGACGCAGGAACCGCACCATGTCGCCCAGAAATTGATCAAGGTGACGTGGCCGCTTGTGCCGGAGCGCAGCTTCTTCAATCCTGCTGCATCTACCTGCTCTACATGCACAGGTTCGGCTTCAATCTTTCGCTCTGCTGCTTCACGCTGCTCAGACTTCTCCGACCACTTTGTTGAGCATCCAAAAACACCAGTGTGCTGCACGACCGGGGTCTTACCCGCCAGCAGTGCATCGATTGCATTCTGTGCGTCACGCGTCTTGACCATTTCGATGCGATAGCTGTTGTCGAAGTGTCCTTCGTAGCGCAGATGTCGTGTCTTATCAAAGATGAAGACGTGCGGAGTAGCCTGCGGGCCGTAGGCGCGGGTTACAGCTTGCGTGTCGCCAGCATAAAGATAGGGATAGAGAAGATGCTTGTACTGTACTCGAATCTTCATATCATCAAGCGTATCGCTTACGTCAGATGAGTCCAGTTCATCGATCCTGATCGCCGTCGGATCATTGCCCTGGATCGCAACGACAGCTACACCCTTTTTCCCATAGTCCTCGTATAACTGTTCTATCCGGCGCTCGTACATCTGAGCGATAGGGCAGTGGTTGCAGGTAAATACCACAACAAGAACCGTACTGCTTGCGTAGTCGCTGAGCTTATGGATTTGTCCATCAACGCCTGGCAGCGAGAAGTCAGGCGCTGGCGAGCCAAGAGGAAGGATGGGGTGAGTTTGCTGTCCCCAAATCGAGAGAGAGGCCAGCAGTATCGTAAATGCGACGACAAACTTCTTCACCGTAGATATCCTCCATCGCGCCAATGCGCAGCGTACCAATGCGAGCTTTCTTGCTAATGTTACTTCCTGTGCCATGTCCTGGTTGACGTCGCCTTCTTTCTCATATTCGACGGCTACAAGACCTGAGAAAGTTCTGCCGATGCGGTTCCTGCATTTGGGGTCGTCCTATTTGGGTGAAGCGAGGGCTGGTGAAGGGGTAACGTCTGCATCCACCAGGCCCATGGCCCACTTAATGGCTTCAACATACATTTGTTGCAAGCGAGGATCATCCCAGTTCTCTTCCGGATGCCCCAATGTTGAGTAGTAGACGCGACCTTTTCCATACATCTTTGCCCAGGTGACGGCGAAGTCATGGTCGGCGCGGTGCACTTTCGAGTTGGTCAGATCGAGCTTGCTGGCATCGAGGCTCATAAGGACGTGTACCTTGTCGCGCGAGAAAGATTTCATCTGGTAAATCTCGTCACGGAGGGTGAACGCTTTAGGCCACTGCTCCATACCAGGGAATTTCGGATCCTCGACGATGATCGGCGCACCGAAAGTTCCCCAGGGGTGCTCATCGAAAGTTCCTCCAACCATATCTACGAACTCTGGCCATTTTGTCAGGGTGATTGCCGCGCTATGGATACCGATGAATCCTTTGCCATCGTCGTGAACAAAGGACAACAGATCGGCCTTCTGTTGCGCATCCATTTCCAGGTCGCCACCGGTAAAGAAGAGCACTGCGTCGAAATTTGTCAGGTTCTTGGCGTTGTATTCCAGCTTCTTCTTGGTTAGTGGCTCAGTGTCGGTACGGATGGTCGTATCCCACAGGCCAGTCTGCTTACCAAGATGCTCGATCGTGGCCATGGCATGCGAGACGGATTCGTGCCTGTATCCCTTTTCTTCGCCTATGACGAGGAGATGCTTCTTCTGGCTGCTTCCCGACTGTGCGAGACAGGCAATAGACGCAGCAATGCAAAACAGCAACAAGCCGTAGCGGATCGCTTTCATAGGCATTTTGAGATTCTCCGAGATTGGCCTGCCACTTGCGAAACCTCAGAAATTTTGAGCGATGATGTTGAACGTCTCGGTTTCTAATGTTTTATAACTAAGTCAATAAAGAAAGCCTGTCAAGTATTTGTTGCGGGTCCGGCAGAGGTAATGAAATCAGGCCAACGGCTGAGGCAGCAGCACAGAGGAAATGGCATCCAGCGCAAGCGAGATCGCGCCCCAAAGGACCGCACGAGACCCAAGCGCGCCTGTGCCTATTCTCGTTACCGCAAACTCGCTCCCCTCAAGCTGTTTCAGCACGGAGCCAATCAGCATGGGATGACTGCCAACCTCCCCGCCCAGCAGAACGAGTCCCGGATTCAGAATGAGCGACAGGTTGACGATGATGTCGGATACGATGTCCGACCTGAGCCGAACAATCTTTTGTGCTTGTGAATCGCCCGCCTGTGCGAGGTCCAGAATATCGACCGCGGTCTTTTCTTTGCGGCTTTTACTCGCTTTCCTGCTTTCTCCGTACCAGCTTTTTAGAATTCCAGAGCTGGTTAAGACGGTTTCGAGTTCGCCGAACTCGTGGATAGTCGGCTGTCTGCGCAGGATATGAGGTAGGCGAAGATAAGCGATTTCTCCGGCAGACCATTGCGAACCATGGTGAATCCTGCCGCCGAGAATAATGCCGGCGCCAACATTCGCGCCGATGCTGATAAAGACAAAATCGCGCTCGGTCTGCGCAGCGCCGCAATAGTGTTCGCCCTGGGCCGCGAGGTTCGTATCGTTTTCGATAATGACCAGGCAATCGACGATCTTATTGAGCATGGCACGCAGAGGAACTGCGCGCCATCCCTCCAGGGTGCTGATGGACAGGACGCTGCCCTCTTCTACATTTGCGATCGCAGGCACTCCCACGACCAGAATCAGCAATTGCTCACGTGTCTTTTTCTGCTTTCGCAGCAGGTTTTGCAGGGCTTTGTCGATGTAGCCACAGATCGCGGTCGGTGTCGTCTTGCGATTCGTGAGCGCGAACTTCAGTGAGTCAAGCTCGTTCCCGTTCAGGTCTGCCAGAAGAAACGACAGGCTGTCCGCGGAGATTTCCACCGCCAGGATGCAGCCGCGTTCCGCTTTGAAGCGAATCATGTCTGGAGGACGGCCACCGCTCGATTCTCCTTCGCCCAGGGGCTCGATTAAGTTTTCTGACAGCAGGTCCTTGACTACATTGGTAACGGTTGGAGCGCTCAGGCCCGAAGCACGGACAAGATCCGCCCGGGAGCAGGAGCCGCATTCGCGCAGGAGCGTGAGAATACTAAGCGCGTTTGTATGACGCAGGACAGAAGGTCTTCCGATTGGAATCGATCTCTTTTTCACCTTAGCTCGAAATGCAGAAAGTGCCGCGCCCACTCATCTATATTACCGTCTGCATGTATCGGCATAATGTTGATTTCATGCCTTTCTAACGGTTCGGACTCTGGATTCGATTGTGCAGAAATACTTTTTAATAAGTTCTTGCTCAAAACTTTAACAGGCAGGATACTAAAGAATCATTAGGAAGTATCTGGCTTGGTATAGACAGGCAAGGGAGCATATTGAATAGAACTGCTTATGGACTCGCGCTTGAAGATTTTGGAAGGATAGACAGCTTGGTTGGTACAGCTCGGGGATTTCAACATATCGTGCATCCAAAGACTGGCCAATTATCCCGACATTATGGCATGACTTTTTGATCCGGACAGTAAATTTCTTCGATAAGAATCCTGCCCATATTGCCGTACCAACTCTAGAAGGGCAAAGACCAAGGACGTCATGGAAGAAGTGAAGAAACAAGAGTCGCGTTGGATTTCAGGCATTGAGCCGCCCAAGGAATTGCTCCATGCCACAGGGACGCAGATACTGGAGATCGAGTGCCGTGAACAGCCTGCAAAGCTACGCGATCTTATTCAGGAATACAGCAATGATGCGGCGATCCGCACAGAGTTGAAGAAGTTTCGAGAGCTTGCAGCGAAAAAAGGGCCAGTGCTTTTTATCGGAATGGGCGCTTCCTACTGCTCATCCATCAGCGGATCGATCTTTCTACAGTCACACGGCAGGCTTTCGTTTTCAACGGACGCCGGTGAATGGCTGCACTATGCATCCCCGGTATGGAATGAGGCGGCACTCTCCGTATTGCTCACCACATCTGGGGAAAGCGCGGAGTTGGTCGAGCTCTTTAAGCAGGAGAGCGATAAGCCACTCGGGCTGATCTGTAACAACCTTGCGAGTACTTGCTGGAAGCTCGCCGAAAATAAGCTTCCGACACTGGCTGGGCCGGAATACGGGAACGCAACGAAGACATATACGAACGCAACTGCAGCCGCCGTCATCCTCGCTTCTGAAATCGTCGGTCTTCCATGGCAAAAGGATGCAGAGCGCGCGGCAGAAGTATTCGCTGCCAATCTCGATCCTATCTTCGCTATCCGGGGAGATCTGGAAAAGTTCTGCCGTGGCGCTTCGAATACTGAGATCATCGGACGCGGCGCAGCATACGGTGGCGCCATCATGAGCGCGCTCTGCATCCGGGAAATGAGCGGTCATAGGGCCGCTCCGCATACTGGTGCAGGGTTTAGGCACGGTCCAAACCTGGATGTGGATGCAACGCACGTGGCGATCATTTTTGCATTGGGACATGCTGCAGAACTCGGGGTGAAGCTCGCACAGGAGTGCAATCGTCGCGGCGGGAAAGTCGTGCTTGTTTCCAATGATGACCATAGGGCTACGGACGTGTTGTTCCCGGTTCGGATTGATCCTGTACCTGAGCCGTGGGAAGGAATTACATCGCTGCTGGTGCCGCAGGCTCTTACGCTCGGCATGGTGGAGCTAACGGGTTGCAGACTGCCCCCGCGTTTTCAGTACGGAGTCATGGAGCAGTAGCCTTTATTATCTTTGGTGAGTTGAGAGGAAACCTTGTCTGATTCGACAGTCGCTTCAGAAATACAAGTGAACCGCGGTTTTCTCTGGAGAGTCTCTTTTATCGCCGGCCTGGGAGGTATTCTCTACGGGTACGACATGGGGATCATTGCAGCGGCGTTGATCTTCGTGCGCCAGTCATTCACTCTCTCTACGCAGATGCAGGAGATGGTCGTAAGCATTGTCCTCGTTGGCGCGATGCTGGGCGCGGTGGTTGGCGGCAGCATTGCAGACCGCATAGGCAGGCGTTCTACCTTGATTTGGGGTGGCGGGCTCTTTATTTTCGGCTCGATTCTCGCGCCGCTTTCACCCAACGTATTTACGCTGATTGCGGCTCGTGGTTTGCTGGGGCTCGCCATCGGTTTTACTTCTGTAACGGCTCCAGTCTTTGTTTCTGAGCTGGCTCCGCCTCAGTCGCGCGGAAGGCTCATCAGCCTGTATCAGTTCGCACTCACGCTGGGCATCGCGCTTGCAGACCTGGTCGGCTACTGGCTTGCTGGAGAGCAGTCCTGGAGGCTGATGTTTGGTATCGGAGCCATACCAGCAACATTATTCCTGTTGCTGGTTCTTACTTTACCGGAGAGTCCGCGCTGGCTGTTAGCTCAGAACCTGCTTACAGAAGCGCAAGCTGTTTTGAGAAGTTATACGAATGAAGCAGGTGCACAGCTTTTGATGGATGATATTCGCACTGCTCTCGAAACAAAGATGGACAAGCGGTGGAGGTCGCTGTGGAGCCCTGGCGCGCGCGGAGCGCTTCTAATCGCTGTCGGCTTTACCGTTCTACAGCAGGTTACGGGGATCAACACGATCATTTATTACGGCCCGCAGATATTTGCTCTCGCGGGCATTACGTCGAACAAAAATGCGATCTTCGCAACTTTGATTGTTGCCGTGACCAATATGTTGGCCACAGTCGTTGCGTTCTTTCTCGTCGATAAGCTTGGCCGCAAGCCGCTTTTGTTTATCGGGGTTGGCGGCATGACTGTATCACTCTTTGTGCTGTCTGTAGCCTTTCACCAGATCGCTTTTGGCCCATCGCTTGGGATGATTGCCACTGTTTGCCTGGTAACTTACATCGCCTTCTTCGCATTCAGCATGGGCCCAATTGCATGGATCCTGGTTTCTGAAGTTTTCCCCCTGCAGGTGCGCGCTCGCGGTGTCGCGGCGGCAACGCTGGGGTCCGGCGCGTCGAACTTCCTTGTGTCGATCACTTTTCTCTCTCTCATCAAGTCCGCCGGTAACGCAGCAACATTCGCTATCTATGGAGGCTTCTGTATTCTTACCTTGCTTTTCGTCCGCTTTATCGTTCCTGAAACGAAGGGACGAGAACTGGAGAGCATCAGCGCCAAGCAAAGAGTGGTGGCTCATTGAAAAGTGAATCCAAAATGGCGGAGCAGCGGATCGACAACAAAAATACGCTGTCCGCATCTGGGAATGGCTATGTTGTCGCCGTGGACATCGGCGGGACCAACCTGCGTCTAGCCCTTGCGGATATGACAGGTGTAATCGTGGCCAGGTGGTCTTCGTCGACAGCAGGCAGCCGCGGAGCAGACGCGATTATCGATTTGATTTGCAATGGCGTCACAGACCTTTTAGAGAAGTCCTCTGTACCTCGTAGTGCATTAGCAGCCATTGCTGCGGGTGCGCCTGGCATCACTGATGTTGACGCGGGCATCGTCATTGCAACTTCATATCTATTGGGCTGGCGCGATGTTCCTCTGCGAGACATGCTCGAAACTGCGCTCGGCATTCCGGCGGCAGTAGATAACGATGTGAACCTGGCAGCGATTGGCGAGAGCAGGGCTGGCGCAGCGATAGGAGTGAACGACTTCGTATTTCTCGCCATTGGAACCGGTATCGGCGCTGGCATTGTGCTCAACGGAAGACCATTCCGCGGCATGGGATGGTCGGCGGGTGAGATTGGCTATATGCTTGTTCCGGGCGTGTCTGAACTTCCCACAGATCATGGCAAACCGGGCGCGCTTGAGGGCCTCATGGGTGGCGAGGGCATTAAGGCAGAGTGGCAACGCCGGTGGAGTAGGGAAAGAACGACGCTCGAAAAGCACGTAACCGCTACAGAGATATTTGATGGCGCGTTAAAGGGCGATCTGTTGGCACAGATTGTTCTTGAGCAATCGGCACGTATCTTGGCCTATGCCATCTACAACATGTCGCTGATGCTGAATTGTCCTCTTTTCGTGCTTGGCGGCGGCGTCGGCATGCATCTGGCTCTCGAAGATGCAACACGACATATCCTCAAGCAATGGAACAGGCATGAACACATGGAGCTGGTACGCAGCCTTCTAGGGCCAGACGCCCAGCTTGTCGGGGCTATTCATCTGGCGCTTGCTACTGCAAACTCACACCATGAAAAAAGAAATTCCCCGCCGAGACTTCTGAGGCTACCCCATCAACAATAGCGCCATACGAAAACTATGCGCTTTGGCTCGCTCCGCTGGCGGTTCCGAGTGGTCATCGGCAATCTCGGGATAATGGGTCCGAAGCATCGTCGCTTACCCGCTGTCCGCTGATGAAGCGATTTCCCTGGGACGGGTTTCGGAGTGGAAGAAGAGGGCTTGGCTTGCGATTGGGGCGGCTTGTTTGGTGACAGCGGCCATCTGGGCCTGGGACATGGGGTTAAACTCGCGGGCGATCTGGACGTTCTCTTCGAGTTGCGCGATGTTGTCGCAACCGATGATGACGGTACTGACGGGGAGCGAGAGGACGTAGCGCATGGCATCGCTAATGTTCAGCGTTCCGGGGCGAGTGGCTACACCTTCCCAAGAACGCTGCTGCACTTCGACGGGTGGCGGAGTCCAGATGGAGAGAATACGGCCGCGCGCGGCGATCTTCATGCCAAAGATTCCCATCTGTTTTTCGACAGCGGCGGGGAGGAGGCGGGCGATGAAGCTGTGGGGGCCGAGGGTGTCGGCTGCGTTGAGGGCCAGGAGGACAGCGTCGAAGGGGTGGCGGTTGATGATGTCGATGATAGGTTCGGGGTGGTAGTGGGCGGCGACACCGAGATTGCGGACGATCTTCTGGTCTTGCATCTGGGTGAAGGCCTCCATGGC
>DATHQH010000035.1:0-1754 GCA_035482895.1 Alloacidobacterium sp. | reverse complement strand
ATTAGTTTCGCTGATGCAGAAGGACATGAAAAAACTCGTGGCCTACTCCTCGGTCAGCCATTTGGGTTTTTGCACGCTAGGCATCTTTGCCCTGAATCCGGCGGGATTGAGCGGGTCCGTACTGCAACAGATCAACCACGGCATCTCGACCGGCGCGCTGTTCTTGATCGTCGGCATCCTCTACGAACGGCGGCACACACGCGAGATTTCCGAGTATGGAGGCATCTCCAATGTGATGCCGCTCTACGCCACGATCACAATGATCATGTTTCTGTCATCGATGGGGCTGCCGTTGCTGAACGGCTTCGTGGGCGAATTCACCATCCTGCAGGGTACGTTCATGGAGAATTGGAAATGGGCGGCGTGGGCGGTGCCCGGTGTGATTCTGGCAGCGGCTTACCTGTTGTGGCTGTACCAGAGAGTATTTTTCGGAACCGTGACCAATCCCAAGAACGAGAAACTGCATGACCTGACGCCGCGCGAGGTCCTCACTTTCGCTCCGCTGCTCATCATGGCATTCTGGATCGGGTTGTACCCCAAGCCCTTCTTTCAGATCCTGCAACAACCGGTGAACCAGCTCGTGCTCACTGTCCGGCCTGACTATCCGGGCATCGGCGGGCCAGTCAATGCGTCCGCTCAGCCGCGAGAACCGCTCAGGGCAGCAGTTGCGGTCCCAGGTGCTTCCGACATCGCAAAGGGGAAGAAATAAGTGCCCGGCATGCCATCACAATACTTCACCGGCACGGACTATCTCCTGTCGCTCCCGATCCTGATGCTCACTGTGTTCGCGCTGGGTATTCTGCTGATCGACCTGATAATTCCGCCCGAGTGGAAGTGGACGAATTCGGTAACCGCGTTAATGGGCATACTTTTCTCCGCGGCCGGAGTGCTGAAAATCCAGTACGCGCAATTCGAAGCCGCAAAGATCGGGCGTTCGCTTGAAGTCGCGTTCGTGCACTCCATGGTGCTCGATCACTTCTCGATCTATTTCTACTACCTTTTTCTCGGCGGAGCCGCCCTGTCGATCTTGGTCTCGGTGCGCTACCTCGAGATCGAGCATGAAAACCACGGCGAGTTTTACGCGCTGATCCTGTTTTCGGTCGTGGGCATGATGTGCATGGCCTCGGGCTTCGATATTGTGCTCATCTTCATTGGCCTTGAGCTGATGGCCATCTCCACCTACGTCATGGTTGGATTTTTGCGCAGCGATCGACGCTCGAATGAGGCGGCGTTGAAATATCTGTTGCTGGGCGCGTTTTCGTCGGGAATCTTTGCTTATGGGTTATCTCTTTTGTACGGGCTCACCGGCTCCACGGACCTGGGGAACATCAGGCAGGCACTCACAATACAGATGGCGCAGAACGCGAACGATGTCAGCCCAGTGGCGGTGATTGCGCTGCTGACCACGGCGACGGGCCTGTTCTTCAAGATCGCTGCCATCCCGTTTCATCAATGGCTGCCTGACGCCTACGAGGGCGCGCCGACCAGCGTTACAGGATTCATGTCCGTGGCAGTGAAGGCCGCAGCTTGGGCAATGTTGCTGCGTATCTTCCTCTGGGGCTTGTATCCCTTGCGGACGGTGTACGTGCCGCTGCTGATCTTTGTTTCGATCATCACCATGACCGGAGCGAATTTGGCGGCCCTCACGCAGAACAATCTCAAGCGGCTGCTGGCCTACTCCTCGATCGCTCACGTCGGTTACATGCTTCTCGGTTTGGTTGCGCTGGCTTCGGTGGACTATCCTGCTCCCGCTT
>DATHQH010000034.1:0-25120 GCA_035482895.1 Alloacidobacterium sp. | reverse complement strand
GTCGGCACCTGCGGCAAAGACGGCCAGAGCGTTCCCGTCGGTGTAGGCATGCCCACAATCAAACTCGACCGCATGACCGTAGGCGGCACCGGCAATTAATCCATACCACAGCGTCCCAGGCAGGTGCGGGCTTCAGCCCGCACAATGAAATACGTTTCAGAAGTGGCTTTAACCCCTGAGGTTTTCAGTCTCGCAATGACACAAACAGCAACAACAATCACCACTAACCTCCAGCAACTCGCAACCGACATCGTTGCAAAAGCGCGCAAAGCCGGAGCCACGGATGCCGAAGTCGTCATCCGCGAAGGCGACGAATTCTCTACCGCCGTCCGTCTCGGCGAAGTCGAAACCCTCAAGGAATCAGGCTCGCGCGGCATTGGCCTGCGCGTCTTCGTTGGTCAGCGCGTCGCCAGCACCTCTTCCAGCGACTTCTCGCCTGAAGGTATCGAGCATCTCATCTCAGGAGCGCTCGCGCTCGCACAAGTTACTTCGGAAGATCCCTTCGCCGGCCTTGCCGACACGAGCGAATATGGCCAGCTTGACTATGATTTGAGCCTGTACCACGAAGACGTCTACTCGCTCCCGACAGCCGAGCGCATCGACTACGCCCGCCGCTGCGAAGCGGCCGCCATGTCCGCGGATACGCGCATACAGAACAGCGACGGCGGCAGCTTCGACGCCGCCACCGGACGCAAAATCCTGGCCAATTCGCGTGGTTTTGTCGGCGAGTATCGTTCGTCCTACTGCTCCGTCTTGACCAGCCCAATCGCTTTGAGCAAGAACGGCGAAATGCAGCGCGACTACTGGTATTCGAGCGCACGCACACTGGCGAAACTCGACCCGCCGGAATCCGTCGGGGCCGAGGCTGCCCGCCGCACTCTTCGCAGGCTCGATGCGCGCCGCGTCCCCACACAGCGCGTGCCCATCGTCTTCTCGCCGGAGATCGCACGCTCACTCATTGGAGCCATCTTCGAGGCTGCGAATGGCGATAGCATCTATCGCGGCGCGTCTTTCTTCACGGGAAAACTCGGCGAACAGGTCGCGGCTGAATCCGTCAACGTAATCGATGATGGCACCATTGTTGGAGGCTTCGGCTCATCGCCCTTTGATGGCGAGGGCCTGCCCACATGCCGTAAAGTCATCGTTGAAAACGGCGTCCTCAAGACCTACCTGTTGAACACCTATACTGCGCGCAAACTCAACCTGCGCAGCACCGCCAATGCGGTTCGCGGCCTTGCCGGCAATCCCGGCATCGGCAGCGGCAATCTCTTTCTGGAACCAGGCCACCTGTCTCCCGAAGAAATTCTGCGCGAGATCAAAAGCGGCCTCTACGTCACCGAGCTTCTCGGCCAGGGCATAAACATGGTCACGGGCGATTATTCGCGTGGTGCCTCCGGCGTCTGGATTGAAAACGGTGAGCTAATCTATCCTGTCCAGGAAATAACCGTCGCCGGAAATCTCAAGGAAATCTTCCGCAATATCACCGCCATTGGTAATGACCTCATCTTCCGCGGCTCCGTGGCATCACCTACCCTGCGCATCGACGGCATGACCATCGCTGGAGAATAATGAGTTATAGCATTTTTAAGGTTAGTGTTGAGGAAAGCTGTCATTCTGAGCGGAGCACCGAAAGTGCGTAGTCGAAGAATCTGCTATTTTCCGCACCACAGCGATCATAGAAATGCTTCAGGGAATCATGCTCGCTCATTCCATCGCCTTCGACCCCTCTGACCCGCGAGCCGCACTCGCACAGATACCGGCACGGCCGGGCGTTTACGCGCTCTTTGGCGCCGATGAAAATGCCGAGCCTTATCTGAGCCGCACTCCAAACCTGCGCCGGCGGCTCAATCGTTTTCTTGATGCGCGCCCTTCGCAATCCAGGCGTCTGCGCCTCACCGAGAAAATTGCGCGTATCGAATACACGCTCACCGGTTCCGACTTCGAATCGATGCTCAGGCTCTACACCGCATCCGTTCAGGCCTTTGGCGAGGCCACGCGCAAACGCATGCACTTGCGCCCATCTGCGTTCCTGCGCATGACCATGGAAAACCAGTATCCACGCGTGTATGTAACCAATAAAATTACAAAAGCCGCCGCGGACGATCTTTTCGGTCCATTCCCATCGCGCCCTGCCGCCGAGAAATTCTGCGAAGAGATGCTCAATCTCTTTGAGCTGCGCCGCTGCCACGAAGACCTCAAGCCAGATCCCGCATTTCCCGGCTGTATTTATTCAGAGATGAAGATGTGCCTCGCTCCCTGCTACAAGGGCTGCACGGATGAACGCTATGCGGAAGAAGCAGCCAGCGTCCGCGCATTTCTCGAGACACGCGGCGCCAGCTTGATCGAGAAAATTACAGCCGAACGCGATGCGGCATCGGCAGACCTCGACTTTGAAAAAGCTGCGCAGGCTCACACCCGGCTGCAAAAGGTTCAGGAAGTCGTGGCGCTCATGTCTCCCGCCGTTCATCAACTGTCGAAACTCTTCGCGCTCGTCCTCCAACCATCAGCCGAACCCGAGGGTGTTGCCATCTTCCTTCTGTCACACGGCATTCTTACGGGCCCGGCAACATACTCCGTGCAGGGCATGCGCCTTCACAATGAACAATCAGGATCGACTTCCCTCTACCTCCAACCCACAGCAGTGGAAGCCGTTCCACTGGCAGGCGAAGGCGTTGCGACCACGGCGGTGCAGACCGTCTCGCGCAACATCCTGGAAGAGCGCTTGCAGTACGCCCTCACCGACCTAAAGTCACAGGCAGCAAAGACAAAAGCCAACGGTCAGATCATCTCCGATTATCTCTGCCTCTTCAGCCGATGGTTTCATCGCGCACAAACGCAGCGCACCGGCGAGGCTTTCTTCGCGGACGACGCAGATTCCCTTCCGCAGCGGCAGATCCTGCGCGCCATCTCGCGCGTCTTCAGCAACAGCCATCTCGCATAAAAATGGCCGGAGACAGGCTCCGGCCAGATGATGAATCAACAGCAGCGCTACTTCTGCACTGCAATCCATTCCTTCAGTTTCCCTTCCTGGGCGCTTCGCAGTTCAATGCAGTCATTGATCTGATCCTTCGCCCGCGCCAGTGCCCGCTCAGATGCCGGCACCTTGTGCGTCGAGAAGAAGCTCTCCACTTGTTGACGGGCATCCGCACTGCAGAAGCTGCCTGTGCCGCTCACCAGATATGCACCCATGGATGTTGTCAGCTGCGCCTGTACTTTGTCCCAATTCTGCTGGATGTACTGCCATGCCTGATCGCGGGTTTCAATACCACGGAGCAAAATCAGTAGCTCAATCGCCGAATCCTGATTCCTCACCTTGCCGGAAACCGTGTAGTCAAGCGCACGACGCTCCAGCGTCTGGTTCTTGAAAGCAGCGAGCATGCGCAAAGAGCTTTCCTGCAGTTGCGGATTCGCTGACGTCTCAAATGCCTTCTGCAATTGGTCGAAGAAAGCAGCGTCGCCGTTGATGGCGGCAATACCGATCGCGGTCTGCGCGAACGTGCTTTCCACCGAAGAAGGATCGGCCAAATATTTCTCCGCAATCTGCTTTGCCTCTGCAATCACGTCAGGGTCTTTTCCAATCGTGCCCAGATAGCCAAACAGGGTAGCACGCAGTTCCTTTTTCCCAGGACTATCGTTGTCGGAAGCTGCGCCTAACCGTTCATAGGCAGGCTTGAAATTCCTGCGCACCCATGCGGCCAACGCGTCGCGCTCTTCCTCTGTCGCTGCAATGCGCGTATGGATTGTCTCCACCGCTCCCAACGCTGTACCAATCACAGAGGCGTTTGTATCATCCTTTACAGCAGCTACAAGGTCCAGATAATCGCCCACCGCCATCTTGTCAGCGCGCACTTGCGCCCACGCATCGCCCAGAAGGCTGATCTGCTCTTCCGGCTTTAGTCCCGTCTCCACATTGCTCAGTATCTTTGCGTAAACATCTGCCGGATACGAGGTACGGTAGTAGCCCTTGCCTTCAGCATCCGCAAAGAAGAACGGTGCCTGCGGGACATTGAGTGATTTCTCTGTTGAGAACAGCACCTCGCAATTGTCCCCTCCGTCACTCGACTTGATGCAGACCGGAATATTCCACGCCTGAGCGCCCTCCACCTTTACACTCGGGCTCAGGAAGAAGCGCTGCTGGCTCACCGAAACATCGTTTCCCTGCGGTGTCTCGAAGCTGAGAAGCGGCACTCCAGGCTGCGCTATAAAGCTCTCCATGATCTTATCGACCGGCTTCTTGCTCTCCTTTGTTTGCGCTCCCCAGAAGTCTTCTGCCGTCGCATTGCCATACATATGCGCGGCAAGATAGTTGTGCACGCCTCTGCGGAATGTATCTTCGCCGAGGTAGTTTTCGACCATCAGCAGAACCGCGCCCGCCTTACCGTACGTAATGCCGTCAAACATCTCGTTGATCTGGTCCGGCGTCTCTACCTTCGCGCGAATCGTGCGCGTCGTGCGCTGCGCATCGAGATTCAGTGTGCCATTCAGCCCTACCGCAACATCCTGAGGAATGTTCCACTCCGGGTGCCATGCGGCGACCGGCTTGTTCTCCATCCAGGTGGCAAATCCTTCGTTCAACCAAAGATTGTCCCACCACTGCATGGTCACCATATCGCCAAACCACTGGTGAGCCATTTCATGCGCGACTACGAGACCGACGTTCTTCTTCGCACCGATAGAAGCTGTCTTTTCGTCAATCAGCAGGTCGGTTTCGCGATATGTGATCGCGCCAAAATTCTCCATCGCGCCTGCTTCAAAGTCAGGAATCGCGATCATATCGAGCTTCGGCATCGGATATTTAATGTCGAAATACGTGTTGTAATAATGCAGCACAAATTCCGCTGCCTTCACCGCGTACTTCGTCAGCTCAACCTTGTCGGGAGTGGCACAGGCGCGAATCGGAACGCCATCACTCTCGCCTGACGTGCATTCAAAATCGCCAACCAGAAATGCGACCAGGTATGTCGACATCTTCGGCGTCGGTGCAAAGCGAATCGTGTGCTTGTCCGCGCCCGGTCCGGCCGAGTCAGAAATAATGTTGGTGTTTGAGATCGCCGTATCACCCTTGTCGACCACCAGCGTCACATCATAGGTAGCCTTGAAGGCAGGCTCATCAAACGACGGAAATGCGCGGCGCGCGTCGGTTGGCTCAAACTGCGTTACCGCATAATTGCGCTTTTCCGTCTTCGAAAGATAGAAGCCGCGCAACTGCCCATTCAGAATGCCTGAGTATTCGACCTCCAGCTTCAACGGACCCGCGGGCAACTGCTGATGAAAATTAAATGTAACCTGTTGCTTGTCGGTATCTTCTGTGACGGTAGCTTTCAGCGTCTTGCCATTCAGCTTCGTCTTCACGCTGTGAAATTTGATTTCAGCTGCATTCAGCGTGATCGAGTCCACAGGCTTCAGTACCTGCACGTCGATCGTTTCACTTCCTGTGAAGGTTGCATCCTTCAGATTTGGAGTGAGCTTCAAACCATAGTGTTCCGGGCGAACCGTATCCGGCAGACGCTGCGCATGCGCAGCTGGGATCAAGAATGTTCCGAGCGCGAGGCATGCTGTGGCATACCAGGCAACCCTGAAGATAGTACGATTACGTTGCTGCATTCGACTTCCTTATATATGGAAAAGGTGCGCTTCGAGCCTTCCAAGGCCCAGGGAGCGCTATATTTACCATATCGTAAAGGTGAGGACAGGGCGGTTTACCGGCTGGAAAAGACTTGTAGCCCATCGAAAACAGAAAAGTCTTGATGCTTAAGATTCTCTATAATCGAGCAGCACAATCCCAACCAAAATGATGCAGACTGGCCAGACATACGCGGCAATCCTGGAATTGCGCTTGTCCGGCAGCCGCAAGTCCAGCCACCGGCTCCAGCCAGCCGTCGCGCCCAGCAGCGCAATCGGCGTATGGCTCATCTCCGCCAGCATCTCTTCTTTGATATTGCCCAGCGCGTGAGAGTGTGTCAGCAGCAGCGCGCCGCCCGCAGCACAAATGAGGGGGAAAACGTACGAAGCCGCTCGCGACTTGACCCGTCCCGTCTCTACCGCCCACTCAAAGACCGCAAAGGCTGTAATCAGCAGCGCATAGATTCGATGCTGCAATACATCTGGCGAAGAAAAACTGGCCCAGAACGGGCGCGGTCCCAGAGGCCAATTTTCCGGATCGGCGCGCAGCAGGATAAATACCGCCAACCCTATGAATAAAAGCGGCCAATGCTGTGCCCACTTGAATCGTCGCGAGCGCGCCAGCAGCGCGAGCAATCCAGCAGCCAGAACAATCACTCCCGCCCAGTGGTGGTTGTATTCGCTCCACGCACTGTCATTCGCGTCATTTGCGGTTCCGCTTCTGAACAATGACTCCTGAATTGCTATATCAATCGATGTGGGTGGAACAAGTGCCGCAAGAGGCGGGCTGGTCAGACGAGGCTGCACCCAACGCATACGCTCTACAATTTCATGGCTGGTCAGACGATCATGGGTCAGATCCACCGCCGGCGGCTGAGAGGTAAGCGATGCAGCAGCAAGAATCGCCGTAAAGCCCAGTCCGATTTCCACCTCACTGAACCGCCGTAACCGCAACAGCAGAGGAGCAGGCTCGCGTTCTATCTGCCGCACTATGAAGAAATTACCCGCGCCCATTCCAAGAATCAGCAGCAACAGGTAAATTTTCGCCAGCATCATCACGCCATAGGTCGTTCCGTACACGCCCTGCCATGAACCGACGTAGAAGATAGCCATCCCGACCCCGCCCAGTACCAGCAGTGAGACACAGGTAATCGCCATCGCAGAAAAGCGCCGGGCATAACGCGCCGCCCTGGCCTGGTTCGTCTCATTGCGCAATGCAATCAGCAAAAATGGCATCGCGCCAATCCATGCTGCGGTGCCTGCATGATGTAAGGCCGTCAGCACCAGCAATAACTCGCGATGATCGAGCCGACCTGCCGCGTGACTCATGCCAACGGAAGCCGCACATACCATCAAAGCAAAAGGAGCACAGGCAAACAAAGCGGCTCGGGACGTTGCGCGCAGCAATAGGAAGAGCGCGAGCGCACTCAATCCCAGCGCCGTACTCATAAAAAAGAAATCGGCGGTAACGATGTCTCGAAAGCTGAATCCAGAGCCGCCCATGAGAATGGCCGAGCTGGTCGCAACAGAGAGTATCTGCGCGATACATAGCGCAAGGGCAAACCAGCTGGCTACCCTGCGCAGCGCGCGAAGGCTCTCACTATCAATCCGGGAAGGGAGCGCCACGGCAAGAAGAAATGCCAGGCCACCCAACGTAAATGCTTCCAGCGCTAGTGTCGCCGCACGCAAAAACACTGAGAGCAGATCGAAATCTTTCAGTAACCAGATCAAATCAGGCTATTGAACAGCGAAGACTATCTCGCCGCGTGTGATGTGCCCATCGCCCGCCAACGCCTGCCAGCGAATCGTATAGGCACCTGCGGCCAGCTTCATGCTCTGTGCGGTGAGCGTGTCGAGAGCAACCTGGGGAGCAATCGTCAGCATCTGCACTTTGCCGGTGGAATCGGCCAGGTACAAACGCGAGTGCGCTCCGTCAATGCGTGAATTGAACTTGAGGTGAATGGCAATCTCAGGTCCCTTGAGCGTTGCATGAGCAGAGGGCGTCGATTCGATCAGGACTGCGTGCGCCAGGGCGAGGCGTGGTACACCCAGGACTAGAGAGAATATTGCAGCAAGAAATAAGTACCTCGGAAAAAAATGGGTCATCTTTATACCTCTTCAACTACAACAAGACGTCCGGAAACCCACATACGATTCAGGAAAACTGCACAGAAGCTGCACGCACCGATTGCCCACTGATCTCCGCCGCGCGTGCTTCCGCATAAGCAGCAGCCCCCATCAATGCAGCGCGGCTCTCCAGAATAATCCGAACCGGCGTGTGCACAAGCAGTTCACTTAGGCGTCCTTTGTCGGTAAATGCCTTCATGAAGGTTCCATCTTTCATCTTTTTCAAAATCTTCGGCGCAATGCCGCCGCCCAGATAAAGTCCGCTGACTGACAATACTTTCAGCGCAAGATTTCCAGCCTCCGCTCCATATGAGGAAACGAAAATATCCAGAGTTTTCGCGCAAAGCTCATTCGAGCCATCTTCGCCTACCTCACCGATCACGGCGTTCGGATCTTCCTTTTGCATACGGTCTTTCAACCATGAAGGTTCATCCATGCCCTTCTCATCGCGCAGGAATGAGTAAATATTCTTCAATCCGATGCCGGAGACAACACGCTCAAAACTCACCCGCCCGTTCAACTGCCGCTGCAAATAACGGAACAATTCAATCTCAATCTCATTGCGCGGAGCAAAATCGCTATGGCCGCCCTCGGAAGCCATCGGCACATGCATCTTGCCATTCCAGACTAGAATCGCTTCGCCGAGACCAGTGCCTGCGGAAACCAATCCTCGATTGCCCACCGCGCTCGCATCGCCTTCACTCAGTACGTGAATCTGCTCCGCATGCAACTCCGCGATCCCGTAACCATTTGCTTCAAGATCATTGATAAGAAAAAGGTGCTGAATTCCCAGTCCCCGCGATAACTCCGCGCAATCGAGTACCCACGGCAGATTGGTCAGCTTGAGACGCCCATGCCGCACCGGCCCCGGCACGCCAAAACACGCCGCGGTAACTTCAGGGTTGCCGCTCTCGGCAAGAAACTTCTTTGTAACAACGTCCAGCCCCTTGTATTCCTGCGCAGGAAACTTCTCGTCGCGAACATGCGTCAGTTCGCCCTTTTCAAATCCATAAAGCGCCAAGTGGACTTTCGTTCCGCCCACGTCCCCGGCGAGAATCATCGTGCAAGCTCCAGTCTTCCCACTCCACTCGCATCCGGTGGAGGCAGTAACGCCGCTGCATCTTTGTCCAGCAGCAATAGCAATTTGCCGTTCTTCGGTTGAATCAGCTGCGACGGCAGCGTCTCCGGATCATAGGCCCCTTGCAGGACACGATGCAACGGGTCAGCTTTGTCCTTACCGCCGATCAGGAAAAAGACTTCACTCGCTTCTACGATGACCGGCCATGTCAGCGTGATGCGCCACGTATCCTTTTGCGGAACTTGGTTGGCTACGGCAATGCGCCCAAGTTCATGAATCGCATCCGTGTGTGGAAAGATCGACGCCGTGTGCCCATCATCGCCCATGCCCAGCTGCAGTACATCGAAGCGCGGAACCTCCGCGCCCTCCAGTCGAAACTGATTGCGAATTTTTGCTTCGTAACGCGCCGCCGCTTCTTGCGGATTCAGCTCGCCTTCGATGCGGAAGACCTGCTCCGCCTTGAGAGGAACTTTATCCAGCATCGCCTCGCGCGTCATGCGGTAGTTGCTGTCTTTGTCATCCGGAGGCACAGTGCGCTCATCCACAAAGAAAAGTTCCAGCTGCTGCCAAGGCATCGCCTTCAGAAATTTTTCCTGAGGATTGGCCAGCAGTGAAAATGTGCGCTTTGGCGTGCTGCCGCCTGAAACGGCGATGCGTGCCTTGCCTCGCACACTCACTGCCTGCTGTGCCTGCTCCAGAAAATGCTCTGCCGCCGCATATGCCAGCGCGTCTGGCCCATCGTATATCCGATATTCGACTGCTATCTTTTTCGCCATGCGTCACAATTCCCTTGAATCCTCTCGGAGCCGGGTGCCCCCTCCTTCACGCAGTTTGCGAAAAGGTGGAAACCACTCCCCGATCGAAACTCATTTTCTAAATCTTGTGCCACTGCCTGCCATCTCGCCCAATCAGACCATCGGCGGCCTTAGGCCCCCAGGTACCGCTGGTGTAGTTGGGAAAATCTCTCGGCTTGGCCTTCGTCCATGCCTCTAGTACCGGCGTGAACAGCGCCCACGTCGCCTCTACGCCATCACGGTGCGCAAACAGCGTCTGGTCACCAAGCATCGCGTCCAGCAACAGCCGCTCATAGCCATTCGCGGAATTCACACCAAACGCGGTGGCATACTGGAAGTCCATCACCACCGGGCAAACATTCGTATCCGGTCCCGGCACCTTGGCGCCAAAACGTAGCGAGATGCCTTCGTCCGGCTGAATGCGGATGATCAGCAGGTTCGGTTGGATCTCGTTGCACGGCCCTCCACCGAGGCGGTCAAAAAGTAACAGCGGCGGTTGCTTGAATTGGATCGTGATCTCCGTCGCCCGTTTTGCCAGCCGTTTGCCTGCACGCAGATAAATCGGGACACCGGCCCAGCGCCAGTTCTCGATCTCTAGCTTTATGGCCGTAAAAGTCTCCGTGGTCGAATTCGGGTCCACGCGATCCTCTTCGCGGTATCCCTGTACCTGCTGGCCATCCATCGTACCTAGCGCATACTGGCCGCGCACCGTGTTCTCAATCGGAATCGGCTTGATCGCGCGCCATACTTTCACCTTTTCTCCGCGCACGGAGGCCGCCTCAAACGATACGGGAGGCTCCATTGCCACAAATGAGAGCAATTCCATCATGTGGTTTTGCACGACATCGCGCAGTGCTCCGGCTTTTTCATAGAATGGCCCGCGACCCTCAATGCCAATGTTTTCTGCCGCCGTGATCTGCACATGATCGATGTAGTTGCGGTTCCAGATCGGCTCAAAAATCCCGTTGGCAAAGCGAAAGACCAGGATGTTTTGCACTGTCTCTTTGCCGAGATAATGATCGATGCGGAAGATCTGTTCTTCATCAAAGACTTTGTTCACATCATTATTCAGCGCTTTGGCCGATTCCAGATCGTGCCCGAATGGCTTCTCGATGATCACCCGCGCATGGCCTTTCTCAGGGTGCGCCATGCCATGCTTGCCCAGCCGATCGATGATGTCGGAAAAATATTCAGGAGCCACCGCGAGATAAAACAGCCGGTTGCCCTGGGTTCCATGCTCTTTATCGATCTTCTCAAGCATTGCTTTCAAATCGGCATAGCCGGCATCGTCGTCAAAGTTCATCTCGTGATAATCCACCTTCTTGATGAACTCGTCGACCTTGCTGTCGCCCTCTTTACCGCCGCCATACTTCAGGATGCCGTCTTTCATATCGGGCGCGAATGTGCTCTTCAAATCCCGCCGCGCTACACCGACAATGGCAAACTCTTTCGGCAGCAACCCCTGTTGTTCCAGATGAAAGAGCGCGGGGAGCAGCTTGCGCTTGGTCAAGTCCCCTGACGCGCCAAAGATCACGACCACCCCTGGGTTGGCAATGCGTTCGTTCCGCTGCGATGCCGCTTCTACATCCTCTGGAGCGATCTTTACTTCCGTCGTTGCCATATTCGATCTCCTGCTTGTCTTTCCTGACTGGGTAACCAAACGCATTGCTCAGAATCGCGAATGCGGTCGGAAAAGTTTTGGCCTTCGCGTCGCGCGAAGACCGCGAATCAGCGCTTCCCGTTAGAGCTTGATCCCTAAAGCTTCGAGCTCATGCTTCAACGACTCGGCTCCTTCATAGTGAATCCCGCGCATGCCCACTTCATTCGCCGCCTCCACATTGCCAAGGCGGTCATCTACAAATGCGATCTCCCGTGGATCACGCTGCAGTATATCCAATGCAAGCTTGAACATACGCGTATCGGGTTTGCGCAGTCCTACGTAGCAGGAACTCAGAAAGCCGTCGAAAAATCTGCGCAGTTTAAAGGTTTCGATCCGATAGTCATTTAGCTCACGCGCTTCATTGTTCAGCATTCCTAGCACTAATGAATCAGATGCGCCAAGTTGACCAAGGATTTCGATTGCGCTGTCTTCCAGCACTTTCGATTGCGCTTTCATCACCTCGACAAATTCGTCGGCTGTAAATTTACGAGGCTCAAAGAACACAGTCTTCTGCAGATACTCCTCGACCGTTATCAAGCCTTTTTCCCACACATCGTTCACGTCTGGATGGCGCTGCTCAAAGGCCTCGCGGTCGACTCCAAAATGCGAAAGCACCGCGGCGCGCTCCTCGTGGTCCCAGCCATTCGTTAGCAAGACTCCGCCAACGTCCCACAAAATGGTAGTGATGGTTGTCATTGCAGCTCCTGAGCCATTCGTGCGCCCTGCCGTGCTTCTCTTTCGTCGATTTACTTAAAGGAATGATTTTCCAATTTTGCGGCTTCCGGCATATTGCGCGCCTCAATCGCTTTCATCTTGTTCAGCCTGCGCACAAAACGCTCTTCCTGCTTCTGAAACTTCGCGTTCAAATAAGCTGCGACCAGATCGAAAGCCAGCGCTGTCCCAATAATTCTCGCGCCCAGCACGAGCACGTTCATATCATCGTGCTCCACCCCCTGGTGCGCGGAGTAGGTATCATGGCACATGCTGGCGCGAACGCCTGGCATCTTGTTTGCCGCTACATTTACACCCACGCCGCTGCCGCAAATTAGAATGCCACGCTCGACGCGTCCCGCAGCCAGCGTTTTGCCTACCGCCTCCGCAAAGTCGGGATAATCGGATGGCTCCGCGTTGTATGCGCCCAGATCGATGACTTCGTGCCCCAGGCGCTCCAGATAGCCGCGGACTTCCTCTTTTAAAGGAAAGCCCGCGTGATCTGCTGCAATCGCCAACTTCATTGCGTTACTTCCCCGCCAGCGCTGCTTCGGACTTCTTTGCGCTTTCCAGGAGTGCTTGGGCACGACTCACGATGTTATTTACGCCGTAACCCAATTCCTCGAGTGCCTTCTTTCCCGGAGACGATGCGCCGAAGCGTTCCAGGCCAATCACATCGCCATGCCGTCCTACATATTTCCACCAACCGATCGGGCTGCCCGCCTCAACCGCCAGTTTTGGCAGATGGTCCGGGAAAATCGAGGCCTTGTACTCGGCACTCTGCTCTTCAAAAATCTTCCAGCTCGGCATCGAAACGACGCGTACCGTTACGCCTTCCTTTTTTAAAGCAGCTGCGGCATCCAGTGATGGCCAAAGCTCAGCGCCCGTAGCCACGATCAACAGGTCTGGCGCATCGCTGCCCTGCTCCACAATGTATGCGCCGTGCTTCACGCCTTCATAAATGTTGTGCTTCCCTGGATCGAGAATCGGCAAGTCCTGCCGCGACAGAGCCATGAAGCAAGGACTCTTGCGCTCCAACGCCAGCCGCCACACTGCCGCAGTCTCATTCGCGTCCGCCGGACGGAAATCCGTCAGGAACGGTACCGCGCGCAGCATCATCAGGTGCTCGATCGGCTGGTGCGTCGGACCGTCCTCGCCCAGGGCAATCGAATCGTGGGTGAAAATGAACAACGACTGCGTGTGCATGATCGCCGCCATCCGCAGCGCAGACTTGCAGTAATCGGAGAAGGTGAAGAACGTCGAACCGTAAGGAATCAGGCCGCCATGCGCCGCCATCCCATTCACCGCCGCGCACATGCCAAACTCGCGCACGCCGAACCAGATGTTCCGGCCCTTGGGATCGAGATGGAAATTCCCGCCATCCTTCAGGATCGTCTTCGTCGAAGCGGTCAGATCAGCCGCGCCGCCAATCAACTCCGGCACGTCCTTGGCAAACGCATTCATAATTGCGTTGCCGGCATTGCGCGTCGCCATCGGCTTTTCCGTCGGGAATGTGGGTATCGTCTTCTCCCAGCCATCCTTCAGTTTGCCCGCTTGTGTACGCTCAAACTCAGCCGCCAGCTCCGGAAACTTCTTCTTATACTCGGCGAAAAGCGCTTTCCACTCCTGCTCGTACTTTGCGCCACGATCCAGAATCGTCGACCAGTTCTTCTGCGCCTCATCCGGCACATAGAAAAACTTATCCGCAGGCCAGCCAAGGTTCTTCTTGGTCTCGATCGCCTCTTCAGGCTTCAGAGCCTCGCCATGCACTTTGTTCGTGCCCGCAATCGGGCTACCGTAGCCGATCACCGTCCGCACCGCAATGATCGACGGCTTGTCCGTCACCGCTCTGGCCGCTTCCAGTGCCTTCGAAATCGCATCGAGATCGTTGCCGTCCGCCACCTTCTGTACATGCCAGTGATAGGCCTCGAAACGCTTCTCGACATCCTCGGTGAATGACAACTCCGTTGGCCCGTCGAGCGAGATCTGGTTGTCGTCGTAGAAGAAGATCAGCTTCCCCAGCTTCAGCGTTCCGGCCAGCGATGCCGCTTCATGCGAGATGCCTTCCATCAAGTCGCCATCGCCGCAGAGGCCATAGGTATAGTGATCGACAATGTCGAAGCCCGGCTGGTTATAGACAGCGGCTAGATGCTTCTCCGCGATGGCAAGCCCGACCGACATGGCGAGACCCTGTCCCAGCGGTCCAGTCGTGACTTCCACGCCATCCGTGTCGCCGCGCTCCGGATGCCCCGGCGTCCTTGACCCAAACTGCCGGAACTGTTGCAGGTCCTCAATGCTCAGGTCGTAGCCGGAAAGATGCAGCACGCCATACAGCAGCGCCGAAGCATGGCCGTTCGAAAGCACAAAGCGGTCGCGGTTCGGCCAGTGCGAGTTCTTCGGATTGTGCCGCATGTATTTGTGGAAGAGCAGGTACGCAATCGGCGCATCGCCTAACGGCGCGCCCGGATGGCCGCTTTTCGCCTTATCGACGGCATCGACTGCAAGAAAACGAAGTGCATTAATCGAAAGCTGATCCAGTTCGCTCATAACTTCACGCTCCATAAGAATTTCGGCCTGGGTGAGGTGCGATCTGCAAATCCGCAACGCACCCCAAAGATGTCATTCCTTGCTCGAAAATAACCTGGTAATTGTCATCCCGACCGGAGCACGCCGTCTCTGGCGTGCGAAGCGGAGGGACCTGCAGTTTGCTTCAGTTGCCAATCTTCTTCGTATCGATGCTTACCGTTACCACACGAACTCAGGACGCTGCCTCAATTTCCACATCGAAATTGCGCCCTTCCCATCGGTTTTCTTCTACCCACAAAAGAGTAAACGAAACTGCGCCGCTCTGCTTTGCTGCCGTCGGTATATCTGCGAAGGACCCCGCATGGCTCACGGTAACGCTGTCTGTCACTTGGTTTGTCTTCCAGCTATCCGTCGTCCAGATTACCCTGAAGCGGTTGTGCGCGGTAATTCGCAGCGTCTTTCCGGCTTGAATCTTATTGACAAGCCGTCGCAACTTGAAAACCTCAATAGAGCTCGTTCTGCTGCCCTTGCCATATCGTTCCTCAACCACTGAAATGCGGTCAAATACACGGCCATCTGTTACCGAACGCAACAGCTTAAGATACTCGGCGTGTGCCCATACCAGGGGCATGGCCGCGCCGGCAGGACAGCCAAACACGAGTCCGTACCGATCCGGCTCTTCCCAGATCTGTTCGGGAAGCATACCGCCAGTCGAGGCAAATTTCTCGATCGTCTGGATATACGGCCGCACATCGCGTCCTGCGGCCAGCTCATAGTGCGCCCGCTCGCCGGTCAACAAAGGCCATGGCCGTCCCTTGCCCCATCCCTGGAACGGACCGCCGTCTTCCCTTTGCCCATAGCCGTCGTGATTATAGCGATACCAACACGGGCCATACGGCGTATCGACCTTTAATACCTTATCGATGACCTTCAGCGTGTCTACAATCAGGGGATCGTCTGCGCGCCGCACGCCGTACCGCACCAGTTCAAGGAAGCCGCCATCCACAATTTCGCGGGCTTCAAACTCGTTGTTCGTACCCGGGCGTCCATTCGCGATACGCACCATTTCCTTGCCGCATTCCTCGTGCGCATAAGGTTCGCCGCACTCCGGTGGCCGAATCCGCATATAGTGCCGTTTCACCTCCGGATCGAGCACACCGTTATTCGTCACCGTCCAGTCTTCCAGATGGCTCTCGAGCCAATCTGCTTGCTCTTCCAAAAATTGAGCCAATTCAGTCGAACCATGCGCGCGCGCAATGTCTGCCGCGCAAATCAATCCTGAAATCACCGCTGCCAGAGTGGAAGGCGAGTACCCGGGCGCTTCTTCCCATCGCTCCTGCTGGCTCACCGGAGCATAGCGCACCAGAAAACCCGCTGCCCGCTCCACGAAGGGAACGATGTCAAACTTGCCCAGCCCATTGAGCTTCCATAGACGCCACGCCAGCATGATCGGAAACGCCACTTCATCCAGCTGAATTCCCGTCCAGTAAGGTGTCCCATCAATCCAGAAATTCTGCGCAAAACTGCCATCCGGCTTCTGCGTGCAGGCAAGATACACCAGCGCGCGCCGAGCTGTTTCAACGCGTCCGCAGGCCAGCAGGGCAGTTGCGCTCTGCACCATGTCGCGCGTCCAGACCAGATGGTATCCGCCAAGGTCGTCATCGCCTTTGGCGTAGCCCCATGGAATCGATGCGGACGCAATGAATGCGCCCGCATACGTCTTGTCCTCATGCGCGAGAATGACATTGTGGCTGATCTGCATCAGTCTGCCGCCATCGGCCGAGGCGGCAATCAGCTCGCGCGGACTCTCGGCCCGGCGCCACTGCTCAATAAACCGCTTCAGATGCTCTTCAAATGGCTTGGACAACGCGCCCATCGTCGCTGAAAGTGCGGCATGATGCCCCTCGCCAAATCCCAGCGCTACAGTAAAACTGCGTACCCGGTGCACTTTGATCTCGCCAGTGACGCCAACATTGCCCTCAAGCGCCGAGCCAAATTCCCAGTCCATCTGGAAACCGTAACGAAGGTCCTGCCAGCCATCGCTGGCTCCCACATACCCACAGCTCGCACGGTCGAATCCGCAATCGGTCGCCAATGCCACCGATGTGTGGTTTTTCCACGCCACCGCTACGCGCTTGCCGGCAACCTCGGCGATGCGGGCATTATTTCCCATGCCTCCGCCTTCAATATGCGGCGAGAGCAGTACATAGACCTTCAGGCGGTCCAGCAGATCCTTCTTACCCTCGATCGAGACCTGCGTCAGAACCACCGGATAATGCGGATCGTTGATGATGACCTTCGTGATCGAATAACGCCCCTTGCGGTCGCGGTTGCATACTTTTACCGCCAGCGAATCGGAATCGACATATTCGAATTCATGATCCAGGTCGCGCCGTTCCTCATGAAAGAACGTTTCGCCATCGGTGATCAGCAGCTGCATATCGCGAATCTGCGGCCGATCGATCGTCGGATAGTAGACCTCGTTCAAAATGCCGTGCGATACGGTATACCAAGCCCTGCTCGATGCCGAATAAGCCGTTCCCACCGTATCCTTCGCACTTGAAGTCCAACGGGGCTCAAGCCCGGGTGCGCCAAATGCCATTCCTTGCCCATCGATCCACTTATAATGCGGCGCTAGTACCGTCATCGCGTCAACATCCTCTCTAATACCCCCGGAATTAGCAATTTACTCCAGTTAGATAAAAAATATGGAAAAAGGTGACAGTTCACTCAAAATGATGCTTCATCCTTTGCGCAGCCGGAGTCTCCGGTACGCGCGATTTTCGCGTGTTGCGGTAGAAGCAAAAATGGGAAAAGCATAAACGAAATAAGCGGCACACTCTCAATTTCAATTAGTGATCTGCACCCCAACTCGCTCAAAGCACCTGCGTATTCGCATCCGGGTCTGGATGAAACTGCACTTCGCGCATCGCGTGCGCCAGTTCGCGGTTCTTCATAAAGTATTCCCACACAAACCCCGACCGCAAATTTTCCGCCATCAACACGCTGATCCCCTGATTGATTCCGAGGATATCCGGCGCGAACCAGTTTGCCTTAGGGTTGAATGCGTCCACAAATCCATATCGTGTCCAGACTTTATCCCCATATTTCTGGCGTATATTGAGCAGCACATGGGAGCACTCCGCCGGTAGAAATGGCAGCGATCCCGCACATGCCGACGGCACCACCGTGCCATCCAAAGGGCCCATCGCCGGAGGGCCGCCCCACACGCGGTACCCATCCCGCGAATCCGATGCTGTAATCCCCCACAGATCCTGATCGATCCACGAAAATTTTGCTCCCAGCGTGAGGCACCATAACTGATGCACGCGCGTCGCGGCAATGGAGTTGGTGAAGTAGTTCGTATGCAGGTCGCGCTGGTCGCGATAGTCGCACCATGCATGCGCATACTGGTGAATGAAGAGCGGTGCCAATCCACTGATGTAATCGATGCCGCCGAACTGCACCAATGGCCGCTGCAGTACGTTCCAGGTATCCGCTGTGATCGGATGCGTCGGCGATCCAATCGCCAGCAGATACATCGTCATCAGCTCGGCATAGATGTCCCAGCGATGTTTCAGGAAACCCTGATCCGGAAGCCACCCCATCGAAAGCGTGGTGCCTCCATTCAGCATCCAATCCCAGTCAATACGCCGGTAAAAGGTCGTCGCCAGCGCCTCGATGCGCGTATTGCCCGCAAAATACTGGCGGCACAGCAGCACCCCGCACAGCAACAGAGCCGTATCGATGGACGACAGCTCGCTGCCGAACATGCGCTGTCCACTTTCAATGTCGATGAAGTGGTATAGAAATCCGTGTTCATGCGGGCAATCTTCCAGCAGAAACGCCAGTGTCTTCTCGACGCGCTGCTCGCATTGCAGCTTCGGCAGATAATTCCGCTTCGCCGCAATACACATCGCACTCAGTCCGAAGCCCGTAGCCGCAATACTGGCCACCCGGCTCAAGGACCGGCCAGCCGCAGGAGTCCGGTCGCGCACCAGTCCCGTCTTAGGACTTGCTTCGTTGTAAAAGAAATCGCACGCGCGCCCTTCCAGATCATCGAGCAGCGCATCGGCCTGCTTTGATACCTGGGTCAGTGGCCGGTTGATGAAGACGCCCGTACCGCGCTGAAACTGCTGCGCCGCCTGCGCCTCGGTCGTCGGCTCCTGTCCCGGTTTCACCGGTGGAGCCTGTTGTTGATTCTGGAAACCCTCAGCTACGCTGACGGCGGGCGCACCAAGCACCAGCATGCCAGAGGCCCCAGCGGTGCGCAAAAGTTGCCGACGGGTTATACGTGAACGCCCCAAACTCAGAAAGTCTCTAGCAGTCTCTGATGGCAAGAAGCTTGACGCCGCTCACCAGGGTTTTGCTTCTTCGAGGAGGCACGGCTTAACCGTGCCTTAAACACAGCAGGAACCGAAGCGCTTTGCCCTTAAGGAAAATGACTCCAACCGTTCCCCCTTGCCCCATGGAACAGCATCCACAAAGCACTTCTTATGAGTGTATCGAAACAATAGAAATGCGTCCCGTATCGCGTCGAATGGCTATTCTAACGTCATGATTTCAATTCGTCCTTCTTCAAGTCTGGATGCGGACGCAGTATGGAAAATTCTAGAACCCACCATCCGCGCAGGGGAAACCTATACCCTCCCGCGTGACTTCACCCGCGAGCAAGCCCTCCGCTATTGGTATGCACCCCATCACGACGTATTTGTTGCGGAAGAAGATGGAGAAGGCAAAAGAGAAATTCTCGGCACCTATTATCTTCGTGCGAATCAACAAGGCGGGGGCAGCCATGTCGCCAATTGCGGATATATGACCGCACCCACAGCCACGGGCCGCGGCATCGCCAGCGCCATGTGTACCCACTCCCTGGACCACGCCCGCAACCGCGGCTTCCGCGCCATGCAATTCAATATCGTGATCAGCAGCAATGAAGGAGCAATCCGCCTCTGGCAGAAATTCGGCTTCGAAATCATGGGCCGTCTGCCCGGCGCCTTCCACCACCCGACGCAAGGCTACATCGACGCCTTCGTCATGTACCGCCAGTTGTGAAAGGGTGGGAAAGCACAATCTCGCCCTTTCCCCGGGCATCCCACCTTCGCGAAGCTAAGGCAATGGCTGTTTCAACACGAATAAAATTTCTTCCTCCGGTTCCCTGTACCCAAACACCAGCTTCCCGCATCCCTTATGATTGAGGACGCACACAGGGTTCACCTAACCCGAGACATTCACGGTCCATCGTGACCATAGAACACAAACAGTACCAGGAGGAAAGCTTTGGCACACGAACTCCCACCTCTACCGTATGACTATTCCGCTCTCGAACCCTACATCGACGAAGCCACGATGAAGCTTCACCACGACAAGCATCATCAGGCATATATCACCAATCTCAACGCGGCTATCGAGAAGCATCCTGACCTCGCCAAGCACACGGCTGAAGACCTGCTTCGCAATCTGAATAATGTTCCGGAAGACGTTCGTAGCGCCGTGCGCAACAATGGTGGCGGCCACGTCAATCACACCATGTTCTGGACGATCATGAAGCCCGGCGGCGGCGGCGAGCCAACAGGCCGTATCGCCGAGCAGATCCGCAAAGACTTCGGCGACTTCGAAGCCTTCAAGAAGCAGTTCAACGAGACCACAGCCAAGCAATTCGGCTCCGGCTGGGGCTGGCTCTTGTGGGACGGCGGCAAACTCAAAATCACTACCACCGCCAACCAGGACTCGCCCCTCTCGCAGGGCCACCATCCCATCCTCGGGAACGACGTTTGGGAGCACGCCTATTATCTGAAGTATCAGAACAAGCGTCCCGACTACCTCGCCGCCTGGTGGAACACCGTCAACTGGGAGGAAATCAACAAGCGCTTCGACCATGCCCAAAAATAGGGCTCAGGGCTAGCGATAAACCACGTACCCCACCTTCGCGAAGCTGAGGTGGGGTATTTCGTTAGAGTAAAAAAAATGTATCCTGAGTGAAGCCGAAGGACCCGCAACGAAGCTGTGTCTCAGTCCACGCAAAGCGCGCACCTTACCCGCTACTTTCTCCCGCAACCTGTGTTTAATCTTTTAGGGAGGAAAACACTCCAGCAATGAAGCGATTGAACCTTTTTCTCTGCGCCGCTGCCCTCACTTCCGCATCCTTTGCGCAGACCGCAGCACTTAACCCGGGCACCGTCAGCTACACCATCCAGCAGGACGGTAAAGATCTGGGCGCAGCCAGCTACACCATCCAGAACGCGCCCAACAAATACATCCTCACCTCGAACGGCAAGATGACCGAGAGTAAATTCAGCTACGCCTTCTCCAATACGCAGAAGGTCGACACCTCTCTCAATCTCATCGCTGCCCAGCTCAGCGGAGTCGTCAACGGTAAAGCCGTCAGCTTTGGCCTCAAATCTGATCCCACCGGCCGCCAGTTCAAACTCGACATCTCCGCCAATGGCCAGCAGGAACAGAATGCCATCGATCGCGACCTCAATACCGTCATGCTCACCGACCTCGATCCGGCGGGCTACATGCTGCTCGCGCAGGTCGCCATGCGTTCTCCTTCTAACTCCTGGGCGCTCATCCCCAAAGAGAATGGCTTCCTGGTGCCGGTAAAGTTTTCCCCAAAACCAGATATGCAAGGCCGCCTGAATGGCCAGCCCGTGCACGTTCGATATACCAGCGCCGCCATCAGCTCGCAGAACGCCATCACCATCGAGCTCTTCTACTCAACCGATGGCAAACTGCTCGAAGCGGATCTGCCGGAGCAGAATTTCTACGTCATCCGCGACGGCTTCAAACTCACCAACCGCCCCAAAGCGCCGGCACCACCGCATGGCGAGGCCCCGCCCCCAGAGAGTCAGCAACAAGGGCCGCCTACAGCAGCCACGCAGTAACGATCCGGGATAAAAACTGCCATCCTCAGCGCAGCATGCTTAGGCGTCAGCCCCAAAAAAGGTGTCCCACACTTCGCGCAGCGAAGTGTGGGACGGCATGATCCTCTCCACCCTGATTTCCTCCACTGCTCATCTCATGTTCCTCCGCCCGACGAAGTCCTTCGGTAAACTCGACCCATGCCCAACCAAGCCGAAAAAGCCTCCGTCTTTCAGTCCCTCCACAATGGTCCTGACCCCCTAATCGTCGCCAATCCGTGGGACGCGGGTACCGCAAGCATTCTCACCGCTCTCGGCTTTCAAGCTCTCTCGACCACGAGCGGTGGCCTGGCGATCACCCTTGGCCGCCGCGACGGAACCGCCAGTATCACCCGCGACGAAGCCCTGGCCAACGCCAAGTCCATTGTCGACGCGACCCATCTTCCGGTAGCAGCCGATCTCGAAAATGGATACGGCCACTCCCCCGAAGCCGTCGCCGAAACCATCCGCCTCGCCGCAGAAGCGGGTTTGGTCGGCGGCTCCATCGAAGACGCCACCGGCGACCCGGCTGGTCCCATTTACTCTTTCGAACACGCTGTCGCGCGCGTCGCGGCAGCCGCGGAAGCAGCCCGCGCCCTGCCCTTCCCCTTTATGTTCGTCGCTCGCGCCGAGAACTATCTCCACGGCAACCCTGACCTCGACGACACCATCCGGCGCCTGCAAGCCTTCGAAAAAGCCGGGGCCGAAGTCCTCTACGCCCCCGGCATCACCCGCGCCGAAGATATTCGTACCCTCTGCGCGTCTGTAAAAAAACCGGTAAATGTATTGGCAGGATTAAAAGGAGCGGCCCAATTCTCCGTTGCCGAACTGGCAGCCCTGGGAGTGCGCCGCATCAGCGTCGGCTCAGCCCTCAGCCGAGCCGCCCTGACAGCTTTCATTAGCGCATCACGTGAGATCAAAGAAAAAGGAACCTTCACCTTCGCCGCAGAGACATCTTCGTTGTCTGAAATCAGCGATCTGATCGTTAAATACTGAGCATTCTACTCATTCTTCATTCTGAAAATCTGACACCGATAGAGTGTTCCCCCACCCCTGCGCCAGGAGTGGGGGAACATACATGCATCAAATTTCTTCTCCACCCCGCCACGCTACCATGTCTGCAACCCTGCATAGACCGAGTGCAGAAGCGTTCCCTGCGTGTCATCGCCTGTAACGTCCCAGAACATCGCGCCGCCCAGGTGCTCCGTGCGGATATACAGAGCCTTGGTAAACACGGTGATTTCGTCGTCATAGGAATAGAACGTCTGCGTAGACGGGCTGTAGATCCAGTGCGCCATGCCGCTCAGCGGGTCATAGTAACTGTTGAAACCGGTAAGCGTTTTGAGCACATTATAGTTGGCCTGATCGTCGGGTGCACCACCCGTTGCCGATTGATACAGCCCGTGGTTTTTCGCCGGAACACCGACCCATCCATGCCCATAGAACGGAATACCGGCATTGATCTTTTGTGCCGGCACACCCGCCTTTAGATAGGCGGTAACTGCACCGGCCAAACTGTTTCCTTTGTCTGCCGCGATCGGATCGTTCGGCGCGGTGAACAGGGGCGCCGCGTGATCGGCGTAATTATTCCACGCGCCATTCAGGTCGTACGTCATCAGGTTGATAAATGTGAGAGACTTCTGCACCTCGCCCAACTGGATCAGCGAGTAGTCTTCTGCGCCGGCGGGCGCGGCAATGCTCAGGTCATACTGCTTGTGAGTTACGGCAGTCATTGCATCGAGCTGACGGCGAAACTCCTGCATCAGCAAAGTAAAATTTTCCGTGTCGTTCGGGCTGTAGGAGCAGGTGTTGCCGCAAGCACCCGGGTATTCCCAGTCAATGTCAATTCCGTCAAAGATGCCGGGCTGCGTCACGTTGTAATCCAGCGGGTCGGTGAACTGTCCGGCGATAAAAGTTTGAATGCAGGAAGACACAAATGCTTTCCGTGAGGCATCCGTGCTTGCCGCAGCGGAGAAGCCGCTCGACCACGACCATCCACCGATCGAAATCAGCACTCGCAGATTGGGGTATTTTTTCTTCAGCTTCAGAAGCTGGTTGAAATTGCCTTGCAGCCCGTTCGTATTGGTATCACCTACGCCGTCGACACTGTCCGCTGCGCTTACCGGCGTCTCATAATCCGCCCATGGATCGCCAAGCTGGCAGGTGCCCGCTCCGGGAGAGCCCGGAGCGGGAAGATTAGCGAACGCATAAAGAATATGCGTAAGCTGTTTCGCCGACCCATTGGTTGCGAGATTTTTCGGGTAGTAACCGCTGTAAATCATCCATTCGGGCAAATAACCCACCATGCGCGGATGGTCAGGAGCAAAGGACTGGCGTTGCGCAGGAACGACTGTGGAAATCAATGGAAAGATAGTGGAAACAAGCAGGAGGGCCGCTCGGGATACTTTCATCATCACCTCGGAACCAGAGTCCGGTAAATTAGGGTCCGGTAAATTTAGGAGCCAATCTATTGGCGCTGCCGGACTGAGTCAAGCACATTTTCCGGACGTACGCAGAATGCCCTCTCGCGACCGAAACCGGCCCCTGCACGCGGATTTCGCGTGCAGGGAATTCCAAAGTCAGACTTCCTTCACAGCGCGACCCAGCCTCACTTCCCCGCAGGCACAAAATCAAAATAAGCAAAATTATTCCCGCTCTTGTAATGCAGCGTCAGCAGTTGCAGACCCGCCTCCGGAAAAGTGATCTCTCCACAATCGGCCTTGTTCCAGGTATGCCAGATCATCCAATCCGGATCGTGCCATAGCGGATACGCAGGCAATGTGCACTCTGCCGCAGGCTTGTCGTTCAGCGAAAACCGGACCGTCTGCGGAGTGTTCGAGTACATGGTGACAATCCGGTACGTCCCGGCCTTCTTCACATCCACCGTGTAGTTCGTCCACTCGCCATCCTCCGACCAGCCGATATACAGCTGCTGCCATTCCGGCATTACCGGGGCCTGGTGCCGCAGGTCCGCGCCTTTCTTTACATAGGAGATATCGACCCCTTCCTTCTCGCGAAAGTGGCAGATGGAGGCGGCAACGCCCTCCTCGCAGTGTCCCGGCTGGTAATTCAACTCCCCGCTGCCATGGTTAATCGCGTCCACATCGTGATAGGCAACACCCTCGCCACCCAGGTCATACAACGCCGCCTGCACCCGTCCCGGAATCACCTGCGGACCCGACGTATGCGCCGCATCCTGAAACGGTTGGCCTTTGTAGGTATCGGGAACACTGCCATTGGCACCATTCACAGGCAGAAGTAACAAAAGAGATGCGAAATACAGCCCGGGTCTTTTCATTCCGGCAAGTCTATCGATTGACCCTGCACACGACAATCCCTTTCAGATCGGCCTCATGGTCTCAGGAATGCGTGACACGGAATCGGGATTATCACTTTGGCAAAAGTCGAGGATTAAGAGCATGCTTACGAAAGGAGTCAGCGAGTTCCGCAGACCTCGTTTTGGGGTTCCTGTACCCCGACACAGACCTGTAAAGAAACGGGTAAGAATGACGATTGGCATCGGAATGCTTTGTGCCGGCGGGATGATTATTGCCGCTGATACTCGGGGGACATATACAGATGGCGCGACCAATCAGGTGCGGAAGGTGAGAATTGCGATGTCTGCTGACGCTGCCGTTGTAGCAGCATTTGCTTCTAGTGACGTGCCTTCCGCTGAAACCCTCCTGTCCGATATTTTTTC
>DATHQH010000033.1:0-29540 GCA_035482895.1 Alloacidobacterium sp. | reverse complement strand
TCTCTGCGCCATATACCTGGATTTCGTAATTATCCTGCGCAGCCAGTGGTTTGACGGTCAAGAACAGGCAAAAGACCAAGAAATTAGCACTGACGACAGCGGACATTCCTGGCTTTCGTCGTATCCACAAGAGAGTTTTCTTTGGCAAGCAATTCTCCCGATAGATATTGATGACAGAATACAGCCAATCGAATCAAATTCGTCTCCTATCGCAGCCATAACTAAAATCGAATGGATAGGATGTTCCGTGTCAATTTTGTGACTATGCTTGAAGAGTGCTACCTTGCGGCGATCAGCAGCTTGTACAAATCGTGGATGCAGCGCTTGCCGATGCGGCTCGCCGCAGTGGCTCATGGCTTGTCTGCCATCCAGGATGCACACAATGCTGCGTTGGTGCGTTTGCCATCAGCCAACTCGATGTTGAACGCCTGCGCTCAGGATTCCAGACTCTTGAGCAATCCGATCCAGAACGGGCAGCGCGAGTGCTCGAACGTGTGCAACTCTCCATTGCGCGGATCGCAGCTGATTTTCCGGGTGATACGCAGACTGGAATTCTCGATGACTCGCCGGAAGCAGAGGACCGATTCGCGGAGTTTGCCAACGATGAACCTTGTCCCGTTCTCGATCCAGAAACAGGCATGTGCGACCTGTATGCTGCGCGACCTATGACTTGCCGCGTGTTCGGTCCTCCTGTGCGGTCAGAAGAGGGTCTGGGAGTGTGCGAACTTTGTTATCACGGCGCCAGCGAGGAAGAGATTGCGGCGTGCGAGATGTACCTGGGCACAGAAGGATTGGAGGAAGAGCTTACGTCGCAAGTAGAGACGGCGTCTCAACGCCACGGCAGTACGATTGTCGCTTTTGCGTTACGGCGTTAGGTCCTCCTGCTACAGTCATACCAATGCTTTCCATTTTCTCCTCAGGAGATGTTGCTTGTTTTCTTCCCTGCGTAGACTTCTAATCGCCTCGTCCGCCACGTTAACATTCCTTTTTGTCTTTACCGGTTGCAATACGGTGCAGACAACCATGCCGCCTGCCCCGCTGCATACCATCGGATTCATGACCGATTTTGATGTGCGCGATGACGCAATCGGTATCTGCAAGGCGGTCATGGATGGCATCGCTCCCGGCGTACGCGTGATCGATATCACGCATCAGGTAACACCATTCGATATCGCGGAAGGCGCACGGTTTCTTGCGGGATCTGCGCCCTATTTTCAGAAGGACGCGATCTTTGTCGTCGTCATCGACCCCACCGTTGGCAGCTCGCGCAAAGCAATTATTGCGAAATCGAAAGTTGGCCAGTATTTTGTCCTTCCCGATAATGGGCTGTTGACCCTGGTTCAGGACCGCGATGGTATTGAGGCTGCGCACGAGATTACGAATCCGCAATGGATGATTGGCGCCAAGCTTTCTTCTACTTTCCATGGGCGCGACATCTTTTCACCAGCAGGCGCTCACCTGGCACGCGGCGACGACTGGACGCAGGCAGGTCCGGAGCTTGATGTTTCGAAGCTGGTAAGGCTGGATATCCACTCGGCGACTATCGACGACTCGGGATTGCATGGGCAGGTTATTGGAACCGACGGCCCTTTTGGGAACCTGGTACTGAACGTACCGGCGGATACCTTTGCCAAGCTCGGCTATCAGATAGGCGATACGGTTCCGGTAACACTGAATGGGCACAAATACCAATTCCCGTTTGAGAAGACGTTCAGCGATGTACCAGTTGGTAAACCACTCTTCTACATCGATTCACGCGGACGGTTGAGTCTCGGCATCAATCAGCGCAATTTTTCAGCGGTCTATAAAGTAACACCCCCCGCCGATCTGTCTATCCCTAAAAAGCAGTAGCCGTCATGGTGAGAGTCCCGATCTATAAATACTCTCGGAATACTCTCACCACGAACCTCTGCCCACAGTGATATATAGGTAAGTCATATTTTTATGCGGCGCAGGACACATATAGTGCGGGCTCTGTTTTTGGCAATTGTGCTCGCGGCCGTTTTTGGGGGAAGGTCTTTTGCTGCGCCAGCCGCGGAGAACAAGCACAACCCTGACAGTGCCTGCGCGAAGTGCCATCAACAGATTTATGACAGTTATGAACGCACCCCGATGGCGCGGGCCAGCGGTGCCGCAGTCGATGGTTTGATACCCGGCGACTTTACGCATGCGGCTTCTGGGATTCACTACCGCCTGTTTTTGAGGGACGGGCGAGCATGGCTCTCCTACCAGCGGGCGAGTCCCGACCCGACGCGATCGCTCGATGGGCAACAGGAGCTGCTCTACTATCTTGGTTCAGGAAGACGTGGCCGTACCTATCTCTTTCAGCAAGAAGGTTTCTGGTTTGAGATTCCAGTCAACTGGTATGCGAAAAAACAGATGTGGGACATGGCGCCGAACTACCTGCACGCTATCGAAATGCCGCTGACGCTGCCGGTCGATCCGGGCTGCCTGCATTGCCATGCCAGCGACGTGCAGCCGTCCCTGCCTGGAGGCAGAAACCATTTTGCGAGCTCGCCATTTATGCATGGAGGGATCGCTTGCCAGAGCTGCCATGGGGATGCCTCGGCGCATCTCGCGCAGAATGGTAATGGCCCGATCATGAACCCTGACAATCTGGAAGCGGTTCGCCGCGATTCAATTTGTCTTCAGTGTCATCTGGAAGGGGAATCGGCCATTGCACGGCTGGGACACAGCCTGACCTCGTATCGCCCAGGCGATAACCTCTTCGATCACGTTACTTATTTTGTTCACAAGAATGAGACTGGCCCTGCGGGCCGTGCCACCAGCCAGTGGGAAGCGTTACTGGAAAGCAAGTGCAAACAGAAGAGCGGCGACCGCCTCACCTGCACCACATGTCACGATCCGCACAGCTCTCCCACCCCTGAAGAGCGCGTCAGCTTTTATCGCAACAAGTGTATTGCCTGCCACAGCAATGCTTCGTTCGTGGAGAAACACCATCCCGAGAATCAGGACTGCGCATCCTGTCACATGCCCAGGCAATCGACTGAAGATATTGCACATGAACAGGTGACGGATCACCGCATTCAGCGCGTGGTAGGTGTGACGGTGGAAGGCGCTCCATCGAAATCGCAAGAACTGACGACGGTAGGCAATCTGCCAGCAACGCCGCGCGAATATGGGTTGGCATATGCGCAGATGGCGTTGCAGGGCAATCATGGTGCGCAGGCCCAGGGATCGAAGCTTCTGCAAACGGCTGAAGATTCTTCAGCCGAAAAAACAATTGACCCGGAGCTTCACACGCAGCTTGGTTACCTTGAGCAAACAGGCGGGGATAAAGCACGGGCAGAACGCGAATATCAAGCGGCACTCAAAGACGACTCCCTGAACAGCGCAGCGGCTGGAAATTTAGCCATTCTACGAATTCAGGGAGGGGATGCCGCAGAGGCCGAGCGGCTTTGGAACTCTGTTTTCAGCCATGATCCGGCACAGCTGGCAGCCGGATATGATCTTGCGGTGACGCAATGCGCGCTGGGCGATACCGCAGCCGCACAGCAAACACTCATCCGCCTGCTGCTTTTCTCCCCAGATAATGGGCGCGCCCGCCAACTGGCCCTGGCGATTGCCAGCGGCGCAGAGCATTGCGGCAATCGGCATTAGATCGCTCTCTGCCCCAGATTTCCAATGATAACGCTATCACGGTTACATTGTTGACAATCACAAGTACATCTGAATATAGTTTTCGGTCGTCGAGGCAATGTACCTTCGATCGGAACGGTAATTCAGCAGCGGCAAAGTACCGCTACTGCCTGTTGTACTTGGCGGGATACCGTCTTCTAACCGAATAAAAGAGACTCACTCTCTCTGTATTGCCTTCCTTGCATTCACAGAGGAAGGGACAAAGACGATACCCAGAGAGTCAGCGAAACAGTTGTAAGGCTTTTGGGAGACCCACATGATCACACGCATATGCAAGGCCCTTGCCTGCGGCTTGGGTGCTGCTCTCTTCGCCTTTCTTCCTCTCACATCAAATGCGCAGGCAATTTACGGGTCCGTGTATGGCTCCGTCACCGATAACACCGGTGCGGTTGTTCCGAACGCGACCGTAACAGTGACGGACGAAGCGAAAGGTGTCGCGGTTACAGCCCAAACGAATGACTCTGGTGAATACAGGATTGAGCACCTTATCCCCGATCTCTACAGCATAAGGATCGAGGCGCAAGGTTTTGCGACGTTCGTCGCGCAACATATTCAGATTTACGCAGATACATCTCCCAGGGTCGACGCCCAGCTCACCGTCGGCGGAGCGAGCCAAACAGTTCAAGTCAATGCAGATGCGATTCCTGTATTGCAAACAGACCGCGCAGAGATTTCAAAGGTGTTCAGCACGCAGACCGTTTCAGACCTGCCGCTCGCAAACCGAAATTTCACCAGTCTCCAGTTGTTGTTGCCTGGCGCACAGCAATTGACCTGGGCGCACGCCGCTGATGAGAATCCTCAGGGCAGCCAGCAAATCCAGATTGACGGACAAGCGTTCGGTGGCGTTGCCTATGAGCTGGATGGCACTGACAACCAGGATCCGATCCTCGGAATCATCGTCATCAATCCAGCACTGGATGCAGTTACGGAAGCAAAGATTGCAACGCAGAATTTCGACGCGGAATTCGGCAAAGCGGTTTCGGCCGTTGTCACGGCGCAGACGAAATCCGGGTCCAACACCTTCCACGGCAGCGCCTTTTACTACCGTCAGAGCAATGCGAATCTCGCGCGCGATCCATATCAACAGGCCACGCGCAACCCTGTAACAGGCCAGTTCATTCCCGGTGGTCTCTATAATCAGTTTGGCGGATCCATTGGTGGTCCGATTATCAAGGACAGAGTGTTCTTTTTTGGTGATTACCAGGGTCTCCGGCAGAAGCTGGGCAGCTCGGCAATCATGACAGTTCCCTCGGTGCATCTGATCTCAACATGCCTCGGAGAAGCTGCTCCTTTTGCAGGCAGCGTTCAGGGCTGCGACTTCAGCCAATATCAGACGGCGTTAGCCCCTTCAACAGCTCCCAATCAGCCCTTGATCTTCGATCAGACTGGCACACCATACCCTAACAGCGTCATACCGGCAGGCCAGCTCTCTCAGCCGGCTTTAAATCTACTCAAGCTGCTGCAGCCTTATACCCCAAACTCTGGCGGCAACTTCGGCGGTCTGCAGAACAACTTTGCCGGCACCGGTAATGGAATTTTCAATAATGACCAGTGGGACCAGCGTGTCGACTGGTCTGCAACCCCGACAATCCACGTCTTCGAGCGCTTCAGCCGCTTCACCGACGTTCTGAGCGGGGGCACACTGTTCGGCCCTGCCGGTGGAGCTGGTTTTGGCATTAACGGATTTGGCGGCACCTCAGACGGCGCGAATGCCAGCCTGGCTACCGGCGCCGATATCGCTATCAACAGCTCATTGCTGACAGACTTCCGGCTCGGCTACTACCGTTACAACATCACAACCGGCAAATATGATCAGGGGGTTGAGTTCGCCCAGAACCTCGGCATTCCTGGACTGAACTTTGGTGACCGGTTCACGTCGGGCGCATCGGGTTTTAACATCACCGACGTAGGAGCAACCGCTCTCCAAAATCCGAACAACCCGACAAGCGGTGGTGCGCAATACGGCTCTGGCTTGAACATTACACGCTGCAACTGTCCGACAACGCAAAGGGAAGATCAGTTCCAGGGCGTTAATAACTGGACAAAAGTCATCGGCAACCACTCCCTCAAAGTTGGAGCGGACTTCCGCTATGCCCGCAACCTGCGTGTTCCAAGCGATACAGACCGCGCCGGACTGCTTGCATTCGGGAATGGACCAACCTCCAATAATGGCTCCGGCGGTCTTGGATTTGCCACCTTCGTGTTGGGCGATGTCACGAATTTTGGACGGTACATCCAAAATGAGAGTATTGCCGGCTCGCTGAACGCAAAGGAATTCCAGAAGCGTCTCTTCTTCTATGGACAAGATACGTGGCGCGCAAACAGCAAGATGACTGTGAACTATGGATTACGCTGGGAGTTGTATTTCCCGGAAACTGTGAATGGCCCAGAACACGGCGGCCTGCTGAACATCAACGATGGATTCATCCGTGTTGCAGAAGTCGGTGGAGTTGCCAGCAACCTCAATTGGGCTCCGGGCTGGAAAGCACTGGCGCCCAGAATTGGTGTTGCTTACCAGCTCGATCCAAGAACAGTCATTCGTGCCGGGTATGGGCGCAGCTTTGACCTCGGCGTCTTCGGCTCGATCTTTGGTCACACAGTGACACAGAATCTACCAGTGCTGGCAAACCAGAGCGTGGCTGCCACCGGTGGTAACAAGTCTTCTGCGTTCGCGTTAGCTGATGGACCACCAGCATATCCCTTCCCGGCGATTCCGTCTTCTGGACTTTTACCGAATCCGGGCTATCTGGTGAATACAAGAGCGCGTCCCAATCCAATTCGTCTTCCGACGATAGATGCCTGGAATTTGAGCGTACAACATTCAATTACGCCAACCCTTTCCGCAACGCTCTCTTATGTCGGAAATAAAGGCAGCCATACGTTAAGTGCTGGTGATGGCAATAACACTAATCCGAATGAGGCGGCTATCTTCCTTCCCGCGGCTTTGAGCATAAATGGCAACACATTGCACTATGACGGGAGTGTGAAAAGCGGCATCTCCGCAAATAACGGCACGTCTAACAGCACGTTGCTGTCACGTTATTACGCAGGGTCTCTGCCCTCCTGCCAGGATGCCACTTATATTGCTCAACTCCAGGCTTTCCAAGCCGCAAATCCCGGGGCTTTCCCAACTGCTCTTCAGCCCGGGCAATGCGGCTGGACCAATGCGATTACCTACCAGGGAAACGATCAGGATACACATTACAACGCGCTGCAGGCGTCCGTGGAAAAGCAGATGACCCATGGCCTGCAGTTCAATATGAATTACGCGTGGCAGCGCGCGTACAACTGGAACAGCAGCTTTGTGACGTGGGATCGTTCGGCCGTAAAGGGCCTTGACGATTCAACCCGTCAGCAGCAGTTTGTTGCGTATGGCATGTACGAACTGCCCTTCGGGCGTAACCAGATGTTTGGCTCTCATGCGAATGGCGTCGTAGACCAGATCATTGGCGGATGGCAGGTCAGTCCGATTCTGACCTGGGGTGGGGGACTGCCTTTCACGCTTATTTATAGCCTCTGCGGTCAGAATGTCCCAGGTAGTGCTCCATGCTATCCGAATGGCCGCGGCGGATTCCTGAGAACCAACCTGGGCTCTTATGATCCGATTAACCACAGACGGCTCTTCTTCAACGGCGTTACGCTCGGGCAGAACGGCATTACCAATCCTGGCCTGAATAACATTGGAAACATGGGTCGCAACAGCAAGCTCGGGCCTAGCTATTTCAATACAGATCTGGCAGTGCAGAAGAATTTCCCGATTCACGAAAATCTCTTTGCCCAGTTCCGAATGGATGCCTACAACGTCTTCAATCACATCAATTCGGGTTACGGCGTAGGGACCACCGTGTTGGTGGATTCCGGCCCGCAATATATCAACTCCGGCCAAGGCGTGAATGGATACACAAATCCACGCAAGCTGCAGTTCTCGGTTCGCATTCAGTTCTAACGTGGTCCAATCAAATTGAAGAAGGGGAGCAATACGCTCCCCTTCTTTTTTGCGGTACACTTCGATGCATCAGACCTATGTACAAGTTTTTGCTTCTGTGTGTTCTCTTACTTAGCATATTGCAGGCTAGGGCACAGCAGTCTACGGCGTCTTCGAAGACTGCCGCAGATCAAGCGCAGGCATCTGAGCCAAGCCTTGACAGCGCTCAGGGACTTTTTGCGCATGGGAAGCTCGAGCAATCACTGGCGGAACTGGATTCGCTTGCAACGCAACACCCCGAACTGAACGGAGTAGAGCGCCTGCGCGGCCTGATTTATTACCAGCAGAATAAGTTTGTTGATGCGGATGCTGCCTTCGCGAAGGCACTGGCACAGAATCCAAAAGATGCGGAAGCCATGCAGCTGCGTGGCGTGACACTCTTCCGCATGGGTAAGGCCGCCGAGGCGATTCCGCTGCTTGAGCAGGCACGAGCATCCATTCCGAATGCCAATATTGATCCTAACTACGTGCTCGGCGTCTCCTATATGCAAGTGCAGCGATATGACGACGCACGCCATGCTTTTGCCGCGCAATATGGTTTCGCCCCTGATTCGGCGCCGGCCTACCTCCTTGCGGCTCGCATGTTCCTTCATCAGGAGTTTCCACGACCCGCAGAAGAATCTGCGAAGAAGGCGCTGCAACTGAACGCTGCCCTGCCTCTGGCACATTTACTTTTGGGTGAGATTGCGCTTGCTCATAGCGATACTTCCGGAGCGATTGCAGAGTTGGATAAAGAGCGACAGTTGAATCCTCTGAGTGCAGACGTCTACGACCGCCTCGGCGATGCCTACATCCGCAGCGGACAATACGACCAGGCACAGCATGCTCTCAACCGTGCCGTCCTGCTGGAGCCAAATGCGACAGGGCCTTACATCCTGCTGGGTAAAATTTTGCTATACCAGCAGAATCCTGTGATGGCGAGCATGTATCTGGAGCGCGCCCGGCGTATGGATCCGAACAACTACATCACACATTCGCTGTTAGCTCAGGTCTATCGTGCTGAAGGCCGCAGAGACGATGCCACTCGGGAATTTCAAATGGCCGAAAGACTTCAGTCCTCCAATGCTCCTCAACTGGATTCGCCGCAGTAACCGATGCCGCTACGTCTCTTGTTTTTTCTTTGTGCGCCATGGCTGGTCGCAAGCACAGCCTTCACGCAAACAGGCGCGTCTTCCGTGCAGGAGGCAGATGCGGCTTTCCATGCAGGCTACGCTGCCGTGTCGAACGGAGACCTCGCTACAGCCCGGCAGCAATTTCAGCGTGTGGTGCAGCTTGCTCCGCAGATTGAAGAAGGCCACAGCGCACTCGGCAGTGTCCTATATCAGCTCGGCGAATATCCGGATGCGATCAAAGAATTGGAAGAAGCTCTGAATCTGAAGCCAGAGGACAGGCCTGCACAGGAAAATCTCGTTCTCGCTTATACGCAGACGGGCAATTACCAAAAGGCTTTGCCATATTTTGCAACGCTCGAAGGAGACACTTCGCAGGCACTCTCGCCCGACGTGCTTGCTGCGCATGCGCATGCCCTGGCTGCAATACAGCAGATACCGGCGGCGATACAGAAAATGCAGGAGGCCATTGCGGCGTCGCCGCAAAGCGCGTTGCTATTCGATCAGCTCGGATCGCTCTACGCGCAGACGCAGGACTGGAAGCAGGCGCAAAGTGCATTTGAGCACGCATTGCAGCTCGATCCCAAGCTTGCTGCGGCGCACCTGCACCTGGGCGTAGTTTTTTCCGGCCAGCAGCAGATAGATCTGGCCATACAGGAACTCACAACGGCGACTGAACTTGCTCCAAAAAATGCGCTGGCACAATTGGAGTTGGGTAAGGTACTCACCACAGTGAATCGAGATCCCGATGCAATTGTCCATTTTCAGCAGGCTGTTGCTTTGAACCCATCCCTCGTGGAAGCGAACGAACAACTTGCGATGGCTCTGCAACGCGGCGGAAAAGCACCGGAAGCGATCCAGCTTTTTGAAAACGTAGTAGCGGCTCAGCCGCAAAACACCTCTGCGCTGACGAACCTCGGTCTTGCCCTTGTGCAAACGGGAAGGGCAAAGGAGGCCATTCCCTACTATCAGCGTGCGTTGACCATTACTCCGAACGACGCGACCGCACATCAGGATCTGGGTGTTGCCTATCTGCAGGAAAGTGACTTGGACGACGCGATTCGGGAATTCCAAGCCGGACTTGCCCTGGCGCCCGACAGCCCGCAGCTCCATTACAACCTCGGCCTTGCGTACAAACTCAAAGACGATTCGCCTCATGCGATCAGCGAACTGGAAACCGCGGCGAAACTCGATCCGGCAGCACCCGATCCTCCTTACACGCTTGGCATTCTCTATATGCAGCAAGGGCGCTTCGATGATGCAGCGGCACAATTGCGCACAGCTCTTGAGCGGCGCCCGGAGAATGGCGATGGATGGGCCGTGCTCGGCAGTGTCTACAAGCAACAGGCGAAATATGACGATGCGGCAGCAGCGCTGCGCAAAGCCATTGAGCTGCTGCCGAATCAGCCCGGACCACACATCACGCTCGCCGGTGTTTTTCAGCAGCAAGGCAAGAAAGAAGATGCGGCCGCAGAGCGCAAAATGGCAGCCGATCTGACTCGAGTCGCCGTCAATCGTCAGCGCGCAACATTCGCTACCAATACAGGCAATGTGCTGTTGCAGAAGGGTGAAGTAGTCGATGCCATCGCTCGCTACCAGGAAGCGATCAACAGTGATCCAGGCTATGCGGAAGCTCATCGCCAGCTGGCCGCGGCCTATCTACGCGAAGGTCGTACGGCAGATGCTGCAGCGGAGCAGGCCAAGGCGGCTGCGCTTGAGTCTGCTCACTGATAAAGCTGTGTACTGCCATGTAGATGAAAACGTACAATGCCATCGTCACGATGAATCGCCGCCGGTTTCTCCAGTCGCTTAGTCGTACCGCCCTTGTTTTGCCCTTTTCCGATGTGCTCATGATGGCGACGCCCCCCTGGCGGCGGGCGTTTTTTTCCGGCGCACAACAGTCTCCGCAAAGTTCTTCCAGCGCCGAGAGATCCTATGATGCAAAGCCAATGCCTCCGCCGCCGGGACCGCACTCACCGATAGAAGGCACTCCACTCGGTCTGCAGTTCGTTGATGTTGCTAAGCAGTCTGGCCTGAACGCAAAGACGATTTATGGCGGCGAGGGAAAAAACAAATATCTGCTGGAGACCACCGGCTGCGGCGTCGCTTTTTACGACTACGACCAGGATGGCTGGGTCGATATTTTCCTCGTCAACGGCTGGCGGCTGGAAGGCTTTGCGAAAGGACAGGAACCCACCTGCCATCTATTCAGGAACAATCGCGACGGCACGTTTACTGACGTCACAGCGAAGGCCGGGCTGGCGCGCAGCGGCTGGGGACAAGGCTGCTGCGTCGGTGATTATGATAACGACGGCCACGACGATCTGTTCGTCAGCTATTACGGACAGAATGCGCTTTTTCACAACAATGGCGACGGTACATTTACCGATGTCACGGCAAAAGCAGGCCTGCTGCAGTCAAAGCAGCGGTGGAATTCCGGGTGCGCATTCCTTGACTACGACCGCGATGGGCATCTCGACCTTTTCGTGGCCAACTACATTGACTTTGACCTGAAGACAGCTCCAACTCCGGAATCCGGTCCATGCACCTATAAGAGCATTATGGTTGCTTGTGGACCTCCGGGTTTACCGGGCGGCAAAAATGTTCTGTATCACAACAACGGCGATGGAACCTTCAACGATGTCTCAGAAAAAGCCGGCATGTGGAATACGGTCGGCAACTACGCACTCAGCGTGGCGGTAGCCGACCTCGACAACGATGGCTGGCCGGATATTTATGTTGCGAATGACTCCACCGCCGCGACACTGTATCAGAATCAAAAGGACGGCACGTTCAAGGATATTGCCATCGAAGCAGGCGCGGCATTTTCGCCCGACGGAAAGCCGCAAGCTGGAATGGGCGTGTCCATTGGCGACTACAATCGCGACGGAAATCTGGATGTCGTGAAAACCAACTTTGCGGGCGATACGGATTCGCTCTACACCAATCTTGGCGATGGCACGTTCGAGGACCAGACCTATCTCTCCGGACTCGGCATCAACACTCGCTACCTGGGATGGGGCGTCGGCTTCTTCGACATGGACAACGACGGATGGCTCGATCTCTTAGTTTCCAATGGACATGTATACCCCGAGGTCAGCAGTTCAAAGACAGAAGCCCCGTATGCCGAGCATAAGTATCTCTATCGAAATTTGCGCAACGGACGGTTTGAGGATGTCACAGAGAAAGGCGGTCCAGGCATCACTGGAGCCGTGGCTGCACGCGGCTGTGCTTTTGGCGACTACGACAATGACGGCGACCTGGACATCGTCGTGAACTGTGTCAATTCGTTGCCCCAGTTGCTGCGCTGCGATTCGGAGTGGAAGCGCAACTGGATCAAGATTAAGACCATTGGCACCAAGTCAAACCGGACAGGGATTGGCGCGCGTGTAAAAGTGATTGCTAGAACAAAGATCGATTCGCAACAACCATTGTTACAGATCGACGAGGTGCGCAGCGGCGGCAGCTATTACTCGCAGAACGATCTGCGGCTGCACTTTGGGCTTGATCAGGCAAATGTTGTCGATGTGGTCGAGATTCGCTGGCCTTCCGGACAGGTGGATACTTTTAAAAATCTCGCCGTAAACAGACTTTACATCGTAGAGGAAGGCAGCACGACCCCCAAAATCGAGGTACTGACTGGCATCAGGAAACGTTGAAGATGTCTAGATGCGGCAGAGATTTTCTGTGCAACCGATAGGGATGACGCAGAGGCGAGCCGTCAGCACAATCAGTGCAATCCACAAAAGATCCGCGCCGAGCAGATGTACGACCTGCATCCACGTAGGCGCAAGGAGTGCGAGATCGGCAAAACCCAGAAGATATTGCAGCACCAGCAAAGCGAGCACTCCGCCTGCCAGTCCGCGATTTCTCCCTCTCCATGCGCTGGTAAAGATGAGCCAGCAGATGAAAGCGCCAGCAAGAAATCCCATGGTAGGGTGCAGCCAGCGAATACGCAGCAGCCACGCACTATTCGCAGAAAGGTCCTGCGCCAAGGCCGCCCGCAGGGACGTTGCAGGAAAGAGCGTGTCGCCGAGCGCGGCGAGCGAACCGCTGACACCCACAAAAAGCGTGGCCAGCAAGCCGAAGGACGCAACACCGATCAAGCGATATTCAACGCTTCCACGCATAAATCCCACTTTGCGTGACAGAAAATGAGCGGTGAGCGCAATCGCTGCAATCAGCAATAAAGTGTTGGCCAGATGAAGTGAAAGGTATACGGCGCGAGAAGCAGACTGGTCGTGCGCGACCTTGCCCAAAAGCACGAGCAGCGCGCCGAGAAGCGCTTCATTGAAGGTCAAAACTGCTGCGGCTACGACAGCAGTCCGCGCCAAGTGTCGCTTAGCGGTCGAAGCGAACGTCCAGGCGACCAAAGCCAGCATTGCGATCAGCGCAACTCCGCTGGTTGCACGGTGCGTCAGCTCGATGATGGTCTCCACGCGAGGGGAATGCTGCATCACTGTGCCGTTGCAGAGTGGCCAGTGCTCTCCGCATCCAGCGCCAGAGCCAGTGGCACGCACAATCGAACCCCATAAAATGACGGCGATATTGTAGGCAAGGACAGCCCAGGCAAAACGGCTCCCTCCCTTTGAGTGATCCGTTTCAGCGGCCGAGAAAGGAATTGCGCTGGTGGTCAAAACAACACCTGCATGGTCACTATTTTAATCGTTTCCGTGTGACAACTCTTTTCACGTTGCGGGAATCTCAACTTACGCTATGAAAAACCAACGGACGTTTAACAGTTTTGCTTCGCTTGTCCTCGTCTCGACGCTGGCTTTCGGTGCCACGGCCGCGTCTCTCGCTCAGTCAAGTTCCAGCGCATCACAGGATATGAAGACTGCCGGTACCGACACCAAGGATGCAGCAAAGTCTACGGGAAACGGCGTGAAGAAGGGCACAACGAAGGGTTACCACAAAACCAAGGAAGGCACCACTACGGCTTACGACAAAACAAAAGAGGGGACCACCAAGTCTTTCGACAAGACAAAGGAAGGTACCCAGAAGGTTTTCGATCCAGATAAGGAGCCTTCTACCAAAGTGAAAGATAAGAATAAGGAAGCGACTCAAAAGATAAAGGATAAGTCGAAAGAAACCAATCAAAAGGTAAATGATTCCACTTCCCCGCAATAAAAGCAGTTTATTTCGGATACTGTATCCACGGGCCAAACCTGCATCTACCTCTAAGCCTTTGGATTGCCTTTCTCCAAAGGATTTTTTATCAAACAGTTAAGACATTCACGCTTGGTTCGCGCGTTGTAGATTCTTTGGATATGCCGAATCTTCAACCACGATAATTAACAGGCCAAAAATTTATCCACGAGTTACCGCAATTTTAAAACTGTACTAACTCGATAAGGCAAAAATAACGCACCGAGGGTACTTTACAATCGGGTATCATCGATATACACATGGGCTGTCTGTTTTTATTTGTCCAAATTACCTTGAACAATAAAGGCTGGTGAATGCGTATTTTTGTTAACGAGTTCTCCGGGCACCCATTTCAAATACAACTAAGCAGGGAGCTTGCCCGGCGCGGCCACGAAGTAGAACATGTTTATTTTTCCGGGAACACTTCTACGCCCAAAGGCGCTGTGGAGAATACATCTGTTGTTCCCAACTTGAACATTGTTGGGTTGAGTATTCAGCGGGAATTCGCCAAGCACTCGCTTATAAGCCGTCGTGCTGCAGATATCGACTACGGCAGAGCCGTCGCAAAAGCAGTTCGCAAATTCAAGCCGGATGCAGTTCTTTCCTCGAATATGCCCCCTGACGGGCAGAAAATTCTACTGAGAGAAACAAAGGTACAAAACGCCCTGTTTGTTTACTGGCTGCAGGATGTCTACGGGTTGGCTGTCCGATTCGTTCTGAGCCGTCGGGCAAAGCTACTCGCCCAACTAGGAGGTGCATACTACGAGTTCCTCGAGAAAAGCCTTCTCCACCAATCCGACTCGGTAGTGTGCATTTCTGATAGTTTTGTCGAATACGTCAGGAACTGGGGCATTCAGGAAAATAAAGTTCACCTCATTGAGAACTGGTCTCCGTTGGATGAGATCACCCCCATGCCAAAAAATAATCGATGGGCTCGTGAAAATGGAGTAGCAGATAAGTTCTGCTTCATGTACTCCGGCACGTTGGGTATGAAACACCGTCCTGAATTGCTGCTCAGCCTGGCCAAGCATCTTGCACAGACGCAGCAGGGCGCGCTTGTTGTGAATGCGGCGGGAATAGGTGCTGAATGGTTGCGCGGGCAGACAAAAGATATCAGCCCGGATATTTTTCGTCTGCAACCGTTTCAGTCTTACGAACGGTTGTCCGAGGTCATGGCATCAGCTGATGTGCTCATTACGCTGCTCGATTCGGATGCTGGAAAGTTCGCGGTGCCATCGAAAACACTTACGTATCTGTGCGCCGGGCGTTCGATTCTAATGGCCGCTCCTGAGGAGAACCAAGCGGCCAAAGTGATTCGGACTGCGAACGCCGGCGTGGTTGTATCCCCTGATTCTCCCGAGGATTTCGTGGCGGCCGCACAGAAATTCATCGACTGTCCGGAGGATGGAAGGATGTATGCGCAGCATGCTCGCGCCTATGCGGAACATCACTTCAATATCAACCACATCGCCGACCGCTTCATGGGTCTTCTGCAAGCCCGATCTATTCACCCAAGCGAATCTTTAACCTGCAGCTAGTTCCTTCGCACGTTGTGCTGCGCGCATCACAGCCTTGATCAGAGTGACGCGTAGTCCTCCTTCTTCCAGCTCAAGAATACCGTCGATGGTGCATCCGGCAGGCGTGGTCACTGCGTCTTTGAGTAAGGCTGGATGATAACCCGTATCGAGCACCATTTTGGACGCGCCAAAGGTCATCTGCGCTGCGAGTAAAGTCGCCGTATCGCGCGGCAAGCCAACTTTTACACCGGCTTCGGCCAACGATTCGAGAATGATATAGATATACGCCGGACCTGATGCGGAAAGCGCTGTGACGGCGTCCATGTGCTTTTCATCGACGATGACGGTGCGGCCAATCGCCTCAAAGATGCGCGAGGCCATCAGGATCTGCGAGTCTGTAACGTACTTGCCGCGGCAGAGGGCCGTCATTCCAACGCCCAACATCGAAGGGGTATTCGGCATGGAGCGAATCACCGGAATTTCGAGACCTGCGGCCTCTTCCATCGTGCTCGTCTTCACGCCGGTAGCGAAAGAGATCAGCACTTTGTCTGCGGTGAGCGCCGGCTTGATCTGCCTTACCAGATCACCAACCTGAAACGGCTTGACCCCGAGCAGAATCAGATCGGCCTGTTTGGCAGCGGCAACGTTATCCGTCGTCACTTCCACGCCCCACTGTGCGGATAGCACCCGCGCGCGTTCTTCATGAGCCACCGTGGCGACAAGCTGCTCTTGCGTGAAGAGCTGCTGCTTTAGAAATGCCTGCAGCAGAATGCCGCCCATTTTGCCTGCGCCGAGAACTGCTACACGTACTTGAGAAAGATCCTCGTTCATTTTGCTCCTAAGACTATATGACGCTACTTTCCTTTTTGCTGATTGATCCACGTATCGATACGCTCCTCGAGTACATCGAGCGGCAGAGCTCCTGAATCGAGCACCTGGTCATGGAAGGCGCGCAGGTCGAATTTGTTGCCGAGTTCTTTCTGCGCCCGCGCGCGCAGTTCCAGAATCTTCAGCTGGCCCATCTTATAGCCCAACGCCTGTGCCGGCCATGCGATATAACGATCTACTTCGGCGTTGATGGTTGCATCGTCGAGACCGGAATGCGCCTTGAAGAATTCCACCATCTGATCGCGCGTCCAGTGCTTGGAGTGCACGCCGGTATCGACGACGAGCCGAATCGCACGGAAGATATCAGCTTCGAGACGGCCATAATCGGAATAAGGGTCCTGATAGAACCCGACATCTTTGCCGAGACGCTCAGCATACAATCCCCAGCCTTCCGTGTAGGCCGTGTAATGCATATATTTGCGAAATTCTGGAAGTCCCGTCAGTTCCTGCGAAATAGAAATTTGCAGATGATGACCCGGCAAGCCTTCGTGATAGGCGATGGACTCGACGTTCGCCAGCGAGCGGTGCTCGAAATCATATGTGTTCACATAGACTGTGCCCGGACGTTTGCCGTCAGGCGTTCCGTGCTGATAATACGCGGGGGCCTGGTCTTTCTCGATGAAGGCCGGTACGGCCTCTACGGTAAGCGGCGCTTTGGGCAGGCGACCAACGAGATCGGGTAGCTTGACCTTCATCTGGTCAATGTAATGGCGATATTGATCGAGGAGCTGATCCTTTGTCTGGGCATGCAATTTGGGGTTGGCGGCAATCGATGCACGCAGCGATGCAATGTCTTTGAAACCTAGCTTCTGTGCAATTACAAGCATTTCTGCTTCGTTGCGCTTTACTTCATCCAGGCCAATCTGATGAATCTGATCCGGAGTCAGGTCGGTCGTCGTGCTCTGGCGCACACGAAACGCGTAATACTTGTCTCCATCCGGCAGGGACCACACACCGTATTCCGTGCGTCCCGCTGGAATGTACTGGCCTTGCAGGAACCTTGCAAAACGTGTGTATGCGGGTAAAACCTGCTTCTGGACCGCATCGAGCAATTCAGCCTTGATGCGCTCCTGATCGGCAGCCGAGATGTTTGCGGGAAACTTCTTGAGCGGACGGGCAAAGGGCGTATCTTCCGGCTTCTGCTGCGCGATGGCATTGACCTGCACCAGAACTTTTTCGAGCAGATATTTCGGCGGCACGCGATGATCGTCGATGCCGGTCATCATGTTGTCGCTGATTTGTTGAAAAGCCGTCGGAATCTTCTTGAGACGCGCAATGTAATCGTTGTAATCCTTGACGGAGTCGAAGCTGAGGATGGAGACGAGCTGCGGCAGTTCGGAGTGTAATCCATTGAACTGGTCAACGGGCATCTCCCATGGCTTGAAAGCAGCGGCTTCCTGTTCGTCAGCCAGTTCGCGCGCCATCAGATCTTTGCTTAACTGCTCCTGATCGCTCAGTCCGGTCGTATCGATTGCGCTCAAACGGATCAGATAGTCGCGCCCGCGTGCAAGCCGGTCGTTGTACGCAGATACGGAGTAGTCAGTGAGCTGATCGTTCCAGCGCTTGTCGCCGATCGAAGAAGCGAACTCCGGCGAGTGCTGGAGCCGGTCTTGCCAGATCTCAGCGAAGAGGGCGCTCAGCGCTTTACTGCGGTCGGCTGTGCTCTGCGCGGCCTGCGCGTGCAGGTGAAAAGCAGGAATGAATACTAAAAAAGACGCAAGCGCGAGAGAAAGAAACTTTTTCATGGCTTAGAGCGCAGTGTATCAGGGCAGTCGCTCCGAATATCGTCGGAGGCGTTCAGGAAAAACTGCCCTTTAGGTATCTGCTCTAAGATCCAGCTTTTTTACTACTGCGCAGCGAGGCTTCCCGATTCCAGCAATCGATACAAGGTCGAGCGGCTGATACCGAGCAATTGGGAAGCCTTCAGCTTGTTGCCGCCGGTTTTGGAAAGTACAAGCGTAATGTGTCGAAGAATCATGCGGTCAAGGTTCGGGTCATCTTCTGAACTGGAGCCGGACGCCGAACTTGATGGTGTGTGCTGGGCCTGCGCAGCGCTCAGAAGCGGCGGAATATCGATAGGCCGAATCCACTGTCCAGCACACTTCATGGCAGCATTTGCGATCGCAGTCTCCAACTCGCGTACATTTCCAGGCCAGCTATGCGCCAGCAGGCGCGAGAGGGATCCGGGGCCAAGTCCGCGTATCAATTTGCCGTGAATAGCCGCATGGCGTACGCCTAGCCATTCTGCCAGGGCTGCGATATCTTCCCGGCGTTCTCTCAGAGGCGGCAAAACAAAGCGAATCGCAGTAAGCCGGTAACAGAGGTCGGCACGCAGTTCACCGCGGGCGGAAAGCTGGCGCAGCGATTGGTGCGAACTCACGAAGAGCTGGCGTGGAAGAAAGTTGGGGGTATCGCGCCCGCTCCGCTGTTCCCACCATTCCAGGAAGTCGAAAAGTCGCGCCTGCTGTTCTGCCGTGAGGTCATTCAGTCGCGTTAGAAATAACGTGCCACCGCGGACTTCTTCAAGAAGCGATTGCGTATCGGCAGAGACAAAACGCGACGCGGCGCACGCAACGAATGCACCGGTCGAAGCGGATCCAAGCTTGTGCAGTGTCCGCGCGACGAGTGACTTTCCCGTTCCTGCCTCGCCCTCAAGCGCGACAAGGCGAAGGTGCGGTGCAGCCTGCCGCAGGCGCGCGAAGAGACGCTGCATTACCAGACTGCGGGCTACCATATCCCCGCACCGGGCCAGCTCGCCGCTGCTGTTTGGCGCTGCTATGGCTAAGGACGGCTCCGTTAACGACTCCTCGCTCCATTGTGTGAAGACTGCCACCGCCACTCCTCATTTCTATTGCTTTCGGCTGCCTTCGGACACGACGGCCTATGAACTCTATCGGCATGAGAAGAAAGGAGGATGAGTGCAAATCGCAAAAAGGCGCCCCCGAGAAGGCGCCTTTCGGAACAGATAAAGACAAGCCCTACGAATGAGCCTCTTCTGCGGGCTTCCGTATGCGGGAAGAAGGCTGATCGGAAAAAATTCTGCCGTCACGGATGTGCACAACTCGGTGCGCATACTCGGCAATATCCGGCTCGTGGGTGACCAGGACAATCGTGTTGCCCTTCGCCTGCAATTCGTCGAAAAGAGCCATGATTTCGTCACCGGTCTTTGAATCGAGGTTCCCGGTCGGCTCGTCGGCCAGGATGATAGACGGACGATTGATCAGAGCGCGAGCGATCGCTACACGCTGCCGCTGGCCTCCCGAAAGCTCGTTGGGCTTGTGGTGCATGCGGTCGCCCAGATTCACGGCGCGCAAAGCAGCTTCTGCCCGCTCTATACGATCGGCAGCAGGCGTGCCGTTGTAAATGAGCGGCAGCTCCACATTGTGCAGGGCTGTGGCACGAGCCAGAAGGTTGAAAGTCTGGAAGACGAAGCCGATTTCTTTGTTCCGGATGCGGGCCAGTTCGTCGTCGTTCAGATCGCTGACCAGATGCCCATTGAGCCAATACTCCCCTTTGCTGGGCGTATCGAGGCAGCCGATAAGGTTCATCAGCGTCGATTTGCCTGAGCCGGACGGGCCCATGATGGCCACGTATTCATTCTGTTTGATGCGAAGCGATACACCCTGCAAGGCGTGGACCTGCTGTTCCGACCCCATATCGTAGGTCTTCCACAGATCGTGGACCACGATGATGTCGCCGGGTCCCGGACCATTCGGGCTACCGGTTCCTGAACCTGTGATGATCCGCGCTTCTGCTTCGCTGGTAGTCTGGGTCGTCATCTGCCTACTCCTGATTATCCCGGCTCTTTGCCATTACGAGGACGAAGAAGAATCGCTGTCGTCTTTATTTACCGTCACGGGCGTCGTATCCTTCTTGACCAGCGCGTTATCTTTTAATGTACGCAAAACACGATAGGTTCCGGTAACTATTTCGTCACCCTCCTTCAGACCGCTGGTGACTTCGATGTCCGTCGTGCCGGTAATCCCGGTCGTGACTGGAATAAAATGCGCTCGCATTTTGCCGTTCTTGTCGGCCCGCATCACAAAGACTCCCTGTACCTTCTGCGCATCTGCTGAGGAGGGTGCCGCCGCAGTGGATGCGTTCTGCACATGCGGTTTGACTTTTGGATCTTCGGGAGCATGCATCGTGAGTGCCTGGATCGGGATCGATAGCGTATTTGGCCTGCTCGCGGTCGTGATCTTCGCGGTCGCCGAGAGCCCTGGTTTCAGTTCATCGGAGGCCTGATCTACAGTGACGACCACTTTGAAGTCCTTGGCCTCTTCGGTTCCGCTAGTCGATTGGCTGGTGGCTACGCCCGTCGAACGCAACAGAGCCTGATCGCCTACCTCTGTCACGTGTCCCTTGAAAACCTTGCCCGGCAGCGCATCCACACTTACGTCCGCTTCCTGGCCAAGTGCGACGTTCACGATGTCGGTTTCGTCCACTTTGACTTCAGCGGTAATGATCGACATGTCAGCCAGCGTCATGAGCGTGGAGCCTTCGGCGTTTTGAATGCCGACGACAACCGTCTCGCCTTCACGCACAGGCAGATTCGTCACCAGCCCGTCGAAAGGAGCCATGCTTACGGTCTTGTTCAGCGCATCTTCGTTGGAGCGCAGGGTTGCTACCTGTGTTCCCAGGTGACCTCGGGCGGAATCGGTCTGCGCCTTGGCCTGGGCTAGCGCGGCTACACTTTGGCTCAAAGTGGCGACATCCGTGTCATATGCAGCCTTTTTGGCGTCAAAATCGGCCTTGGAGACTAATTTTTCGGCGTAAAGTGCCGTATAGCGGTCATAATCGAGCTTTTTTTGCTCTAAATCCGCTTTCGCGTGCTCGACGTTCGCGTCGGCAGTTTTTTCCGCAGCGATATAGGAAGTAATGTCCGTTTTTGCCGCATCAATCGCTGCCTTTTGCGCGTCTACGTTCGCTTCCGGCTGAATGCTTTCGACCGTCGCCAGTATCTGGCCCTTTTTAACGTGGTCGCCCTCTTTTACGAACAGATGTGTGATGCGGCCGAAGGCGGTAGCCCCCACATTTACATAGGTTTTCGGCTTGATCTGGCCTGTACCGCTTACCACGGAAACCAGGTTGCCCCGGACGACTCTGCCGGTAATGACCTTGGTATAGCCCGACTGGGCACGCACCACCGTAAGAGCAACGATGCCCGCCACAACGAGAAGTACAGCAACTATGATGATGATTTTTTTCAAAGCAAGTTTTCCTGTATTTGCAATCTTGCGAAGTCTTCCCGACGCTCGCTTTTGGGATACGTAAGTTTAGCCCGTCAGGTTCCGCAAAAATTGCGCTTTCCCACGCCCCGATTTACCTGCCCCTCAGGTGGCCACCATGATAACAGGCCTCTTTTTTGAAAGGACAGCACCCAATGAGTGACGGCTCCGTCTAAACAATGTGTATCGGCGCTTGTATTCCGTCTTCATGAATCCGTAAAATTAACGGAGCGGTAGAGGGGTAACCAAAAAAGAGTATGTTGAAGGGCCGTATTCCAATATTTCTCGCGATCTCCCTGGGAGCTCTCGCGATTTCTCAGGCACAGTCGACGACGCAGAGCACAAATCAGCAATCAAGCCAACAGCAGCCTGCGCAGGCAAACAGTGGCCAGAACCCTTCGACGCCTGATTCTTCCACGGAAGATCCACTCAAGCGTCAGCTTCCTGATAAAGAGCGATTCAAACAGCAGAAAGAGCTGAAGCAGGAGTTAAAAGGGCCCTATAAGAAGTGGATCGATCAGGACGTGCACTGGATCATTACCGATCAGGAATTGAAGGCCTTTAAAAGCCTCGGCAATGATGAAGAACGCGACGCCTTCATTGAAGCTTTCTGGCAACGCCGCAACCCCAATCCTGACTCGCCGGAGAATGAGTTCCGCGAAGAGCACTATCGCCGCATTGAATATACAAACGAGCATTTTGCCGCCGGCAAGCCGGGCTGGAAGACGGACCGCGGGCACATGTACATCGCCTACGGTAAGCCGGACAGTATCGACTCGCACCCGAGCGGCGGTACTTATGACCGCCCAATGGACGAAGGCGGCGGCACTACTTCGACCTATCCGTTCGAAATTTGGCATTACCGCTATATCGAAGGCATCGGCGAAAACATCGATATCGAATTTGTCGATACGTGCATGTGCGGCGACTACCACATGACGATCGACCGCTCAGAGAAGGATGCCCTGCTGCATGTTCCCGGCGCCGGCCAGACCATGTATGAGCAGATGGGCATGGCCAAGCAGGCAGACCGCTTCCATGGCGGCCTCGAAGCTTTGGGCAATGGTCCGATGGGCAGCATGCAGCAAAGCAAACAGTTCGATCGCCTTGAGCAGTTCGCGAAACTGGAAGCGCCCCCGGTGATCAAATTTAAGGACCTTCAGCTTGAGTCGTTCATGTCAAACCACAAGTTGATGAACGGTCCTTTCTTTCCCTTCGACGTGCGTACAGATTACGTCAAGGTAACCGAGGATACGGTGCTGGTGCCGATCACCCTGCAAATCAAGAACCGCGACATCACTTTCAATACAAAGGATGGCGTGGCAACCGGGGAAGTACATATCATTGGCAGGGTTTCGACAATCACCGACAAGATTGTGCAAAGTTTCGAGGATACGGTAGAAGTCGAGGTTCCGTCTGAGTTGCTGGCAAAGACGCTTGACAATAAGCGCCTCTATTGGAAATCTTTGCCGTTGCGTCCCGGTCGCTATCGCGTGGATATCGGCATCAAGGACGTGAACAATCCGGACCACCTCGGTGTCTGGGCCCAGGCAATCAATGTGCCGAAATACGATGATGACAAGTTATCGGCTTCATCGCTGATTCTTGCCAACCGTATGGAACTGGTGCCGTCGAAAGAAATCGGCGCAGGAAATTTTGTGATCGGCAACACAAAGCTATTGCCAGCGGTCACGTCGAACCCTACAATTCCGGTATCTTTCCAGCGGTCGCAGAAGCTGAATTTCTGGATGCAGGTGTATAACTTAGGAATCGACGAGAAGAGTAAGCAGAACTCTGCGATGATCCAATACCAGATCATCGATCTGGGCTCCAACAAAGCAGTCCTCGACATGCAGGAGGACTCGAAGAAGTTGAGCGCCAGTTCCGATCAGGTAACACTGGAGCGGAGCGTTCCCCTTGCCAATCTTCAACCGGGCAAGTATCAAATCAATATTAAGGTGAACGACAGCGTCTCCAATCAGGTGATTGCTCAGTCGGCACCGTTTACGGTTGAGTAGTCGATTGATCGGGCCCAGCAGCCACAAGAGCTGCGGGCCTAGAGAAACAACGATTTTGGGGCAGACGGCCAGGAGTATGAAGGGTCGCTTGACGTTTCCTGGGGAATAAGGACGGAACACGCCCGGAAGCTGTTGACCGATTCTGGTGACGAACGAAATCGGTGAGGATGATAGTTCCAAATCTGCGAATCAAGATCGGCCCGGCGCTTGCGCTGCTGATTACCATGCTCGCGCTGCCCGTGTACGCAGAAGTCCATGCGGCAGCGGGTATTTCCGGCGTGGTACGCGATGCCAAAGGTGCGCCTCAGGTGGGCGCACTGGTGGAATTGCTGGGACCCGATCTCGCTGTCATCGCTAACACCTTCACTGACGATCACGGTCGGTACACGCTTCCTGCAGTTACTCCAGGTACATACAACGTCAAGGCGTCTGGCTCATTTTTCCTGCCTACGCTTCGAGAAAATCTTCGTGTCCTCGCCGATTCCAAGCTGGTCGTGAACCTCACATTGAATACGCTCTACGAGGCGTTTCGATGGCTTCCCGCCAAGCCGCGTCAAGCTGATGAGCCGCAGGACGACTGGAGGTGGACGCTGCGCCTCTCCGCCAATCGTCCACTACTGCGCATGCTCGAAGATGGCCCGCTCGTCGTTGTGTCCGATGGCGATGGAACCGTTCCGGCGCTTAAGGCTCGGGTCACCATCCGTGCAGGAGCTAATGAGTTTGGCGGTGGTGGACTGCATCACGATTTCGAGATGGAGCGCACAAATGGTGATGACCAGCAGCTGATACTGCGCGCGGATTTGAGTCAGGCTGAAAGCGCGTCACTGAATACTGTAGTTGGTTATGCCAAGGAGCTTGCTCCGGGCCGTACGTTCCGCACCGTCGCAGCCTTTGAAGATCGCCCTGACATTGAAGGCGGCCTGCAGGATCAGGGCCTGCAGGCTGTCGTACTCCGCTCCTCGGAAACGATGGAGCTGATGGACGAAGTTTCCGCCGAGTTTGGCAGTGAATTGGAAGCGATCCACCTCGGTGAAAATCAGTTTGCCAATCACCCGTTTGCCGGGGTAAACATACACGTAGGCGACAACGAATTTTCCTACCATGTATCGACTTCACCGGGAGCCCAGCACGCGAACGAGATTGATCGCGAAGGCACTCTTGCTCCTGCGCTGACGGAAAAAGACGGGAAGCTGCTGCTCGAACAAGGCTTGCACCAGGAAGTCTCTTATGAACGGCACGAAGGCAAGATACGCTGGCGCATGACGTTGTATCAGGATCACATCAATCATCCTGCCGTCAGCGGCGGCGGGACGTTGTCTCTTGCCGACTGGAACAGCGGTAACTTGCTCTACGATCCGAATACCGATCTGCTGAAGGTAACGGGGCAGAATTTCTTCAGCAATGGCGTGCTCGCCGAGATGCGCGACAAGATCAATGACGATACCTGGTTGGGCTTGGCATATGCCATGGGCGATGCATTGACGATGGATACGCCAACCGGTCCCATGACGCTTGATGACAGCATTCGCAGTCTGCATGCACGTCGCGCCGAGATGCTTTCGGCCAGCATGAACGGAAAGCTGAAACATGCGGGAACGCAGTGGCGCGCTTCCTACCGCTGGCAACCGACGGACACTGTCACGGGCGTCGATCCATTCAACGGCGAATTATCGGACCCTTATCTGAGTTTCTATCTGCGTCAACCGCTCCATTGCCGCATCCTGCCCTACCGTGTAGAGGCATTAGTTGATGTGCGCAATCTGCTTGCGCAGGGCTATCGCCCGTTCGTAACACAGGATGGAAGCACACTGTATTTTGCACAGGCTGAACGCAGCGTCCAGGCTGGGCTTTCGTTCTCGTTCTGACTCGTTCGCAGCGCGACACTCTCCGGAAAATTCAAAATAATTTGTGGTATATTCTTAAAAGAGCGTTCGGGTTCGAGCGTTCCCATCCTTCAGTCCCGCAGAGTTTTCCTCCTGCGCAAAGTGGACGCGTAGCTCAACTGGCAGAGCATTCGACTCTTAATCGACAGGTTGAAGGTTCGATTCCTTCCGCGTCCACCAACCTAAATCTCATCGCATCAACTAGATATCGATTTCGAATCGTCCGCGTCGTTTGCTTCGTTTTCTAAAACCTGACCAAAAACCTGACCAAAAACCTGACCAAACTTCTTTCTCTGGTTTCGCTGGTTGATGATCTCGCGCAACGGTTCCAGTTCATGGTGTTGATACGGCTCCATCGATTTTAAGTCAACGTGTCCCATAGATTTGGCAACGGCGAAGGCGTTGCGGCTCTTCTCCATCGTGTAAGTTCCATAGGTATGTCGTGCTGAATAGAGAACCAGTTTCTTGTTCAGTCCTGCACGTGCCCGTGCCGCCTGAAAGCCCTTGGCTATCGTGGTCAGATGTCCCGACTTTGAACGGGATGACGGGAATACCCATCCTTCTTGCCGATTTCCGCACCACTGCCGCAGCATGGCTTTGACACGTTCACTCATGGCCACAAAACGACGTGCTTTTGGAGTTTTGCCTTCTGGTATCCAAATGCGATTTGCATCCCAATGAAGGTTTTCAATTTGCAACGGGAACACCTCATCAGGGCGCATCCCACAATCCTGCAAGATCACCAGGACCAACCAAGCTTGATCACGCAAGCGTTTCGTTCGGCGATGTTTGATTGGCTTCCCGTAGGCAAACCCCAGACTATCCTCTGTCTGATCATCGATCAGACGGTCACGTCCGGGAGCGTACGTTAAGCTGATTTTGGGCGTTTCTCCCAATACCTTCCATTCCAGAGCTTTGCTTTGCATGCGTTTGAGGGTACGCAGCGCCTGATTGGTATAGTGCCCGGTACACGGAATAAATTCCTCCCGTGTTAAATACTTTCCTTCAAGGTCTTTCTCCTTTCGATTAATAACGGGACGACGAAAGACGACTGACTCCGCAACATCCTGCGTTATCTGGTCTAGCCGCATCGAAGCCAGCTTCGAGTAACTCAGCAGCCTCCAGCCATAAAGGTAGTAGCGTTTCCCGTTTGGGCTCAGACGCTGAGAGTCTTTTACCCATTGCAAAAAACGTATAGAAAAATCCCTCAGGACAGGAGGTCTCTTGGTGGAGAATGTGCTGAGTTGTCCTTCGCGAAGACGCGAAAGCAGAGTTGCTTCGACGACCGCCGCAGCGGCCTTCTTTGTTTGTTTCGTGCTACTGCGGTATCGCTTCCCCTCGAAGTAAAACGAATACCACCAGTAACGACTATCGGGCGGTTGAAACAGAGACAAGGTGATCCTCCGTGATTGCCCGCACAGACGGACTACGCTCGCTCTCGTGGATGAATAAATCCACATGCTCCCTATCATAACGAACACTTCCGCGGAGTTTGTGCCATTTCGGTCCGACTCCACTCGACCGCCATTGCCGCAGGGTTCCCTCAGGAATATCGAGAAGACGCGAAAGATCCTTTGTGTTCAGAAACTTTTTTGCAATACTCGCAGACTGCATATAGTTCTCCTGTGTCGTTGGCAGAAAAATCGTGCAAAATGTGTGAGATCAAGACCAAAATTTGATCAATCCAAGAAACTTGGCCGCGCGCCATTAAGGACTTAACGCGGTGCGAATCTAAACGGTAGAGCATAGCGTCCCACCGTTTTTTCTCACAATGCCCCCATTTTTCACGGTTGTCCAAGACTTAGATCAAAACATTTGATAGCTCCAAGGCATCAATCGGGTATCGTCAGGAACACATCGGACTTCAGAGCAATGAACGAGAAAGAAAAGAAATCCCCGGAAGCGACCCATCCCGATTGAACTCCGCCGGGACGAAGCCAGAGGCGGAGACGCCGATCTCGTAAGTGCCGTCCCGGACCGTGGGGAAAGAGTAGTTGCCATTGCTGTCGGTGATGGCGGTTTGAAATTGACCGTTGCTGGGCATGATCGGCGGCATCAGCCGAATGGCTGCCCCTTCGACGGGAGCGCCTGTGTCTGCGCGCACAACGCGTCCTGTAATCTGAGACGCAGGCTCAGACACCTGAGCCGGGACATTGAAGGCGAACGCAATCGCGAACAGCAGAAGGGAAGCCCGACGCAGGTCCAAATCCATAGAACCCCTCAGCGAAGTTGGCGCAGCTCACTCGAGAATTTTTGACCGAGATCATCCTGTTAGACGCTCTAACATTGTTATTTGCCTTCGAGGTGTATGAAAAACGGGGCGGGCTCAACCGATCGATGCAACACCATCTTAAATGTTGATTCAATCGTCAGATCTATTCGTACCGAATCGCCTTGACAGGATCGAGAGCTGCCGCCCTACGCGCTGGGATCCAGCAGGCCAGCAGTCCGACGATCGCCAATAATGAGGCGACGATCATGAAGACGACAGGGTCTGACGGAGAGACGCCGATCGGCAGACTGGCCATAAGACGCGCCGCGGGCCACGCTGCGGCCAGCCCAAGCGCGAGACCTGCGACGATTTGCCACAGACCGCGCCTCATCACCAGCGCAACGATGTTGTGCGTGTTGGCTCCCAGCGCCATGCGTACACCAATCTCCTGCGTGCGGCTGTTCGTCGCCTGGGCAAGGACGGCGTAGATGCCCACCGCGGCCATCAGCAACGCGATCAGCGCGAATCCTGAGAAGAGCTTGCTGAATAGGTGTAGAAACCACTCCTGATGCTGAATCGCCTGGGGCAGCGTGTACACATCGCGCAGCGGCAGATCCTGATCGAGGTTCTGCACGGCGGCGCGCACTGCCGCGATTGGATTGTCGCTGGACCGGATCAGCATAGCCATACCGTTCCAGCCTTCCTGGCGGAGAGGAATGAACATCAGCGGATTCGGCGATTTCTCATTCAGCTCCTGAACGATGTTCGCCGAAATCCCGACGACCGTGATCCACTCGCCCGGTTTGTTCTTCTCATCGTATAAACGGAATCGCTTCCCGATCGCAGACTGGCCCGGCCAGAAGTGCTCTGCACATTCTCGCGTGAGAACTGCGGCCTTGTGGTTCGCTGTGCCGTCGGTTTCGTTGAAGTCCCGGCCAAGGAGAATCGGGAGATTGATCGCATCGAAATAGCCAGGAGTCTGAACAACAAAAGAAACCGAAGGCCGATGGGCTGCGTCGTTGATTGTCGAGTGTTCTATCTCGATATCGCGGTCAGCCGCTCCCAGCCCAGGCAGGTTCGACGTAAGAGCCACGTGCGTCACGCCGGGAAGAGCCTTGAGGCGCGGCAGCAGCTGATCATAGAATCGCTGGCGCGCATCGGCGTCTTTGTAGTGCTCATCGGGAAAGTCGATCCGCGCGGTCGCGATCTGCTCCGCCGGCACCGCTTGATTTGCCCCGAGACTCTGGAACAGGCTGTGCACGAACACTCCGGCCCCGGTGAGAAGCACCACGGTGAGTGCGAACTGGAAGATCACCAGTAAGCCCGACAGTTTCCCGCCGCGATGTTTGCCCGCGCTCCGTGCGCCGTCCTTTAGAACCTCGTTCACATCTACACGCGAGAAGCGCAGTGCCGGCGCCGTCCCGAAGAGCAGGCCGCTGAAAATGCAGAGAGCGGCAAAGTAGCCGAAGACAGTGAAGTTCATCGTGAACTCAATCCAGGAGGGCCGGATGGTCTGGGTCGACAAATCGAACCAGTGGATGCCTGCCTCGGCCAGGCCCATGCCCAGAACGCCTCCCACTGTGCTCAATGTGACGCTTTCGATCAGCAACTGGCGAATGAGGCGCCAGCGAGTTGCCCCAAGGGCGGTGCGGATCGACATCTGGCGCTGGCGGCTGAGCGCGCGGCTCAACATCATGTTGGCTACATCGGCGCACGCAATCAGCAGCACAAAGCCCACCGCGGCAAGCATCAGCAGAAACACAATGCGAATGTTGCCGCCATTGAAGCGCTGCTGAAACGTTCGCACGCTTACGCCCAGATCCTTATCAGCCGGGAACTGCGTCGCAAGCCGTCCGGCAATGCCATTGAGCTCGGCATTCGCCTGCCGCATC
>DATHQH010000032.1:0-2338 GCA_035482895.1 Alloacidobacterium sp. | reverse complement strand
GGCTGGATCAACTCCATTTTCATTTCAGGCCCCCGCGCCTGCGGCCTGAGCCGCAGTGCCATCCTCACCCATTACGTACTTGATCACTTCGTACAGGACTTCCGCCTTAACCGGCTTCTGCACGAAATGACGCGCGCCCCGTTGCAACGCCGCCACGATGTTCTCCTGATATCCGACCGAGGACACCATGACAATGCGCGCTTCCGGATGTTGCTGCACGATTTTCTCGGCAGCCTCGATGCCTTCCATTTGTGGCATGGTGATGTCCATGAGCACGATGTCAGGCTTAAGGCGTTCATATTCGGTTATGGCGGTCACGCCGTCTCCGGCTTCGCCTGCTACCTGACCGCCAAATGTTTCGATCATTCGGGCCAGGTTCTTGCGCGCGAAGACGGAATCGTCCACTACCAGGTAGCGGACTGGCTGACCGTCCTTGCTGCGTTTCACTGCTACGAACTGCTCCATATACAACCTCCCGCCGTTTTCAAGTTCCGGCATCCTGTTCTTGCCTGCCGGACAAAATCAGATTTTGCCAACTCCAGCGGCTCTGCCGCCGTCTTCCGCTCTGGTGCTCTTTCGATCCTGCATGCACTGGGCTTGCAACGTGTTGGCGAGCGCATCGAGAGCGATCACTCGCACGGCATAGCCGCGCTCGATAGCTGCCTTCGGCATGCCATAAACCACACAAGATTCCTCGCTCTGGGCAATGGTCATGCCGCCTGCCGCCTTTACTAGACCCAGGCCGTGAGCCCCGTCCTCGCCCATGCCGGTCATGATTACAGCAATACCCTTTTCGCTGAATTCCTCGGCAACGCTCTTGAACAGCACATCCACTGAAGGACGGTGACCGTTGACCCGCGGTTCGTCGCTGAGTACAGCGACATCGCCTAGCGTCAGTCGCTTCACTTTGAGGTGCCGGTTCCCGGGGCAAATCAGGGCGCGTCCGGCTAGCAGCAGGTCTCCCGACTGTGCCTCTTTGACGGTGATGGCGCAGATTTCTTCTAATCGCCGGGAAAACATCTCGGTGAATCCTTCGGGCATGTGCTGCACGATCAGAATGGTTCCGGGAAAATTCTTGGGCAGCTGCGGCAAAATATATTGCAACGCTTGTGGTCCGCCGGTCGAAACCCCAATCGCCACGATGCGGGTGGCTCGCGTTTGAGTATCAGGCTTAGGTTTCGGCGAAGGATTTGGAGATTCGAGCGGTGCTGAGACAGTCACTCGCCGGCTGTGGGCGGCGGCTTTGATTTTGGCAATAAGTTCCCGCGCGATTTCCGGCATGTTGGCGGAGACATCGCTGGGCTTGGCCACGAAATCAAACGCTCCCATGGACAACGCCTGCAGCGTAACCGACGCTCCCTGGGTGCTATGCGAACTCACTACGATGACCGGCAGCGGATGGCGCAGCATGATCTCTTTCAGCATGTCCAGGCCGCTCATGCCCGGCATGTCGAGATCAAGCGTGATGACTTGCGGTTTCATTTCTTCGATCTTTTTCAGACCAAAGTTCCCATCCATCGCAGTGCCGACAACTTGAATGGAGCTATCGGTTTGAAGGATTTGCGGAATCAGCTTGCGCATCAGCGCTGAGTCGTCGACTACCAACACGCGTACAGGAGGCGTCATGCCTGACCTCCCATTGCCATTTGGGCGGGACGCGCTTGCTCCGAGCGCGACAGGAGCAGACCCACGCCAGGACCGCCAGCAATATCGGGCCGCGATGTGGCAAAGCGCTCGACAATGGCGGCGAGATTCAGAATGAGCACTACATGCCCACTGCCAAGAATTGAGGCCCCACTGACCAGATCGGTTTCCGCGGTCTGTTCATCGAGGGCCTTGATGACCAATTCCTCTTCGCCCTCGATCGCATCTACCAGCAGCCCAAGTTTGCGCTCACCCATGGCGATGACGAGCACGAAGACTTTTTGCGGCCGGCCATCAGACCGTTCTTCTGGCGGACGCCCCAAGCGAGCTACGGGCAGCACGTTGTTACGCAGTTGCAGGACTTCGCAGTTATCGACTTGATGTATGTCGGATTCATGAGCGCGGGCGATCTCGGCCACCGCATTCAACGGAATGGCATACAGACGCTGCTCTACGCGGAATAAAAGTGCTTTGATGATGGCGAGAGTCAGAGGCAACTGCAACCGGAAGGTGGAGCCTTGCCCCGGGCGGCTGACCACGTGCACCGTGCCCTTTAGTCGATGCAGGACGCTTTGCACAATGTCGAGACCGACGCCGCGTCCAGAAATCTCGGTGATCTCATCGGCGGTACTGAACCCGGGGCGGAAGATGAGATCCAGAATGTCGGCTTCGCTGAGCCGGCTGGCTTCTTCGC
>DATHQH010000031.1:0-2620 GCA_035482895.1 Alloacidobacterium sp. | reverse complement strand
TGCTGAATGCTAAGTGCTTTTTATGTACATCGAGCTCCACTCCCGCTCTGCCTTCAGTTTTCTCGAAGGCGCTTCCCTGCCCGAGAACTTAGTCGAGACCTGCGCCAATCTGAATATGCCGGCGATGGCGCTGCTTGATCGTGACGGCGTTTATGGCTCTCCGCGTTTCCACATGGCGGCGAAGAAAGCGAAAATCAAGGCGCACATTGGAGCCGAGGTAACATGCGAATTGTTTTCACCACGGAGACACGGAGACACTGAGAAAAGAAATCACAAAGCCAAAGATTCCTCCGCGCTTCCGTGTCTCCGTGGTGAATTCCGCCTGCCACTTCTCGTTTCATCCCGTCTCGGATATCAAAACCTCTGCCGTCTGATTACGAAAATGAAGCTGCGGTCGGCGAAAAGCGAAGGCGCAGTGTGCGAAGAAGAATTGCGAGAACATGTCACCGGACTCATCTGCCTTACCGGCGACGACAACGGCCCGCTGGCTCATGCCCTCGCTCACGGTGGCCTAGAAGAAGCACGACACTGCGTCGAACGGCTGGTCAATATTTTTGGCCGGGACAACGTCTACGTAGAACTACAGCGTCATTTTCATCGCGAGCAGGAAGCCCGCAATCACGCCGCCATCGAAATTGCTCGCTCGCTCCAGCTTCCTTTACTCGCAACCAATGGCATCTGTTATGCCACCGCTCGGGAGCGTGAACTTTGCGATGTCTTCACCGCCATTCGTCACAAACGCACGCTGGCTACTGCCGGACGCCTGTTAGCGCATAACTCCGAGCGTCATCTGAAATCGCCACAAGAGATGCAAGCGCTCTTCGCCGATTTGCCTGAGGCGATCGCGAACACAGTAGAACTATCTTCTCGGCTCGCATTCACTTTCAAAGATCTGGGATATGAATTCCCTAAATATCCTGTGCCTGAAGGTGAAACCATGATGTCGTTCCTGCGGGAGCGCACCCGGGAAGGATTTCAGCAGCGTTATGGCCGAGCTTCATCAGATCTGCAGGGTCGCGCCCGCTGCCAGATTGAACGCGAATTAAAGCTCATTGAAAAGCTCGCTCTCCCCGGTTACTTCCTCATCGTCTGGGATTTGGTCCGCTTCTGCCGCGAGGAAAACATCCTGGTGCAGGGACGCGGCTCCGCTGCCAACAGTGCGGTCTGCTATTCGCTTGGCATCACCGCGGTCGATGCGGTCAGCATGGAATTGCTTTTCGAGCGCTTTCTTTCTGAAGAACGCGGCGAATGGCCCGATATCGACCTCGATCTTCCCAGCGGCGATCAGCGCGAACGCGTAATCCAGTATTTATATAAACGCTACGGTGAGCGCGGCGCTGCCATGACCGCCAACGTCATCACCTACCGCAACCGCATGGCTTCGCGCGAAATGGGCAAAGCGCTGGGTTTCGATCCCGAGACTCTCGACAAAGTATCGGCCGCCGTTTCCACCTGGGAATATCGCGACGACAACGACACCTTCGATCATCGCTTCCGCGATGCTGGGTTGGATTTAAATCATCCCCGGCTGCGGAAATATTTTGAGCTGTGTGTCGCAGTACAGGATTTGCCGCGCCATCTCGGCCAGCACTCCGGCGGCATGGTGATTTGTCAGGGCCAGCTCGACTCCGTCGTGCCTCTCGAACCCGCGTCAATGCCGGGCCGCGTCGTCGTTCAATGGGACAAAGAAGACTGCGCCGACTTAGGCATCATCAAAGTAGACCTGCTCGGCTTAGGAATGATGGCCGTGCTCGAAGACTCGCTAAAACTTATCCACGACCATCACGGCGAAGAAGTAAGCCTGGCCCACCTGCCGGCTAACGATCCCGCAGTGTATTCCACGCTGCAAAAGGCAGACACGATCGGCATGTTTCAGATCGAGAGCCGGGCGCAGATGTCGTGCCTGCCGCGCCTGCAGCCAAAATGTTTTTACGACATCGTGGTGCAAGTCGCCATCATTCGCCCAGGACCAATCGTGGGTCAGATGGTAAATCCGTATTTGCGGCGCCGCATGGGACGCGAACCCGTCAACCATCTGCATTCGTCGCTCGAATCTGTGCTGGCGCGTACTCTGGGTGTACCTCTGTTTCAGGAACAATTGCTGCGCATTGCGATGGTTGCCGCCAATTTCACCGGAGGCGAAGCCGAAGAACTGCGCCGCGCCATGGGATTCAAGCGCTCGCAAGCCCGCATGAAAGATATCGAGGCCCGGCTTCGCAGCGGTATGGAACACAACGGCATAGCGCGCGAGGCGCAAGAGCAGATCATTCTTTCCATTACTTCATTCGCTCTCTATGGATTCCCCGAGTCTCACGCCGCCAGCTTTGCGCTCATCGCCTACGCCAGTGCGTTTCTGAAATGCCATTATCTTGCCGCCTTCACTGCCGCCCTGCTCAATAACCAGCCGATGGGATTTTATCGTCCAGCTACGATTGTGAAAGATGCACAGCGACACGGCCTGAAAGTATTACCGATCGATGTGATGAAGTCAGAATGGCAGTGTACGTTGGAGCAGTCAGCAGTCAGCACTCAGCAGTCAGCCAGTTCAACCGCCTTACGTCTCGGTCTTCGCTACGCCCGTGGGTTGCGCGAAGAAGCCGGCCAAGCATTGGTTCATCAA
>DATHQH010000030.1:0-3653 GCA_035482895.1 Alloacidobacterium sp. | reverse complement strand
TGCGGCGTCGTTCTTCCTTTCGCGGTCGTTCGGGTTGTTTGACCGCGGTCCGCGTGCCTAGCGAGTAGAAGTCTTTACGGATGACATTGGCGGAATCCATTACGAACTATGCGGCAAGCACGGGCCGGGAGGCGTCGGCGCACGACGAAGCCGCGTTTCAGTTGATCTATGATGCTACGGCTCGCCCGCTTTGGGCGTATTTGCTGCGAGTCTCCGGCCGGCGCGACATTGCCGACGATTTGCTTCAGGAGACCTATTGCCGGTTTCTCGGGCGCAAGGCGGGAGGTAGCGAACCGGCGATGAATGAGGCAGAGACGCGCAGCTACCTCTTCCGCATTGCCACCAACCTGCTGCGCGACCGCTGGCGGCACGGCGAGAGTGCTTTCGACGGCGACGAGCAGGGAGAACTGATTGTTGATGTTGCCTGTGCAGGGGAAGATCCGGCGGCGACGATGGATGTTCGCCGGGTGATGCAGGCGCTCAAGCCACGCGCGCGCCAGCTTTTATGGCTGGCCTACGTAGAAGGCATGAGCCACGCCGAGATTGCCGAGGCTACGGGCTTGAGTGCACTGAGCATCCGGCTGCTGCTTTTTCGCGCACGCCGGCATGCTGCCGGGCTCCTGAAGCCCGGTACCATGGAAACGAGATGAATGCGATGCGATGCGGATACGAAAACGAGACGATTCGGGCACTGCAAACGGGCGCGTGGTCTGAGACCTTGATCAATCACCGGAAAAGCTGTGCGGCTTGCCGTGAGGCCGAGGTGGTGGCGAAGGCGTTGCGTCAGGATGCGAGCGATCTGGCTGCGCGGCATACTCCGCCACCGTCTGCGCTGGTGTGGGCGGCAGCCGAGCGGCACCGGCGGATGGCGGCGCTGGCGCGGGCCACGCGTTTTCTGCGTGTTCTGCAAATTGCGGGTGTGATCTATGCCGCGGTTCTTGTCGTTTGGGGGCTGCACTCGCTGGCTGGACACGGTGGGATGATCTTGCCAGGGCTGGATGCCAAGTCGCTCAATGCCACGATTGAAGGTGTGGGACTGGCCGTGCTCTTTGTCGGGAGCGGGCTCTGGTACGCACTGCGCCGGGATGAGCGTCGGATCAGCTGATTTCTACTCGGCAGAACAGTCTGCCGCGTTAACCTCCGACTTTTTCGGCGATGCTTCGAACGAGCCTGATCGCATCTTCAGGGCAGGCGACGACGCATAGATTGCAATCGTGGCATGCTTCCGGTTGCACGGTGAAGGCCTGCCATTTTCCGATAAGTTTGTGTGCTTTGCGCGGCTGGACGGGCATGGCTACGATGTCAAACGCGGTGATGCGTTGCATGGCGAAGACGTCAAAAGGGCAGACAGCAACGCAGTCCTGTTTGCCATCGCAGCGGTTGCGATCAATGACGGGAAACACTTTGCCGGCTTCCGGCCGACATTGGCTAGGGCGGAGTTTCATGGAGAATTAGATGCGGGCAGGTATACTCAACGTGAATGACCGAAAAAATCCTGGCCGTTCTTGCCTCCTTCATCATTGCTACGATTTCCGCCTCCGGCTATGCCGGAATTGTCCTGTTGATGGCCATTGAGTCGGCGTGCATTCCCCTGCCGTCGGAGATCATCATGCCGTTTTCCGGCTACCTGGTGTACAGAGGTCAGCTCAGCCTGATCTGGGTGGCGACGGCTGGAGCGATTGGTTGCAATCTGGGATCTCTGGTGGCGTATTGGATTGGTGCACTGGGCGGAAGGCCTTTCATCGAAAGATATGGCCGCTTTGTGCTGCTGAACCATCACGACCTGGACCGGGCAGAGCACTTCTTCAACCGCTATGGCGGGATTACGGTCTTCGTCGGGCGCTTGCTGCCAATCGTTCGTACATTTATTGCGCTGCCCGCCGGGATCGCAAAAATGCCGCAGCTGCGGTTCCACATCTACACCTTTATCGGTTCATGGCCGTGGTGTTTTGCGCTGGCGTATGTCGGCATGCGGCTGGGTCAGGCTTGGGAGACTGATCCGCGCTTTAAGGCGGTCTATCATCGCTATCACATTGCCATGGAGGCGATCATTCTGGCTGGCGTGATTTGGTTTGTATGGACGCACTGGAAGAATCGCGTGCGACTGGAAGAGGCATGACGCAGGGCGCTGGTCGCAACCGTGGTTGTCCCCATGGAAATCGTCCGCTACAGACACCGTTTTACCATCTGCTTCATGGTGCTTCCATTCGCACCATGCAATCTACCATTGAGACTGTCCAATTTGCCAAAGCATGCGCCGAAGGCAGAGACTAGGTAGTTTGATACAGCCAACATTTTTCATCTGATAGAAGGACGGGTTAAGCAGGAATGTCTACGTCTAAAGACAGCGGCCAGAACGCCGCTGCAGAGTCGGCAGCAACCGCAGGATCAAAAGTTCAGCCAGCCAAAGGAAAACTGGGAGTAATGACGGTCGGCATGGGGTCGGTGGCAACGACTCTGATTGCCGGGGTCGAGGCAGTGCGCAAAGGGCTGGCGAAGCCCATTGGATCGTTGACGCAGATGGGGACCATCCGCCTGGGCAAGCGAACCGACGGCCGCACGCCGCTGATCAAGGATTTTGCTCCCATTGCCGATCTGAACGACGTGGTCTTTACCGGATGGGATATTTTCCCGGAGAACATGTACGAGGCGGCGAAGACGGCGCAGGTTCTGGACCGAGATCATCTGGAGAGCATCAAGCCGTTTCTTGAAACCATCAAGCCGATGCCTGCGGTCTTTGATCAGCACTATGTAAAGCGCCTGAACGGCACCCATGTGAAGCAGGGCAAGAGCAAGTGTGATCTGGCGCAGCAGGTGCGGTCGGATATTCAGGCGTTTAAGGCTACGGTGGATCGCGTGGTGGTGCTCTGGGCCGGATCGACAGAGATTTTTCTTGAGCCTTCGGCGGTGCATGCGACGATTGAGTCGTTCGAAAAAGGACTGGTCGATAATGATCCAAACATCGCGCCCTCGCAGATTTATGCCTATGCCGCTCTCAAGGAAGGCATTCCGTTTGCGAATGGCGCGCCGAACCTTACCGTCGATCTGCCGTGCATGCAGCAGCTTTCAAAACTGACAGGCGCTCCGATCTGCGGCAAGGACTTCAAGACCGGGCAGACCTTTATCAAGACCGTGCTTGCTCCTGCCTTCAAGGCGCGCATGCTGGGGATTTCGGGGTGGTACTCGACGAATATTCTCGGCAACCGCGATGGCGAGGTGCTGGATGATCCGGAGTCTTTCAAGACGAAGGAAGAGTCGAAGCTGGGGGTGCTGGACTTTATTCTGCAGCCAGAGCTTTATCCTGATCTATATAAGGACATTTACCACAAGGTTCGCATTAACTATTATCCGCCGCGTGGTGATAATAAAGAGGGTTGGGATAACATCGATATTTTCGGATGGCTGGGCTATCCGATGCAGATCAAGGTCGATTTCCTCTGCCGCGATTCGATTCTGGCCGCGCCGATTGCGCTCGATCTGGTGCTCTTCCTCGATCTGGCACAGCGCACTCCGGAGTTGAAGCACCTCGGCATCCAGGAGTGGCTGAGTTTCTACTTCAAGTCGCCGATGACGGCGGAGGGGCTGTATCCGGAGCACGATTTGTTCATCCAGTCGATGAAGCTGAAGAATACCCTGCGGCACATCATGGGTGA
>DATHQH010000029.1:0-2227 GCA_035482895.1 Alloacidobacterium sp. | reverse complement strand
ATCAGCAGATTGCCGGTCGCCGCCGCAATCAGCGCAGTCACAAAACTGCGTACGGGGAGACGGCGGTACACTGTGCTGACCAGGGCCGCAACAAACGGATACGACATCAGATAGCCGCCGGTCACGCCAAACAGCTGCAGTGTGCCACCCGGCCCCTGCGGTGTAAATACAGGTAAACCAGCCGCGCCCTGAACCAGATATAGCGCCAGGGCAGTAAACGCTGCCGCGGGATCCATCAGCAACCCCAGCAGGAGCACTGCGAACGGTTGCAGCGTCATCGGCACCGGGGTAAAGAACAGCGGCACAGAGATATGCGCGCAGATGGCGACCAGCGCACTACCTGCGATCACGGTAGCAATCCAGCGAACCGGCGCATAGGCGCGTGTCGTACTTCCAATTGCGGACGTTGCTTCGACCTGAGCCATGATTTTGAAATTCTCCCTGCTTACTCGGAATCTGACTTCGGAACCGTTACGGCCTCTTCAACACTTTCTGGATGCTGCTCCGTGTGCGCTTCATGCCTGCGTATATGGCGTGCAACGGCAACCGCTGTCCAGATGAGCGCGACAATGCTCAGGACGAAAACTACATAAAGCACACGCATGGATAACCTGAGGATAACAAATCTGCCAGCAGCTATTCGAGAGATTCTCGCAACCAAGCCAGATAAGCCGCACTCCCTCCATCTATTTGGAGAATCAGGAACTCCGGCACATCGTAAGAATGCAATCGACGCACCGCCGCCTCCAGCGCGTCAATCTTTTCCACATTCGTCTTGATCAGCAGCAGTACCTCGGCCGCTTCTTCCACAGCGCCTTGCCAGCGATAGATCGAATCGCAGCCGCCCACAATATTAACGCACGCCGCCACCCGCTCCTCAACCAGTGCTCTGGCCATGTGTTTGGCCTCTTCGCGCGAAGAAACCGTAGTAATAGCGATACGGGCTTGCTCCATCTGGCACGTCCAACGGTAAGGTGACTGTTTTGTTTACTGGTGCATCTTAGAACAAATAAGCCATCTCCATCGACGGAACGCATTGCCAGGCTGCTCGTTGCCGAGATGATTACCGTGCGGCAAGAATACACGTATGCAGTTGGGCGGATGATTTGACGAGGTTGATTCCTCTTATTCATTCACGAAAAACTTCCGCTTGACTCCGGGAGCTAAAGATAAATTTACTGAAAGGTAAGAATTGACCCGCAGATGTTAAGCAGCCCGTAAAGAAACGCAGATGAACGATAGGCTGAAGCGCATCTCAAAAACTGGTGCTCGAATAGATTTGAGTTGCCGATACATAAAGCAAGACGCGAACATTAGCGCTTAGCGACCTAAGAACAATAGGGGCTTTAGCCTCTGAGGCCAACAAAAGCTGTGAAGGAAGTTGTATACAATCCGAACGTGGTGCGTGCCGCGGGCTTCGCCTATCGCATGCGGAGGCGCATTGCCACGGCTGCCGCTGTCGCCCTGGCGGTCTTTCTCGGTTATCACGTTATCTTTGGACAAAATGGGGTCACTGCCTACCAGCAGAAGCGGACCGAGGACAAAGAACTTCAGAAACAGATTCGGCAGCTTCAGGACGAGAACGGTCGTATGAAAGACCACGTCGACCACCTGCAGAACGACCCCGACGCCATTGAGCATGAGGCCCGCGAGCGGCTGCATTATACCCGGCCCGGCGAGGTCATCTACACCATGAACGACAATCCGGCCGACAAAACTGCCGCCACCGGATCATCTGCTAAGTGAATATGTCCACAAATCATACGTAGGAGTTTGTGTAAGAACACGTCTCCTGCAATCCGAAAATGCGCATCTAATCGATTCGGATATGCGCCTTCGACTTCTTTTGCTACTCCCATTGGTCTTCAGCATTTTCGCCCATGCGCAACAAGTTCCATCCGCGCAGCAACAAAAGCTCCTCGACTTGACGAACCAGGCCCGGGCTCAGCAAGGACTGCAGCCTCTCCAGTGGGACCCATCACTTGCCGCCGCAGCGCAGGCGCATGCGCAAAAGATGTTCGATCAGCATTCTCTCTCGCACCAGCTTCCTGGCGAGGCTGACTTGCCGACTCGCACCGGCCAGGCTGGAGCACATTTCCGCGCGATCGCAGAAAACGTAGCAATGGGCAACGGCGCTGAAGGCGTACAGAAGGAATGGATGAATTCTCCTCCGCATCGCGCCAATATTCTCGATCCCAAGCTCGACCACGTTGGCATAGGAGTCGTC
>DATHQH010000028.1:0-26463 GCA_035482895.1 Alloacidobacterium sp. | reverse complement strand
TTAGATGCAGTCAGCGGAACGACATGGGAATTCAGAGCGGGCGTCTCCGGCACACCGGACATTGCGAACATTTATAAGGTGCGTCCCTATCGCGCCCTTGAATTGCATCTGCTTCCCGCGCCGATCCATGACAATGGCGGTGAACCGCGAAACCAGCTTACGCGCGCCCAGATGCGCATGATTCGCGGAGCCATGCTGTCTTCTCTCTCCCCGGCAGATATTTTTCTGCAACAGGCGCTTCATCTTTTCAAACATATCGGCGGCGAATACACCCGCGTCTCCTGGGTTCTTGAGTATTGGCGGCATGTGCTGGCGCGGCGCGACGACAATACATTCTGGCGCGAAGTCAAATCTCTTGCCGACAGCGAACCGCAAGCGCATATCGCCATTGGCGCGGTTACGCTGCTTGCAACTCATCTGTTCGGCGAGTTTGCGCCCCGCGAGCTGACATGCTGGTCCATGGACCGACTCTCACCCGACGTACGTCTCTGGATCGAAACCTACGGTCGTCGCGCCGTGCTGGCCGAGTTCCCCGGCAGCAAGCTCTATTTGCTTTTGCGGCAGCAACTGTCTGCGCAGCGCAGACACGGCAGAACGCCCTTGCGTCGTTTTATATTTCCCGCTCACCTTCCCCCCAGAATTACGCATGGCAAAACCGGTAAGGCATGGTTGCCTCGTCTCATGCAATATCGCACACAGGCCAGCTTTGTTTTTCTCCGCCTGCGTTTTCATCTGGTGGAAGGACTGCGCTACGCAGTCGAGTCTTCGCGCTGGCAGCGGCGCCTTAAAGGTATGACACCGTGATTGTCCAGCTTCACAATTCGTTCCTTCCATTCGCACGACGACGCTTTTCGCAGGCGCTCTTTCTAGGGATGGCTCTTTTATTCGTTACATGCAGCACGATGGTCGCGCAGACCAGTCCGAGCTCGCCGAATGCATCCACCACGGATGCTGGGGCACCAAGCGGATCCACCGCGACTGGCAATACAAGTGGATCGGATACCAGCATCGCGGCCGCGACTGGCTCACGCATGGCGCTGCCGGCGGGACAGATTATCGCCATTTTGCAGGAAAAACCGGAGGTCAATATCGAACTGAAGTCCTTGCTGGCCGACATGCTGCAGCAGCAGGGCATTCAAATACAGCCGGATTCGATTACAGATGAGACGCTCTATAGCCAGATCGCTTCGAGCAGCGATGTGCGGGCAAACATCACAACTTTCCTTCGCGCGCGCGGCTATATCTCTGACGCCGATATACAACGCTCGACAGCACAAGGAGACGATGAGGACGAACCCGCTTCCCTTGAAACGCTGGAGACGCAAACGCAGCTTCCTGACGCGAATTCGCCGCTGATTGGCTCGGCACGCTCTGCGCAGAACGGAACCGACATCTCCGCCACCAATTTGTCGGCTGCAACGCAGGCCGCGCAGCCCAAGAAACTGCCCCAGCGTGAGAAAGACTCCCGCAACATTACCGATGAGCCGAAAGTGCTGCGCCGTCCGACCCCCTACAATCTACTCTCGCTGCGCGATCTCTACACACAGATTCCGGACTCACCGACACCGCTGAAACGCTTTGGCTCAGATGTTTTCGTGAACCGCGATCTCTCCTCCACCACTAGACTCGGTGTCACCACGAACGCCGCACCACTCGACATTCCTATAGGTCCCGACTACGTTGTCGGCCCGGGCGACAGTCTCACCATCGATATGTGGGGCAGCCTCACACAGAGTTTTACGCGTGTCGTTAACCGCGAAGGCCACATCATGCTCCCTGAGTCCGGAGATGTGCAAGTGGCAGGACTGGCGCTCGATCGTGCGCAAGGCGTGATTCAAAGTGCATTGCAACAGCAGTTCCGCAACGCGCAGGTTGCGGTTACCGTGTCGCGGTTGCGCACCGTGCGCGTATATGTAGTCGGCGATGTGCAGCGCCCCGGAGCCTATGACATCAGCTCGCTTTCTTCTTCCCTGAATGCACTCTACGCAGCAGGCGGCCCAACGGCCGCAGGCTCTCTGCGCACTCTGCGCCACTATCGCGGCACAGAGCTGATTGGCGAGGTGGATCTCTATGACTTTCTGCTGCATGGTGTGCGCAAAGCAGACGACCGCTTCCAGGGTGGCGACACGCTGCTGGTGCCTCCGGCTGGACCTCAGGTGGCTGTGTCAGGGGCTGTCAAGCGACCTGCAATTTACGAGCTGAAGGACGAAAAAACTCTAAGCGCCGTCCTGGAAGACGCGGGCGGAGCAACGGTAGCCGCTGCGCTGACACACATCACCATCGAACGGATCGATGCCAACCGACAGCGCGAGACCGTCGGTCTGGATTCAGCTTCTGCCGGTGATCCCGAAAGCGCGCGCACGGCAATCGCAGCCTTCGTCGTGAAGGATGGCGACCGCGTTCGCGTTGCGCCAATCTTGCCCTACAGCGAACGCGTCGTATATCTCGAAGGTCATGTGGTGCGTCCGGGCAGGCTTTCTTATCACGATGGCATGAACCTGAGCGATGTGCTGCATAGCTACCAGGACCTGCTGCCCGAACCGGCTGTCCGGGGCGAAATCGTACGCCTGGTGCCGCCGGACCTGCATCCTGAAACGATCAATTTCAATGTGCCAGATACGCTTATCGGCAACAACAACATGCCTCTCCAGCCTTTCGACACTATTCGCATTCTGGGCCGGTATGAAGCGGACGCGCCCAAAGTCACGATTCATGGTGAGGTGTTGCGGCCTGGTTCCTATGCGCTTTCCGAAGGCATGACCGCCGCGCAGCTGGTGCGTATAGCGGGCGGTTTCAAACGGGACGCTTTGCTGGATGATGCGGACTTGATCAGCTACAACGTTGTGGGCGGCACGAAGGTCGTAGCGCAACGCGCAGATGTCCGCGTCGGCGACGCTGTCCTCAAAAATGATCATGATGCAGACATCGTGTTGAAACCGGGCGACGTACTGACCGTCCATCAAATCACAGGTTGGACCGACATCGGCGCATCCATCACGATCGAGGGCGAGGTCGCTCATCCAGGCAGCTACGGCTTCAAACAAGGCGAGCATTTGAGCGATCTGTTGCGGCGTGCGGGAGGCTTTCGCGAGACGGCTTATCCCGCCGGTGCTGTGCTCACGCGCGACCAGGTACGTGAGCTAGAAGAGAAAAGTCGGGCCGAGCTTATTCATCAAGTCGAGACAAGCTCTGCGGCAGCGCGACTTTCGCCCAATCTTGGCAGTGGCGATCAGTCGGCCCAATTGCAGCTCATCCAACAACAGCAGGAGCAGGTGGTCTCCCGCCTGCGCAGCCAGCCCGCGAGTGGGCGACTCGTAATCCATATCACCGCGGACATCGACAGTTGGGCTGGCACACCGGCCGATATCGAAGTGCGAACCGGCGATGTGCTGCACGTCCCCAAGAAGCCAGGCTTTGTGCTGATTACCGGGCAAGTCTACAATGCCTCCGCCATTACGTATGTTCCCGACAAGACAGCGGGCTGGTACCTGAAACGCGCTGGTGGAACCAGCGAAATCGCCAACCGCAAGGAAATCTTCGTAATTCGTGCCAACGGCTCGGTCGTTGGACGGCGCTCGGGCGAATGGTACGACCACGACGTCCTTTCCACGCGCCTCGATCCCGGCGATGTGATCGTTGTCCCGCAAAAGGTCATCGGCTCATCGCTGTTCTGGCGCAATCTACTCACCGTCGCTCAGATTGCGGGTTCCGTCGCCATTACAGCCGCTGTCGCGGCAGGACTGTAGGCACATGATGCCGATTGAAAGCCCCAACATCTTCGTCGACTCCGCAGGAAACATTGGTTGTGAGGACTCTCCCGCGGACGCGCAGCAGCTTGCGTCAACCATTCCCGCGGAGGTCAAAGCAAACTCCGCCAACTGGGTCGCGAATGCGGCTGTTCTCTGGGATCATCGCCGTTCTCTGGTTCGCGTTGGAGCAATCGCGTTCATCGTGGGTCTTGTCATCGCGTTCACCATTCCGAAGAAGTACGAATCTACAGCGCGCATTATGCCGCCAGATAACTCCAGCAGCGGTGCAGCGATATTTTCCGCGCTCGCAGGCCGCGCATTGGGCGGCGAGTCCAGCGGATTAAGCAGTCTGGCAGGAAGCCTGCTAGGCGGTGGCAAAAACACAAGTGCGCTCTTCGTCGATTTGCTGCGCAGCGGCACGGTAACAGGACATCTCATCGACCGCTTTCAGCTCCAGCATGTTTATCACAAGCGCTACGTGGTCGATACAGCGAAACGTCTGGCACGTCATACGACCGTCTCAGACGACAAAAAGAGTGGAGTTATCAGCATCACAGTCGAGGATACCGATCCACGACGGGCACGCGATCTCGCGCAAGGCTATCTGGATGAACTGAACCTGCTTGTCAATAAAACAAATACCTCTCCAGCACACCAGGAGCGCATCTTCATTGAGCGGCGGCTGCGCGGCGTTGAGGCAGAGCTTGAACGCGCGCAGCAGGAGCTGAGCGAGTTCTCAAGCACTCACACGACGCTCGACATCAAGGAACAGACGCATGCCATGGTGGACGCCGCCGCCAAGCTGCAGGCGCAGTTGATCGTCGGACAGTCCGAGCTCGACTCTCTGCGGCAGATCTATGGCAACAACAACATTCGTGTTCGAGCGGCGGAGGCCCGCGTAGCCGACTTGCAGCACCAGCTCGAAAAAATGAGCGGAACCTCTGCTCCTCTGCCTTCGGACGGCAGCGGCGACGCTTCGGCAGGCAGCCAAAGCGACGAACTCTATCCCCCGCTTCGGCAGCTTCCCCGGCTTGCGGTTCCTTACGCCGATCTGTACCGCCGCGTTAAAGTGCAGGAGACTATCTTTACGCTCCTGACACAGCAGTACGAAATGGCGCGCATCCAGGAAGCAAAAGATGTTCCCGTCGTAAATGTGATTGATTCGCCCGGGATTCCGGAAAAAAAGTCCTGGCCGCCACGGCTCCAGCTTACGCTTTTGCTCACCATAATTGCCGTCTGCGCGACCTGCGCGTATATCCTCGCCCAGCATCGTTGGGGCAGGGTAAGCGCGGCAGACCCGCGCAAAGTGCTCGCGCAGCAGATCGAAATCACTCTGCGGAACAGGCTCGATCGGTTCTGGCCGAACCACCGGGAGCACGATGAGATTCGATAGGCTCAGACTGCCCCGCCACTTCCGCACAGCTAAACACGTTGTGTTTGCTCACGCAACTTCCTGCGAGGAAGTATGAGCACGAATGCGCATACCGCAGTCCTGACTACAGAGCGTGATGTGCCGATGTTTCTGTTCCCCGGCGCGATAGGCTTCTTCTTCGCGGGCCGCCTCTGCATCACGTACTTATTTTTCCAATCCGAGCCGCAGACGGGAGCCATCGCCAGCTTCGCGCTGCATCTGTTCCTGCTGGTTGCTGTCGTCTTTTATTCCTTCGGGCCGCCGTCGAATACTTTGTCTTCCATGTTGCGCGTACCGCCCGTTCGCTGGGTGCTTGGCTTTCTCGTCTTCGGCTGCTTCAGCCTCCTATGGAGCGCTACGGTGTCGGTAGTCATCGCCTTTGCTTATTGGAGCGAAATGGCCGCGCAGGTTGCCATAATCTTCCTGCTCCTTCGCACTGGCCCCGTCGAGAAGATCTCCAGCGCCATCCTGAAGGGCTATATATGGGGCGCTTGTTTTATCGCAGTGTTGGAGTGGTTCTCGCCAACTATGTACGACCTTCGCCCAGGCAATGAGGACTACTTCACTCCGAATGCTATCGGATTCATCTGTGCATTCGGAATTTTCATGGCGCAATACATAGGCCGTTCCGCGAAAATCTGGCGAATTGTCGCCGTGTTTCTGGCGATCAGTCTTCTGCGGACTCTCAGCAAGACAACCATCATTGCCTTTGCAATCGGCGAGATGTTCCTGCTTTTTCGCGACAGATCAATGAGCCGGAAAAGCAAGCTCGCCATCGCATTAGTCGCGCTTCTAGTTCTTTGGGCATTCTGGGGGTTGATTGACAACTATTACGAGGTCTATACCCACCTTGGAAATCAGTCAGAGACGCTTTCAGGGCGCATCGGCATTTGGGCATACGTCTTCGAAACCTCGGTCCAGCAGCCGTGGATCGGACACGGTTTTCATTCTTTCCGCAACGTTATACCGCCATTTGGTGATTTTGTAGCATGGCATGCTCACAATGAACTGCTGCAGCAGTTCTATGCCTACGGGGTCGTGGGCATCATTCTTTTGATCGGCGTTTATGGCAGCTTCTATCGTCAGGCTCGCCGTCTCTCTTCGCCTTCCGCAAGAGCGGTCTTCCTCGGCCTGTTGCTCTTCATCATCGTGCGTGGATTCGCCGACACCGAAAATTTCGACCTTTCTTTTCCTCTTTGGGCTATCGCACTCATGAGCATCACGATGGCGCAGTCTGAAAATCCGGTTTCTGACGGTCGCCCCGGTTTATCTCGCGGTCATTTACAACGATTTCAGCAAGGGGCGAAACAAAGCATTGCACTGAAAGCTTACCCATCATGAATATCGTCATCGTTGCCGTCTCTTCGGCTGCTCATCTGTCCGGTGTCTCCCGCCACGCCGCCAATGTAGCCCGGTGCCTGCTTACGCGGTCAGAGGTGACCGCGGTCCATCTGCTTACGGCCCCATGGCAGCACGAACCGTTTCACGAAGCGATATCCCGCAGCGATACGCGATTGCTTGTTCACTCGGTGCCCATTGGCTCAGGCACACTGACCCGGAACCTGTGGCACTACACAGATCTTCCCGCCATCGCCGCGCAACTCGAAGCAGATGTCGTTCATCTCTCCTACCCCATGCCGCTGCGCGGAGGCGCGTTTCACTGCCCCACGGTCGTTACGCTTCACGATCTTTATCCGTATGATATTCCCGAAAACTTCGGCTTCCCGAAGGTGCTCTACAATCGGCTGGCCCTGTGGCAGTGCCTGCAAGCCGTGGACGCCATCGCCTGCGTCTCTGACAGCACGCTGCAACGGCTAGGCAAGCTCAACAAGCCTTTGCTGGCAAAGGCTCTCCGGGTCTACAACAGCGTGGAACCCAGTACTTCTCGACTCGGACGGAATCCTTTGCCGCAATGGAGAGGAGAACCCTTTTTTCTATGTGTCGCCCAGCATCGCCGTAATAAAAACCTGGTGCTGACGCTCAATATCTTCCAACGGCTGCTTCGGAATGGAACGATCAGCTCCGCTGCTATGCTTGTGATTGTGGGAATGACCGGCCCCGAGACGCGGCAGATTCATCGCTTCATACGTACGGCCGGTCTCTCCGGAAAAATTGTGCTCCTTAGCGGAATTCATGACGCGGAAATGCAGTGGCTATACAGGAATTGTGAGCTTCTCCTGGCGCCCTCTATCGTGGAGGGTTTCGGCCTGCCCGTGGCTGAGGCTTTGCTCGCCGGTTGCCGCATCGTTTGCTCCGACATTCCAGCTTTCCGCGAACTTGGGGCCCATGCCGCATGCCACTACGTTTCGCTCGGGCCGGCGGCGGAGGAAGCATTCGCCGAAACCATTTGCACTGCACTGCGCGAACCTCGCCGCGCGCCTCCAGCGTTACGACAACTCTCCGCTCCGGTAATTGCTGAAGAGTACATGCGGCTCTACCGCGGACTGCTGTTCGCGCGTGCGACCTCTTCCCATTCACATCCTATCTCGCGTCACACCGTGATTCAGAAAGGGCGTATCTCATGATCCCCAGCCGGATGCCTCTGGCTTCAGATAAGAACGGTCCTGCATGTCGCGCGCAGACAAATTGTCACGACTTTGTCATTTTTGCTGCCGCCACTATCAACCTCATATCCTCCAGGAGGAAAATAGAACCATGCTTAAAGAGATGGAAGCTCCTATAACCATGCGAGATGAGAGTGCATCAGAAACTGGATTAGGCACGATTCTCGTGATCGAAGATGACCCGCGCATGCAGAAGGTGCTCCGCCGAATCTTCGTCGAAGAGCATTATTCTGTTGTCGTCGCCGGCGACGGGCAAATGGGCCTGGACTCTTTTCGCGCTCATCGTCCTGTCGCGGTAGTGCTCGATCTCATTCTTCCTCATATCTCCGGGCGCGAACTGTGCCAAAGCATGAAGACCATCTCCAGCGATACTCCGGTCATTGTGCTCAGCGCTATCGCGGAAGTTGTCGATAAGGTACTGCTGCTGGAACTTGGCGCGGATGATTACGTCACCAAGCCATTCAGCCCGCGTGAGCTGATGGCGCGCGTCCAGGCGGCGATCCGTCGGCGGCGCAGAACTGCACCAGTCACGATCTATCGCTTCGACGATTGCGAGATTGACTTTCAGAGAATGACTGCGCGACGCGGTGGCCAGGCTGTCGTGTTTACTTCGCACGAGTTCAAGCTATTGAAGTTTTTTACAGAACATGCCGAACAGGTCTTGAGCCGCGAACTGCTGCTCAACGAAGTCTGGGGTTATAATGCTTATCCAACGACGCGCACGGTAGATAACCAGATCCTCAAGCTGCGGCAAAAGCTCGAATCGGATCCAGCCAATCCGCGGCATCTGCTCACCATCTACGGTGCCGGATATAAGTTTGTCCCGTAGAATGCCAGCGGGCCAAGAGGTTCCTCTGCGATCCAACCCTGGAGCAGCGGGCATGCCGCAAAAACGAGGCATTCGAACGCGCGAGTTGCTTGTAGCAGCGATGGCCCTCATCATCGCAAGTGCCACTTTTACCAGTCTGCTCGTCGTGCGTCACCGGCTGGAAGCGCAGGTGACTGCCGGCCTCTCAGCCGATCTCCTGCATTCCGTCATCACATTTCAGGATCTTCAGGCACAGCGGATGAACGCCCTCGAACGCGAGAATTCCCTGCTTGCCGACTTGCCCAGCCTCAAAGCACTGATGACAGCCCCAGATGACGGCACCATTGAAAATGGAGCAGTTGAGTTCTGGAAGGTGAGTGGCAACTCTCTATTTGCACTCGCGGATAAGGACAATCGTATTGTCGCGGCCTATACCGGGGGGCCGCGCGCTGATCCAGCACTTCGCGATGACCTGCGCGCTATGCTTGCGGTACCCGACCGTCATTATCTGGTAAGTGGAGGCCGCCTTTTTGTCTGCTCTGTGCGCCCCCTCTACTTCGGCAGCGAAGAAGACGGAACACTGCTCGGCTATGTCATCAGCGGCTTCGAGATCGGCAATATTGTGGAGCAGATCAGCCGGGCGACTACCGTTGAAGCAACCTTCGCCAGCAGCGGCCATGTGTTAGCCAGCACTCTCGCCCTGTCCATGCAGACAGAGCTGACGACGCGCCCCCTGCCTCGGGAAGCGGCAACACCCGTGACCGTAAAGCTGGCTGGTGAGCAGTTTCTCGCCGTCACGAAGGATCTCTCGGCCAACGCATCGGCGCCCCTTCAATTGATCGTGCTGAAGTCCTTCGATGAGGCAGAGCGCTCCATACGGCAGATCGATCACCTTGTGTTGATCGCCGGCCTTCTAGCTCTGGTGCTGGGCACAATCCTCATGATGGCACTCTCGCGCGTCGTGACCGGGCCGTTGGAAGAGCTTGCCACAGGAGTCCGCGCCTTTGGGGTTGGTGATAGCGCTCATCTTCTTCCCCATCGGGGCACGATGGAAGTGCGTGAGCTGAGCATAGCCTTTGCCCGGATGCGAAATGAAATTCAGCAGGCAAATCGCGCAGTGCTTGAGGCGGAACGGCTGGCAACCATTGGCCGCATGGCAAGCTCGGTCTCACATGATCTCCGTCATTACCTCGCCGCAGTTTATGCCAATGCTGAATTCCTCGCTTCGGCGCGGCTTTCCGAGACGGAGCGTAACGAAATTTTCGCCGATATCCGCACAGCTGTTCATGGCACGACAGAGCTCCTCGAATCGCTGCTCACCTTCAGCAGAACAGGAAACGCAATACGCCGCGCACCTGAGCTGATGGCAACTGTGCTGGAGCGCGCGATGACGATGGTTCGTGCGCATCCCGACGCCGCAGGTGTTACTCTTACTGCTAAATATGGCGATCCCGCCAGCACGATGGCCGTGATTGATGGAAAGCAGATCGAGCGCGCCATTTACAATCTGCTGCTGAATGCCTGTCAGTCGGTACACGCCACCACAGAGAACGCTGAAGTTACCGCTACACTTGAGGCGCGCAACGATGGACGGATCATTTTAGAGGTGAAAGATAATGGCATGGGTGTCCCTGAAAATATCCGGACAACTCTTTTTGAGCCATTCGTAAGCGAAGGAAAACAGAAAGGATCAGGGCTTGGGCTTACACTGTCACATTGCATCGCAGCCGAGCATGGCGGCGAGGTAACCCTGGTCAGCAGTTGGCCAGGAGAAACCATCTTTCAGATGTCGGTCGCACGCGGCTTCGAACAGCAGGATACAGTGGCAGGTGAGAACCGAAAGATAGTGGTGACAGAATGATGCGAAGCTATTCCAAATATCGGCAACCGTGGCGCTCGCTTCTACAGGTCCGGCAGCCCGCGCTGCTGGGTTCCCTGCTTCTGGTCTGCGCGCCAACCCTCTACATCCATGCACAGACGACGACTCCGGAGAATCTAGCTCTGCAGATACAACAGTTGACTGAGGCCATGAACCGTACGCAGGCGCAGCTTGAGCGGACCCAGCAGCAGATGGAAGGAATGCGTCATCAGCTTACCGCTCTCCAGCAGCAGATAGCCGCGGCGGAAGCAGGGTCGACACTTCCTCTTGCAGCGCAGCAGCCCGCTGAAGATCTTGCGGCCGAGGTCGACAGTTTGCGTGAACAACAATCCATACTGAAGTCCCAGGTTGCAACACAAGAGCAGACGAAGGTTGAGAGTGAGTCAAAATATCCCGTCAAGCTGAGCGGACTCGTCCTGCTGAACGGATTTGTAAACACCCGGAAAGTCGACATACCGTCCACGCCTACACTCGCACTCGAAGGAGGAGGCAGCACTGGAGCATCGGTGCGACAGACATTGCTTGGTATCGATGCTCGCGGCCCGCATCTCTACGGCGCGCGCAGCCACGCCGACCTGCGCATGGATTTCGATGGCGGCCCGTCACCCGGCAGCACCTCCTCCGCCGCCGGGACATACAACGGCAATATTGGCCAGCTGCGTCTGCGTACCGCTCATGCTGCGCTGGACTGGGATCACACCGAGGCTTTCTTTTCGCTCGATCGACCGATCATTAACCCGAACCAACCCTCCTCGTTGAATGCCATCGCGATACCGCCGCTTGCTTGGTCCGGCAATTTATGGAGTTGGAACCCGCAAGTCGGATTGACACACGATCTTTCGTTTTCCAATGTGCCGCGGCTGCGCTTGCAGGCCGCACTGATCGACGTCACTGACCCGCCTGTGCTTTACAGCGCTTCAACATCTGCCGCTGTCTCACTGTCATCGACTGCCGAGCGGAGCCGCTGGCCAGGAGTCGAAACCCGCTTCGCCATTCTGAGCTCGGATAAGGAGAACGGAGCGCAACTGGGCTTCGGCGGATTCTTCGCACCGCATCGCACGGCATCGGGGACAAATTTTGACGCGTGGGCCGGTACGCTGGACTATCGGCAGCCACTCCCTGCGCGGCTGGAGTTTACGGGAAGCTTCTATCGCGGACAAGCTCTGGGAGGGTTGGGCGGCGGTGGCTATAAGACCTTTGGATACCGCGCAGACCTGGATAACCCGGGCGATTTTTATTTCCGCGCATTTGAGAATGTCGGGGGATGGGCACAGTTGAAGGAGCGTGCCGGCGAACGTATTGAGTTCAACGCCGCCTTTGGCATAGACAGTGTTCCTGCGGGACAGCTGCGTCCCTTTGCGGGCGGTCCTGCCTCCTACTATCAGAACCTCGCTCGGAATCGCACCTTTACAGGAAACGTGATCTATAGCCCAAGCGCTTATCTGCTCTTCTCACTAGAGTATCGCCGTCTGGAAAGTTCACCCGTAAATGCTCCCACGGCAGCAAGCAACATCATCGGGCTGGCCGCCGGGTACAAGTTCTAAAAATGCGGATGCCATACGTCGGAATGCTATTTTGTTCAATTGCTTTGGCATGGATGTTGACGACGCCCACGCAGGCGCAGCTCCCCGAAGCAAAAATCGATGTGCGCATGCACCTTTTGTTTCCCCATCCGCAGAAGAATCATCACACACCACCTGCCGTTCTCTGGCTGAAATCGCTCCAGGGAGGATCGTCCCTGCCGTTTCCACCTCGCGATCACTACACGCTCGCGCAGAAGAACCGAATGTTTACACCGCATCTGCTGGTTGTGCCGGTCGGCAGCACTGTTTTCTTCCCCAATGAAGATCCTTTCTTTCATAACGTCTTCTCCCTCTTCGATGGCAAGAGATTTGACTTGGGTTTGTATGAGGCCGGTTCGGTTAAAGAGGTTACGTTCTCCCGAGAAGGTTTTTCCTACATCTTCTGCAATATCCATCCGGAGATGAGCGCAGTGGTGCTGGCTCTTTCCACACCTCTGTATGCAATCGCCGATGCGAGCGGCGCCTTTCAGCTTCGCGACGTTCCCGCAGGCGAATACGAGCTGCATCTGTGGGTAGAAGGGGCGCCGCAACCAGTTCTCGACAAGCTGGTTCGCAAAATCCGCGTCACGCCAAGTACAGGCGACCTCGGCGAGTTAAGCATGACGGCGCTTCCCCAACAGCCTGCAACCCACCTGAATAAATTCGGCCAACCTTACGATCGGGACGCGAAACCAACCTATTGAGCAAGCGCTACTCGACGCTCTCCGGTTGGACTCGCACCGCCACAGGCTGGATTCCGTTTTGCGAAAAATTCGCGTGTCCGCGCGCGGGGCGCTGCGTGAACTCGGTTGCATGAAATGCTTGTGTTGTCGAATATTGCCGCAATCCGGTGAGCTGCAGAGCGATTTGCCAGAGGAATGCAGGGTTATTGCGAAGATAGCGGCGCCATAGATGACGCGGATCCTGCATCAGCCGATGGAACCATTGCAGGCCCGCGCGCTTGATCCATTCGGCGCAGTCCTGGATGCGGCCGGTATGGAAGTCAAATGCCGCGCCCACTCCGAACATGAGATTGGTCTCCAATAGCGGGAGATACCGGTTCATGAACTGCTCCTGCTTGGGGGTACTGATGCCGACCCAGATAATATCGGGCTTCAGATCGCGGATGATCGCGATGAAATCCTCTTCTTCTGCCGGAGAGAGATCACGAAATGGCGGCGTGTACGTGCCGACAATACGCGCCCACGGGAATCTCCGCGTGAAGCTCGCGGAAAGTTCGTCTGCAATTCCCTCCTTACCTCCATAGAAGAAGTGCGTATACCCTGCGAACTCCTTGCGCTGGAATATCTCAAGCATGAGGTCCGGACCGGCAACACGGTCCATCCCTCGATGTCCTTGCCAGCGCCCAACCCACACAGCCGGCATGCCATCGGGTATGGTGATCAGTGCATCGGCATAGGCTGCTGCAAGGCTTGGCTTTCGTTGAGCCTCCATGATTCCATGTACGCCGAGCAAGCAGACATATCCTTTGCGATGCTTGCAGAGAGCGTCTTCTACGCGTGCGACCGCACGCTCCATATCAAGCGCTTCTACCTGAACGCCGAGCAAATTTGCGTGAGGACGCGTTTCAACGAGCCTCATGAAATGCGCCCTTTCTACTTTGTGGTCATGGCTGCTGGGGACAATAAGTTTTGATCCAGACAGAACATGGCCGGCATGATCGTGAGTTTGCTCGCCTTTACTCATGCTTCCTCGCAGATTGGAGTAGTTGCCGCTATTCGCAAGCGAGCAGCAGGTCCGGAATGTAAAAGAAGTATGAGAGGGATATAGAGGAGCAGGGTGATTGGGCTATAGCACAACCGCGCTATCGCTATTCCGTATACCCCGTAATGAGGAAGCAGCCACATGATCAGCAGGAGCATCGTGGCTCCGCTGGCAAGGTTGAGCCAGGTGACCGCCTGCACACGGCCAAGCGCGAGCATGGCGTATGTACCGGTGACGTTCAGCCCCAGCAAAGCAGAACTCCATACGATCAGTGGGAGGACATGCGTAGCACTCTGTGCGATGGCGTCGCCTCCCCAGGCATGAAGTATGCGGATTCCGAAGAGAAGAAGGACTGCCGTGCCGAGAGCAACGAGCAGCAGATTAACGATGAACGCGAGCAGCACGGCTTTTCTCAATGCTGCCGTCGACATTGTGACGCGCCGCTGAGCAAAATATGGGAAAAGAAAATGAAGACCAGATGCGGCGAAGCCATAGATTGGCTGCGCCATCTGAACGCAGAGAGCATACGACGCTACGGCCGTTGCTCCGAGTGACACGCCTGTGATCAGCCTGTCCGTTTGACTGAAGATGACGCCGGCCACGGCCTGGATCCAGCTGAAGATGCCGAACGCGAAAAGCGCTCTCGTAGCGTCACGATCAAATGCCGGTGCTAAAGAGCTGGCATGCAGAAGCTCCTTGAGGCGAGTCGTCTGCAATCCCAATCCCAGCATAGTAACGACTGCTGTAACGGCCATGATGCTGACGACGCCGCGGCCAAAGTTGCTCAGCAATGCAGCTGCAACCAGCGACAGTATGCGGACGAAAATGCTGATGCGCACCGCAGCCCCATAGCGCTCAAAGGCGCGTTGCGTGCTGATGCACACAGTCTCAACGGTTCGCACCAGTATCACCACGCTGGCAATTCTGAGCGACCACAGGCAAGCAAACCGCAAATCAGCATCGGCTGCTGTCACATGCCTCGCCATATACGGCGCCAGCATCCATGCGATCACAGCAATTGCGCTGCCCAGGATCAGATGAATGCCCATCGTACTGCGCACCGCCCGCAGCAGCGCATCGGGATCACCTGCGTTTCGCTGTGTCGCCACATGCTGAATATTTGCGTCGCCAAAACCGGAAGCTATGATTGAGCCGATGCTCACCACCGCGGCTACTACAGCCCATACCCCGTATTGCGCAACACCTAGATTGCGCAGCATAACGGGTGCAACGATCAGCATGCCGATGGGATATGCAGCGTAATCCAAAATTCCATAAGCGGCGTTCGACAAGTGCGTCCTCATCGCACACCTTGATATCGCAGAATCTGCACCGTTCTGTAGTGCCGGGGATGCATTGTTTCCTTAAAGGTAGTGAGTACCGTCGCAAGACGTGTCAGACGGTCGTCAGGCAATTGTCATTGCTTTGTCACACCACAGGGATTTGATTTCTCAGCAGGAACTTAGCCACTCTTCGATGACTACGGCACAACGACCAAGCTCAACCATACAAGCGAGATGGAATGGATTATCGCTGCTTGCCTGACTTATCTATTTCTTGTAATGCAGTGAGCAGACGCAACGTTTGCAGACTGGATCTTCCTCCACATGGAGCGTGCCTCTGAACAATCGAGCATCTTCGCTATTAACCGCTTCTTCAAGCGACATGGTGGCGAGACCGCCAACCTTGCGATGGAAGAAGCACGGACGTACCGATCCGTCGACTTCCACCACGGCAGAAACCCATGGCGCATTGCACAAAGGTGCATGCGGTGGAAGCTCGCCCAGGTGTTCGCGGAAGCGGCGCGCGATACGGTAGAGCTTTTCGGGCGGCTCAACAATGAACTTCGAATGAATGTCTTCGTCATGTTCGCGAATCAATTGTTCAATTTCCGCTTCCAGCGCCGTAACTTCGCCTGCTGAGAGAGCAATGCCGTTCTGGCGCTCGTCCCCCCAGACGAGTTCGCGATTGAATGCCTGTGAAGTCACGTCAGCGGCAAGAAAAGAGATGGAATCCAACCCCAGCAACTTGGCAGCCTGAACCGTCTGCCGAAGCAGTGCATGATTTGCCTTTTGTATCGTGCTGCGCCCGCTGATCCGCACCTCCGGCTTCTGTTGGCGTACCGCGCGAATGCCATCGCGCATCCATCGGAAAGCTCCCTGCACGCGACGCACACGGTCGTGTGTCTCCTCAGGGCCATCGAGCGAAACGATGACCTCATCGCAGAATGAAGCAACCAACTCGGCCCGCTTCTTGAGTAACAATCCGGTCGAAAGCAGTGTTATGACGACGCCACACTCTTTTAGAAAGCCGCAAATCGCAGAGAGATTGCTGTGTAAAAGAGGCTCTCCGCCGGTGAGCACAACCTGGCGCACGCCCAACCGGACGATGGATTCCCGATGCCGTTGAAGCTCTTCTAAACTAAGCTCTGCACCGCCTTCCCGCTTCCAGATATCGCACATCACGCAGCGGCAGTTGCATCGTTCGTGGATATTCAGGATCAGGATTGGCAGCGTGGTCAACTGCTGGGAAGAAAGAGCATGATGCAGGCGCGGCTCGCATGTATCTGATACCGCCTCCCTCACGGATATATTTACAAGCTGGGTCGACATATCGGCTTGCCTCCCAGTCGCACTGCCCCTTTACCTAAAATGTCTTCTGCCGCACACAGCAGGCTCTCGATCGGCGCTCGCAGCCAGCGGACATTTCCATCGATTGAGAGCGGTTCCAGTCCATTTCTATCTTCTGCCGACAGCCTTTCGAAGATAGACTTCGAGGCAAGCTGCACACGGCCCGACAACAGGACGAGTTCGACATCGTTTGCGGTAAGGGTTGACAGAATTTCTGCCGGATCGCCCTGACGGTCACGCACAGCGATGAGATCTGCGCTTGACCCAGGCCGAATCGACCCCTCTCCCTTGCTGAGACGAAGCATGGATGCCGGCGACTCCAACACCAGCGAATACACTTTCTGCGATGACATGGCGCATGTCTGAACCGCGAAGCATATCTCGTCGAGAAGATTCCCTGCGGCAGTAAGTGGCGAATCACTGCCGAGCGCAAGCCGCGAAATAGATGTTAGAATTTCGCGCGAAGGCACTTTGTCGAACAAAAACGCATTCGAAGATGGGCATGTAATCAGTCCGGCGCCGCGTCTGTTGAGCAGTGCCGCTCCTTCACTATCGAGCGTCAATCCATGAATAAGGATGGTTTGCGGGTCCAATACTCCAAGTTCGTCGAGTTTCCGTAATTCTTGTTTCGATGGCTCGTCTATGCCCTCGCAGGCATGGATCATAAATGGCTCGTCTTCCACCGTATTTTTATGCGAGGTGTATACGTCTACGGCTAACGAAAGCGAGTGCTCCCATCCGAAGCGCGAAAGTACGCGCACAGGAAACTGCTGAGCTGACAACAAAGGATCAATCGGATTATGGTGGCATACGGTCGTCACCCCGCTTAGCAGATTGCGAATGCCTCCCCACCACAAGCGCACATCCTTGGGAATGCGCCGATACAGTGCAATCGTCTCCACGTCCTTCTGTTGAATATCCAGCGCCCATTGCATCGCGTTTCGATAAGGCCCTCTGCCCAGCCTCGGAAAAAGAGAAAATTCGAGATGATCGTGCGCGTTGATAAGTCCCGGCAGAAGAAGATACCCATTGAGATCGATACGTGTTACAGCATGCGCTCTATTCGCCAAAGGCCAGTAGCCCACGACCTCAATCTGCTCATTGTCTATGCACAGGGAAACAGCAACTTTTTCATGCGGACCCAGCGCACAACGAGCCCCATGCAGAATGTGCTGCTCGCTCCGCTTGCGCAATGGTTCAACGGTATGCACGTGATGCGGCTTCGAAAGATGCAGCAGATAGATGGCGGGCAAATGTTCTGCCTCGACAAAGCGCTCTAGCTTGCCATTCTCCGCGAAGACATCCCGCTCCGTATTGCCAAACGAGGGCTCAATGATGGCTCGTGCAACAAATCCAGCCTCCATGAACGCCGCGAGTATATCTGGAATTTTCTTGTGGGCTGCTGGAAGCTGAAACTCGTCTCCTCCCTTGTGAAATGAGCGCTTCCAATGAAGGCGCGTCGCAGTCTTCGGATGCATGTCTGACAGTAAAAGATCGCAGCCTGGACGAGCGACTCTGGCAAACTCTTTCGCAACCAGACGCAGATCGTCCACGTAACTCAGAACGAATGACGCGAGCAACACATCGACACTCGCATCTGGTGCCGGGAGCTCTGTACAAGAGGCGATCGATAGCTGTGCGTTCGGAACGTGCTTCGCAGCGGCTTCGCAAAGCATCTTTGGCGAGAGATCCACTCCATGCAGGCTACGCGGGACTGAACGGCTTAGATGGGCAAGCCATCTCCCCGTACCGCAGCCAACATCAAGAATATCGCGATCTCGTATCTTAGGAAGAAGCCGCAAAAAGTAGCGCTCTTCGAGCAACAGCAAGGGGTTTTGCTGTTTGTCATAAATATCTGCCCATGAAGAAAACACGTCTGCGTGACGCGCTTCGTTCACGGGTTCAAAAGAGACAGTCATAAGCTCTCGCGCTTTGGTTTTCTCAACTGGATGAATTGATTGGCCAGATGCAACTCGAAGGGAAAGCTGTAGAAGCGCAATGCGTAGCGCCATGCGCTGAGTGATTTCAACAGCGTCCGGCTCCACCGAGGCGCACGAATATCCTGCACTGTAGGCCAGCGGGAGGAGATCACGGTTTCGAAGTTATCGATCAACTTCTTGGTTTCCTGCCGCATCCATGGTGCGCTTGTATCAATGCGAAGCGTGAAATCCATCCATTTCTTGCTTGCCCATTCTGCCGGAGTATCCGGAAAAGATATCTTTTCATCGACATTGCCATACATCTCTCCGCGCTGCGGAGTTGGCGTGTAATGCTGCACAATAATCTCCGAATCGGGATTAATGCGTTTCAGCTTACGAATGAAATGCAGAGTCTCCCGTGTGTCGCGCTCAGGATCTGTCGGATTGCCGACCACAAACGAAAACTCTGGGATGATTCCGAACTGACGCGTGCGGTGCGCCATGATAATCGTTTGTTCCGTCGTAATGCCCTTCTGCATCTCTTTGAGAGCCCAGTCCGATCCGGACTCCGCTCCGAAGAAGATCATGGTGCAGCCCGCCCGCTTGATGGCGGCCATCGTCTCATCCGAGTAGCGCGACATAATATCCACGCGGCCTTCGCACCACCAGCGCAGATTGAGTGGCTCCATCAAATCAACCAATTCACGCGCATGATCTTCCCGCAGAAAAAAATTCATGTCGTAGAACTGAACCGAGTCGGCGCCGTATTCCGAGATAAGATGTTTGAGGATTGCTATTGTGCGCTGCGGCGATTCCATGCGCTCTTCCCGGCCATAAGCCGCGTGTACGCCGCAGAAACTGCAGTTGAACGGGCAGCCGATACTCGCATGATGTACAGCTGTACGCTTGCCGAAAAAAGATGGCCGCAAATATTTATCTACAGGAAGGCGATGGAATGGCGACCATGGAAAGCTGTCCGGGCCTTTCATGGAGCGCTCAGCATTGCTGCGATGGAGACCGAACGCGTCCTTATAAGAGAGGCCGAGGATGCTTTCAAAAGAGCGCTTGCCGCGCAAAGCATCGATCAGTTCGAGCAGCGTGTCCTCGCCCTGACCGCGCACAACAAAGTCCACGTACTTCGCATTCAAAGCAGAATCCGGATAGATTGAGGGAAAGTATCCACCCCAAACAATCTTCACGTGCGGACGCAGCTTCCTGATTTCCCGCGAAGTCTCCATGGCCGCAACCATCTGCGGCCCGGGCATGCAGGACACTCCAAGCAACTCAACCTTATGGCAATCGATGAGAGAAAGAATGGTATCAACGGGCGCGTCATCCAGATTCCCATCGACAATCTCATACTCTTCGCGTCCTTCCAAAACGGCAGCAAGCGCGAGTACCGCAAGCGGAAGGCGGCAGTTGCGAGGTTTCGTGGCGCGTGGGTGAAAGAGAATGATCAAGCGGTTTTCCTCGTGCTGTATACCCTGAAGCGGGATGGTTCGCGCTTGCCGCGAAGCTTTGCGAGCAATGGACGCATTGCCCATTTCAGCCCATAGCTGGGCGAAGTCTTCTCCCATCGAATGTTCAGCGCGCATTCCAGATCGCGCAGCCGTTGATCTGTGAGATATTCGAGACTCGGGATGGAGTTGGAAGCAGTACCATACCGCTGCCTGAAGGCAGCCTGACGCTCTGCCACCATCTGTTCACCGCTTTCGCTTCTGGAGTACCATGGCGTGTCTGCGATCAGGACGCTCCCACCCCTTTTCACGCATCGCAGCGCTTCACGGATGGCCGATTGATAGTCTTCTGCATAGTGGAACGAGGCGTTGAAGATGACCACCTCAAACTGCCCATCGGCGAACGGAAGACGCGACATCTCGGCCTGGAATCGTGGAAAGAGAGCGTCAAGATGCTTCTCGAAATGCGTGGCTGCGCCGAGTCCGTCCTCATCATTCACCAACAGGTCCACCGCCACGCAGGAATAGCCTTCACGCGCAAGTCGATAACTCATCCATCCGTTTCCCGCGCCAAGGTCAAGCACCTTGGGCGGGTTCTTTTTGTCTTGAAGGTACCGGGGCAACAGTTTTTTTCTGAGATGGTCGAATGTGCAAGCTCGGATATTCCATTGCCAGATGTTTCTTCCGGATATGTCCTTGTACGGAAGGTGGATATAGAACTCCGGCTGCAAGCTGCCGCGTCCTTCCGCAGTCCGAATATTTTGATACTCCTCGATAAAGCGGGAGAAGTATGCGAGCCGCTCTGGTATCAACGCCTGCCAAATACCATTCTCGGGGTACATCGTGTAATAACAATGTGAGCAATCGTACCTGTGTGCAGCGACGCTTCCTAAAGGAAACAGCCCCAGACTCCTTTGACAACTGGGGCACTGCAGCACGATACAACCTCCGCCTGGAAGGGAAAGTTTAGTCATCGTCCTGCGCAGAGTTTGTGTCATTGCTAGACACGCTCCACATAGAGCAACATGTGGTCGCCTGCGCTCCGAAAGAGTGGCCAGCTGCACACGACTGCGTCGACACGCTTCAAAACAGCAAGCATCCTAGGATGCTTACTCATCCATGATTCCATGTAGGACGGCGGAACAGTGATGCCGATACCAGTCACTGAACGCAGCCGAAACGCTTGTCCGAATGCATTCCGCAGCGATCGGATTGTCGGGTAATAAACGAGGAAAGATAACTCATCAAAGCTCGCCAGAGATCTGCCGCGGCAGCGTCGCACTGCTTTACGAAAATTGCCCTTGACTGCGTAATGCAGTATCTCCCAGACACAGAAGCGCGTGGAGAGACAAAGAAGCAACTCTGCACCGGGTCGCAGGAGCATCGCGAGCTGATCGAAAACCATGGAGAGATCTGCAACACAATTAAGACCTGAGAAGTTCGAGAACACCCCATCAAAAAGAGGCTGAGTGGTCAGCTCGAGCAGACGCTCAGTCGGAAGCACGCGGAAGTCTATGGAAGCATCAGGAGCTCCCTGACTTGTTCGTATTCTTGCGCATTTGATCATCCGACTCGACGCATCGCAGGCCGTGACGGAAACACCTCTCCTCGCAAGAAACATCGCGTCTTCACCTGTGCCGCAGTTAAGTTCAAGAACGCGGCTGCCCGGCGGAAATGTCGAAGCTGCATGTTTCCACACCACATCGCGCTGTGTCCGTCCGACGAGCGAAAAAGTGAAAAGTTCGTCGTATTGAGCGGCCATCCTGTCAAATGCTGCGCCCGCTACGTGGCGTGTTTCGACTGAGGCCGTCACTGTTCGACCTCGTGGTAAGTGGAGAGCAACCCCGAGCGGGATTCCTGGATGTTCTGTTCAAGCAGGCTCAGGTTCCCCGTGTCGTTCGCGTGAGTGTCGTGTAACAGGCATGCCCTGGCCACCTCATCGCGCAGCAGCTTGTCAGCATAGGCGTAAAAGCGTTTTGTATGTCTGCCTTTGATTCTGAGTTCGCGATCAGAGGTCTTGCCCCATGGCTCGAGCTGGACGAGTCGATTGGCAATCCTGTTGTAGTAGGGTGTTCCTTTAATCGGGTAAGAAACCGTCGTGAAGAAAATATCCGGGCGCGAGGTGCTGACGTGCTTGATCGTCGCCTCGATATCTTCGAGCTCTTCGCCCTCATAACCCCACATCAGAAACATGCCGCTTTGAATACCGCGTTCACGGCTCATTTCTACTGCGTTCTGCACCTGTTCGATCTTCACGCCACGATCCATCGCATCGAGAATGCGCTGCGAGCCGCTCTCAGAACCGATCCAGATACGAAAGCAGCCCAGCTCTTTCAGCAGGTCCAGCATTTCGGCATTCAAACGGTCAGCGCGAGAAATGCATTCAAACGGAATGCGCAAACTCCGGCGACGCATTTCGCTTGCATAGGAACGCAGCCATGCATGATTGATCGTGAAGACGTCGTCGGAGACCCAGATCATATCCGGCGAATATTTTTGGAGCAGCCATTCGACCTCATCCACTACCAGCACCGGGTCGCGCCGGCGATGTGACTGCCCAAAGACCTGGTGACTGCACCAATTGCAGCGGAACGGGCATCCACGAGCAGTGATGAAATTAACCGATCCACTGCCGTGATGCGTGCGCCACGTCTCAACATAACGTTGTATGTCGATCGCATCTCGTGCCGGCCACGGCTGCTGATCGAGGTTGGCAATCTGGCCGCGTGGTTGCATCTGGCACATTCTTCCGTCTTCGTCCAGAAATGCCAGACCTGCAACTTTCGAGAAGTTCGTTTCACCATTGCGCAGCGCAGAGAGCAGATCCTCCATCGTCAATTCGCCTTCTCCTGCGACGACGAAATCTGCTCCGGCCTGAAGATATTCCAACGTGTACGCGCCGGGTTCCGGTCCGCCTACAACGGTCTTCCATCCAGCCTCGCGAGCAACGTTAAGAATTTCAATGACGTTGGCTCGAGTCATCAGGTTTGCATACACACCGAGCACAGACGGCTTTTCTGCGCGAAGAAAACCGAAGAGCGCCTCACGGCTGGAAAACGTCGTGTCGAATACATCGACATCGAAGCCCTTGCTGCGCAAATGCGAGCAGAGATAGAGAATCCCCAGCGGAGCGTATGGTTTCATGATCTGCCGCTCCTTCGGGTCTTCAAACAGGAAGTATCCGTGCGTAAGAAGAAGATCTCGCATCTAGGCTCCCGTCGTTGCAACCAGCCCGCTCACTGGGAAAAACCCAGGTTCTCCATCACCCTGACGTTCAACATCTCTCGATGGAAGAATCGTCGATTCGGCATTCCTGCTTATCGGTTCCAAATCGAAGACCTTCTGCCAAAGCTCTCGGATCCGGGCCTCTGCGTCCGGCTCTGTATGGACTGCATACCAGCTGCTTACTTCCGCGTGCAGAGCATCGCGCACCGCACGGTAGAAATCACTTGTATACGAGGCTCTGAACATGATGCAGAGGTCATCGCTATCGGTCCAGTTGCGCTTGACACCAAGCTCCGCGCGAACGCGCTCGTAGAAAACCGTACCCGGCAGTGGATAGGAGAAAGAAATACCGATATCGTCGGGACGCGTCTTGCGCACAAATGCGATCGTTTGCCTGAGGTCCTCCCAGGTTTCACCCACGTACCCGAATTGCAGAAAATAGCAAGAGCGAATCCCGGCCTGCTGCAGGCGCCGGCGCGCTTCGATGACGGAGGAAAGCCTCAGGCCCTTGTCCATGGCATCCAGAATTTTCTGCGAACCCGATTCAACTCCCATCCAGACTTCAGTGCAGCCTGCGAGCTTTAATGCCGCTACTGTCTCTTCACTCATCAAGTCGGCGCGTGATTGAATCTTGAAGGGAACGGCCGCATGCCTCGCATCCACCTCCGCAGCAAACTCCTGTATCCAGTGGTGATTCAGCGCAAAGATATCGTCGCTAAACCATATATGATCGGCCTTTATATCCACCTTCAGCCGCAGCATTTCTTCGGCAACCGCTGCAGCAGAACGCAAGTGGAACTTGTTTTCTGAAATCGGCTTGGCGCACCAGTTACAGCGGTAGGGGCACCCTCTGCTGGCTGCCATGTTGACTGAAAAATACCCGTGCGCCTCGACCCATGCCTTTCGATATGGGGCGAAATCAATCAGATCGCGGGGAGGAGTTGGCAGGAATGCCCAATCAGGATTCTTAGAAAGCCGATGCGAGCTGTAGCTCGGTTGTCCTTCGGCATCGAGGCGAACAAGTCCAGCAATATTGCCTATCGGCTTAGCATGCAACAGCGCAGAGCAAAGCTGAGCCAACGTTTGCTCTGCCTCGCCACGCAGAATAAAGTCGATTCCATTCTGGAGAAACAACTCGGTGTTGTCGGTCGCATCCGAACCGTGCGCGACTACAATTGCACCGGCTTGCCGCGCAGCCGCGGCAAGCGTCCACGCAACTTCCCTCATCCGCGTGAGGCACATTTTCGAAAGAAAATTGAAGTCATCCTCGTAGATGGCCACGATGCGCGGTCGATGCATCTCCAATGCGCGGACAATACCTGTCGCGGGATCTTCGAGCATCGGATCGAACACCGCAACGGAAATGTTTTCGGCACGAAGCGAAGCAGCTGCATAGAGCGTACCGATTGGCGAGTACGGCTGCATTTTGCGTACCTGTTTCAGGTCGTATGGAAGATGATAGGAATGCGTCAGCAGAACATCTGCCCGGGAATTGCTTCCGAGTCTCTTCGCGCCTGAGCCATTCATAGAATCGATCCTTAGCACGCTGCCTCCGCCGGCGTATTGGCGAGCCGCTTCGCATCGACAGCTGGTTTCATCGCTGTGTACTTTTTCAGCTTGCTGTTTAACCAAAGTTCGACTGGGAACTTGTAGTTATCGCGATCCAGTCTCCAGCGAGCCGGAAATGAAATGCTCTTTTGCGCGAGACGCGTAATTTTACCGCGCTTATCCGCGGCAATAGGAATGCGGTCGAATGCGATGCGGAGGTAGTCCCGCGTAACCTGAAGACGTTTATGTTCCTCCCCATCCAGCCACGGTAGTCTTGTATAACGCGGAAAGAAATCCGCCCAGCCTTCCAGCGAAGTGGGCATCTCGATGCCCAGCTCTTCTGTCTTCTCAAAGATGGGAGAACCGGGATATGGAGTAAAAATATTGGTCCAGAATTCAGCTCCGGGAAAGCGGCGGCAGACGTCCATCATGAAGTTGATCGTTTCGCGGCGTTCTTTCTTCCCTTCTCCCGGAAAAGCGAAAATGATGTTGAACGAGGGACGAATCCCTGCAGCCAGACAGCGCGCGGCACTTTCATAAATCGACTCGAAATCCTGCCAGTCTTTGTGCATCGCCTTCAATATGTCGTGCGAGCCCGAGTCGACTCCTTGGCATATCTGGTGAAGTCCGGCACGGCTCAACAGCTTGAGGTCTTCGGGCGAAAGACGCGCAGTCATGTTGGTCGTCGCCTGGATACTCCAGCGATAATGCGAGTTCTCCCGCACCAGACCCTCTGCGATCCCGCGCGCCCGGTCAAGATCCACGAGGAAGTTGTCATCCACGATCCAGAGCATTTCGAGCGCGTACCGTCGGGTCACGTCCACGGTCTCTTCCACAAACTGCTCGGGCGATAGTGCATTCCATTTACGTCCGTAGACGCCGGCATTGGTGCAATACGCGCAGTTGAACGGGCATGCAAGGCTGGATGTATACATGGCCCAGCGCCTGCCGCAGCTACGCTCATACGCATCGAAATCCGCAATATGGTAGGCCTTCGGCGGCATTTCAACCAGTGGCTTCAGCGGCCGCTCCGGATTCATGATCATCCGGCCATCGCGCTTGAAACCAATTCCGGCAACGAAATCAGGGGCTGAACCGCTCGCAATATGACGGACGAGTTCCAGAAATGCATCTTCTCCCTGGCCGCGCACAATGTAGTCAAGATAGGGAGCTTCCAGCGTCTGCTTCGGCAGCAGCGATGGATGCCAGCCGCCCAGAATGATTGGGAACTCTGGATTCCATGCCTTGATACTTCTTGCAATGTCCACCGTTTCGCGAATCATCGGGCCGGTTACAAGAGAAATGCCGAGACAGAGTGCATCCCGCACCTCGTTGAGAACGCGCTGCTTAAAATTAGGCGTAATCGTGGAGTCGATCAGTACCACCTCGAAGCCGGCTCGAATCAAAGGTGTGGCAACTGCAAGAATCCCAAGCGGCGCCGTGGCTTCGGTGCTGGAAAACGAAGGAAAGAAGAAAACAATCTTGCGAGATGTACGCAAAGCACGCTCCAACGCTAATGAAACTAGACTAGGGAACGCGTGGTTTTCGTTTGTCACGGCTTTGTCAGCCAAATGTCATCTTTTGCTTGCTACTGGTTACGGCTATCCTGCTACGGCGCCCAAGCCCAGGCTCCCTGGCGCGCAGCTCTCTTGGTTAGCCAGCACCATCCAGCAAGGATAAGAAATATTTCCCTGAAAGACCCGGCTAACCTGATCTGGAGTACTGACCGGAGCGTTAATCGACCGCCCGGCAGTCCGGTTGATTCGGCTGCGCTACACTGAAAGAAATCCCTCGGGTGCAAATCATCGGCAAGCCAGTGCGCTCGCTCTCGAGGAGGTCTTTTGGATGCCAATTACTCCAGTAAAACCAACGGAATCTGAAAGTACGCTGCCCAAACTGACGCCACGCGATGCAGGCAAGACTCAAGGCATGATCGCCTGGTCCAGTTTCTTCTTTGCCCTTCTTCAAAGTATCTGCACGTTCTTT
>DATHQH010000027.1:0-26926 GCA_035482895.1 Alloacidobacterium sp. | reverse complement strand
ACAGGAAGCAGATCCTTCGCTACGCTCAGGATGACAGCTTTTGCGACAACACTTTTTTATGGGTGGATGGGTGAAGCTAGCTGTCACCTCAGTGCTTCTGGCACGATGCGGACTTATCGAAGATGCGTAAAGATCTCGTTCACCTGCTGCTGCGTATTTTCGAGTGATCCGCTGTTGTCGATCACGAAGTCGGAGCGAGAGATTTTCTCGCTGTCGGGAATCTGGCTGGCAAGCCGGCGGCGCGCATCTTGTTCCAGGAGTCTGAGTTTTTCGGTGTGTATTTGCGTCCCCGCCGAAAGACGCTCAATGAAACGCTGGATTTTCACCTCGTCCGGAGCTGTCACAAGCACAATGCGGTCGAAGCGGTCGCGCCATCCGGGAACGCTGCCTGAGTCGCCTGCTTCCCCGCTTGCTTCAAAGATCAGGGCCGATTCGACCATGGCAATCGCCTTCGGGTCGCGCGCGAACAGGTCGTCCATCCACGCCTCCTGCGCCGCGATCACCGGCGGGTGGACGATGCGATTCAGTTCGTCGAGCTTGCCCTGATGAAAGGCGAGCTCGGCGAGCCGTGCTCGATCAAGCGTTCCGTCGCCGCGCACCACTTCCCGCCCGAAGTGCTCGATGATCCGGCGATACACTTCCTCGCCGGGCTGCATGAGCCTTCGCCCTACCTCATCGGCAGAGATGACATGTATACCGTGCGCCGCGAACATCTGCGCCACGGTGCTCTTGCCGCTTCCCAATCCGCCGGTAAGGCCTACGCGCAGCATTGTTTTTAGACAGCCAGACCGCGGCGCAGCTTTGCCGCTCGCACGGTATTCGACATCAACATGGCGATGGTGAGCGGGCCCACGCCGCCGGGTACCGGCGTGTATGCGCCTGCAACGTTGAAGGCTGCAGGGTGAACATCGCCCACGATGGTTGAGCCTTTGAGCACGAACATTTCTTCGCGCTTCTCATCGCCGGCAAAATACTTGTCAAACTCTTCGCGGGTGGTAATGCGATTGATGCCGACGTCGAGGATGGTCGCGCCGGGCTTGACCAGATCGGGTGTTACATAACCGGGCCGGCCGATGGCCGCGACAAGAATATCCGCGCTGCGCGTGAAGCTGCCAAGATCGCGTGTCTTGCTGTGGCAGATGGTTACGGTCGCGTTTTGCTGGAGGAGCAAAATGGAGATCGGCTTGCCGACAATATCGCTACGCCCAATGACTACGGCGTTCTGCCCGGAAATCGGCAGGTTGCTGCGCTTCAACATTTCAATCATGCCCGACGGCGTACAAGGAGCCAGCGCCGGCTGGCCCGTTTGCAGACGCCCGACGTTGACAGGATGAAAGCCGTCTACGTCTTTTGCCGGAGAGACGGCCTCCAGCAGCAGTTTGGCATTGACGTGTTTGGGCAGCGGCAGCTGGATCAAAATTCCGTCGATGTCCTCGCGTGCGTTGAGATCGGCTACCAGCTGCAACATTTCTTCGGTGGTGATCGTGTCGGGAGGCGTGATCAGATCGGAAAAGAGGCCCAACTGCTCGCAGGTGCGTACTTTGCTGCGAACGTAAATCTCTGAAGCGGGCACATGGCCTACCAGCACGGCAGCCAATCCGGGGCGAATGCCCTGCGTTGCAAGCTGCTGCACTTCCGCGGCAACTTCGGCTTTGATCTGACGGGCGATTGCGTTTCCATCGAGGAGGCGTGGGGTTGTCATCTCTAGCTCATGGTAAAGGATGCGTACACTGTTGACATGGTTGATGAGGGACTTACTCCGGAAGTGCTGGCTCTGCTGGCCTGTCCGGTATGCCACGGTGCATTGCACGCTGATGGCAGCCAGATACAGTGTGCTCAGTGCGGACGCAGATATCCGATGGAGGATGGCATTCCCATTCTGCTGGCGGATCGCGCGCAAACTGGAGCCGCCGATTAGTGTGGGTGCGGGTGGACGAAGGGATGAATCAGCCAGTAGGCGATGCCCGACGCGATGAGAATCGCCAGAAAGAGCAAGACCAGCATCGTTGCCCACGATGGGCCGCTGTAGTGTTGTGGCTGCTGAGCATTCATTGGTTTTCGATTAAGTATCTGCTTCATTCTTTACCGGAGGCAAGCGAGCCAGGGTGGAATGGCGGTTCGCATGAGTCGATGAAGGCGATACTCTAGAACTGTTGCGTAAGTTGTATGCATTGCCCGAGGGCTGCCTGCAAAGGTTTCAGGTCACGGTTCAGGCCGTGCACCGGCAAACTGTTTTATGCAACAGATTCCTGAGGGAGAAGCATTTGCGGGATCAGGTACAGACACAGCTTTTATCCGAGACAGCATCGCAGCGACCCCTGTGTGTGGATCTGGACGGCACACTGGTCAAGAGCGATACGCTGGTGGATTCGCTGCTGGTCCTTCTGCGTGCGCATCCCCGAAGCTTTTTGCAGACCTTCCGCTGGGTGCTGGATGGCAAAGCCGCGTTGAAGGCCCAGGTAGGCCGCGTCGTGTCGCTGGATGTGGCACACCTGCCGTACAATCGCCCTCTGCTTACGTTTCTGGAGCAGGAGCACGCGCAGGGGCGCAGGATTTATCTGGCAACGGGCGCGGACGCGAAGCTCGCCAGAAAGATTGCCGCGCACATTGGGCTCTTTGACGGCGTTCTGGCCAGTGACGGAGACAAAAACCTCACCGGCGATCATAAGCTTGACGGATTGAGGGCCGAATTCGGCGAGGACGGCTTCGACTACATCGGCAATGCCGATCCGGATTTGCCGCTCCTGCAACATGCGGGCGAGGCCATGTTGGCCAATCCGCACGCGTCCCTGCATACGAAGCTGAAGTCACGCAAGATCAATATCGGGCGGCTCTTTGAAGATCGCGCCTCGCGCAGAAAAGCATTTCTGAAGGCGATCCGGCTGCATCAGTGGGCGAAAAATGTGCTGATTTTTGTGCCCCTGCTGCTGGCTCATGCCCTGAAGCTGCCGCTTATTCTGCATGCGATTCTGGCGTTTTTCTGCTTCAGTCTCTGCGCCTCTGCCACCTATGTCGTGAACGACCTGCTGGATATCGAGGCTGACCGGCGGCATCCGAAAAAACACCTGCGGCCCTTTGCTGCCGGAGACCTGCAGGTTTCTACCGGAGTGGCGATCGTTCTTGTATTTCTGGCCGCCGCACTGGCTGGGGCGCTCTTCCTGCCTATCGGATTTCTGGGCTGGCTGGGACTGTATCTCGTCGTGACCTTGAGCTATTCGCTCGCCTTGAAGCGGATCGTACTGGTGGATGTGATCCTGCTCTCCGGGCTGTATACGGTGCGTATGCTGGCCGGGGGAGCAGCTACGAATACCGACATTTCGACATGGCTGGCGGGTTTTTCCGTCTTTCTGTTTTTCAGTCTTGCCATGGTCAAGCGCTTCAGCGAACTGCAGAACCTGCGAGAACGGGGCAGCATGCCGTCAAACGGCCGCGGCTACCTGGTGAGTGATCTTGAGCAGCTTCGCAGCTTCGGTACGGCCAGTGCCTATGCGGCCGTGGTTGTCTTCTCGCTCTACATCAGCGGAAGCAATGTTACTGCGCTTTATGCTCACCCGATCCGCATGTGGCTGATCGTTCCGCTGATGCTGCTCTGGATCAGCCGTGTGTGGCTCCTCGCCTCGCGTGGCGAGATGAATGAAGACCCGGTGATTTTTGCAGTTACCGACCGCATGAGTCTGCTGATCGGACTGGCCGTGGTGGCCATAGCGATATTCGCCGCGCTCTAAAGTTGATAACTGGCTCGAGGCATCCGTTACGATAAAGAAGCATGTCACGCCATTCGCAGCCGAAATCTGCATCGCCGAAGAGCAAATCCCCGAGGTTTGAATCATGGGGGCGCTATCCCAGGCTGCACGCCGACGTGGTCCCGCTAAGCTGGACGTCGGATTTTCCCCTGACCGAGCCGCCTGCAACCAAGATGCTTCCCGTCGGGGCAGGGCGCAGCTATGGAGATGTGTGTCTGCTCGAAAATGGCACGCTGCTCAAGACACGCGGCATGGACCGGCTTCTGCACTTTGACCCGCAAACGGGCGTGCTGCGCTGCGAGGCGGGTGTGACGCTGGCCGAAATTCTGGATTTCGCGGTGCCACGCGGCTTTTTTCTGCCGGTTACGCCGGGAACGAAGTATGTGACCGTCGGGGGAGCCATTGCGAATGACGTTCATGGCAAGAATCACCATGTGGCTGGGACATTTGGCTGCCATGTATTGCGTTTGGAGCTTATCCGTTCCGATGGCGCGCGATTTGTCTGCAGCCCAACGGAAAACGCCGATTGGTTTTCGGCGACCGTCGGCGGTATGGGGCTGACCGGGCTGATCGGCTGGGCCGAGATTCGCCTGCGTCCGATTGTTTCCCGCCGGATGCAATACAAAGGGACGAAGTTTGTCGGCATCGATGAGTTTGTTGCGCTCTCCAGGGCCAACTCACACGCGGAATGCACGATGGCCTGGATGGACTGCGTCTCGACGGGCAAGAACTTCGCCCGGGGCATCTTCATGCAGGGCGATCACAGTGAAGCGCCTGAACCGCTTACGCTCAGCAAAGAGCCCTGGCTGTTCTTACCGCTCGACCTGCCGGAGTTCATGCTGAATCGCTATTCCGTGGGTCTTTTCAACACGCTTTATTACAACAAGCAGCTTGGCAAAGAGAAGAACGGCCTTGTCGATTACGAGCCATTTTTCTACCCGCTCGACAAGCTGTTGCACTGGAACCGGATGTATGGAAAAAGCGGATTGCTGCAATTCCAGTGCGTGCTGCCATGGGAGGCAGACCAGCAGATGGGCATGGTGAAGATACTCAAAGCCATCGCGGCCTCTGGATTAGCCTCATTCCTGGTTGTCATTAAGGTTTTCGGCGACATTCCCTCGCCCGGCATGCTGTCCTTCCCCGCCCCGGGAATCACGCTGGCGCTCGATTTCCCCATCCGCGCCGAGGCCAGCTTCGATCTGTTTGATCGTCTGGCCCGCATTACGCAAGATCATGGCGGACGCATGTATCCGGCCAAGGATGCGCGCATGACCGCAGAGCAGTTTCAAGCTTTCTATCCGCAATGGCAGGCGTTTGCGCGCTATGTAGACCCCGCGTTCGACTCGGCTTTCTGGAATAGGGTCACGGCCCGTGGGTAGCGCGCGCAGACAGCTTCCATCTCGCATTCTGGTGTTGGGCGCAACATCGGCCATCGCGAATGGCGTGATGCGTCCACTCGCAGCAAACGGCGCGCAGTTTTATCTGGTGGCGCGCAATGCCGAGAAGCTGACGGCGGTGGCAAGCGATCTGGAGACACGCGGTGCTTCCGCGGTTTTCACGCATGTCATGGATCTCGACGACACGGCAGCGCACGAGCAGGTGTTGGCTGAGGCGGCGCGGAAGCTGGAGGTCATCGATCTCGCGCTGCTCGCTCATGGAGTGCTCGGCGATCAGGAAAAGGCGCAGGCCGGCTATCCGGAGACAGAGGCGATTTTACGGACGAATTTTCTTTCCGCTGTTTCGTTTATTACATGGCTGGCGAATTACTTCGAGAAAACGCAGCAAGGAACGCTCGCGGTGATTTCTTCCGTAGCCGGGGACCGGGGAAGGAAAAGCAACTACGTCTATGGAGCGTCCAAGGGCGCACTGAATATCTTTCTGGAAGGAGTGCGCAACCGGATCGACCGGAGCGGTGTGCAGGTGCTGACCATCAAGCCGGGATTTGTGGCCACGCCCATGACCGCACACTTGCCGCAGAACGCGCTGTTTGCGCACCCATCTGCCGTGGGACGAGGCATTTTGAAGGCAATCGAGAAGCGCAAAGACGTGGCATATGTGCCGCCGGTATGGGCGCTTATCATGCTGATCATCCGCTCGGTGCCTAATGCAATCTTCAAGAAACTGAATCTGTAGAAACGAGTCATCGGGCAGCAGCGGGAACAGATTCGCATCGTAGACGACCCGACAAAGTGGACTGACCAGTCATTTTTCTGAATCGAAAATTGGTCCAATGACATCCAATGCGTTGAGTTGACTGGAGTTGGCGTTAGTCTTTTTCGCGCGCTCAAGCGTCTTCTATAAAATAGAAATGTGTTTGCGCGTCTAACCTTACACGGTTCAGACACACCGAAAAAAATAGGGTTTCCACAACAGGAGGTTTTGTTCCACCAAACCTTTTGGGATAATCCGGATTCGTTTCACTACTAATTGCGGCTATACCGTTTTCTCCTGCTGGTGTAGACCGAAGGCGCGGCAGTTCTGGAGATCAGAGGCCACGCTTCGTGTCAAAGGGGCATGCAAGGTCTGAACGGTAGAACTGTTTCCGCTAGAGAAAGCCCACCCCTTTTCCGGCCCGCACATTATTGCCGAGTTCATTGCAGGTGTTTGCAGGCCGCAGGAGAGATTGACGCACTATGTGGATAGTCCGCCTCGCGCTGCGAAGGCCATATACGTTTGCCGTTTTTGCTTTGCTCTTGCTCGTTCTTGGGCCGATCTCCATCATGCGTACGCCCACGGATATTTTCCCGAATATCAATATTCCGGTCGTCGCCATGGTTTGGCAGTACACCGGTCTATCTCCCGAGCAAATGGCGCAGCGCATCGTGTTCCAGAGTGAGCGCACTCTGACCACGACCGTCAATGACATCGAGCATATCGAGTCGCAGTCGATGAACGGCATTGGCGTCATCAAGATTTTCTTCCAGCCAAAAGTTAATATCGCCATGGCCGTCGCCCAGGTCACCGCCATCGGGCAAACACAGTTGCGTCAATTGCCGATAGGGACAACGCCGCCGCTGGTTATTCAATACAGCGCATCGAGCGTCCCGATTATTCAGCTTGGCCTTTCCGGTCAGGGATTATCTGAGCAGCAGCTCAACGATTACGGCCTCAACTTCATCCGTACCCAGCTGGTCACCGTCGAGGGCGCAGGCATTCCTTACCCATACGGCGGAAAGCAGCGCCAGGTACAGGTCGATCTCAACCTGCAGGCTCTCCAGTCCAAAGGACTGTCGCCTTCCGATGTCGTCAACGCCATATCCACGCAGAACCTGATTCTGCCCTCAGGCACCATCAAGGTTTCTCAGTTCGAATATCAGGTTGAAACCAACAGCGCTCCAGCCGCTGTAGCCGAGTTGAATGACCTGCCGGTTCGTGCCGTCAACGGCGCAATGGTTTATATCCGCGATGTGGCGCATGTACGCGACGGCTTTCCTCCGCAGACCAATATCGTGCGCGTCGACGGCCAGCGAGCTTCGCTGCTGACCATCATCAAGACCGGCGATGCTTCGACGCTGGACATTACAGAAGGCATTCGCGCGAAGCTGCCGGACATTAAGGCCCAGCTCACCCCGGCGCTGAAAATCACTCCCTTGGCCGACCAGTCGATCTTCGTGCGCGGCTCGATTAACGGCGTTGTGCGTGAGGCCATCATTGCCGCCTGCCTGACCGGGATCATGATCCTTGTCTTTCTGGGAAGCTGGCGCAGCACGCTGATTATCGCGGTCTCGATTCCGCTCTCCATTTTGTCTTCGTTGCTGGTACTGAGCGCGCTGGGCGAGACCATCAACATCATGACTCTCGGCGGACTGGCGCTCGCCGTCGGCATTCTGGTCGATGACGCCACGGTCGAGATCGAAAACATCAACCGCAATATTGAGATGGGAAAAGCCGTCGAGCAGGCCATCCTCGACGGCGCTTCGCAGATTGCAGTCCCTGCCTTTGTTGCCACGATCTCCATCTGCATCGTCTTCGTGCCGATGTTCTTCCTGACCGGCGTAGCTAAATACCTCTTTGTACCCCTGGCTGAAGCGGTAGTCTTCGCCATGCTGGCGTCCTACCTGCTCTCGCGTACGGTCGTGCCGACCATGGCGAAGTATCTGCTGCAGGAGCATGATGAAGACGAAGTAGAGCGCAAGCAGCAGAGCCGTAATCCTCTGGTGCGATTCCAGCAGGGTTTCGAGCGCGGTTTTGAGAAGTTCCGTCATGGCTATCGCGGCCTTCTCGAAATGTGCATTGCGCATTCCATGCTCTTCATGATCGTCTTCTTTGTCTTCTGTATCGGCTCGGCAGTGTTTCTCTACCCGTTTCTTGGCCAGGACTTCTTCCCATCCGTCGATGCAGGGCAGTTCAAGCTCCATATGCGTGCCCGCACCGGTACCCGTATCGAAGAAACAGCCCGCCTTTGCGATGAAGTCGAACAAACCATGCGTGAAGTGATTCCAAAGGATGAACTCGTCACGATCATCGATAACATCGGCCTGCCCTATAGCGGCATCAATACGACCTACAGCAATTCAGCGGCGATCGGCCCAGGCGATGCCGACATCCAGGTATCACTCACCGAAGATCACCATCCCACAGAAGAATATGTGCAGAAGCTGCGTACGGTCCTGGCGCGCCGCTTTCCCGGAGTCACCTTCTATGAGCTGCCGGTCGATATGGTGACGCAGATTTTGAATTTCGGCCTCCCTGCGCCAATCGACATTCAGGTCGTCGGCCCCAATCGCAATGGGAACCGGGCATTTGCCGAGCAGATGCTGAACCGTGTGAAATTCGTCCCCGGCATCACGGACACGCGTATTCAGCAACCCTTCGATAATCCTCGTCTGTTCGTAGATGTAGATCGAACCAAGGCGCAGCAGATTGGCCTATTGCAGAGAGATGTGGCGCAGAGCCTGCTAGTCGCTACCAGCGGAAGCTTCCAGACCTCGCCCAACTTCTGGCTCAATCCCCAGACGGGTGTCAGTTACAGCATCGCGGTGCAGTCGCCGCAATATAACCTGGACACGCTGCAGGACATGAGGAATATTCCACTCACGAACAGCACCGCGGCCACTTCCGGCTCTGCGCTCAGCAATGGGGCGGGCCCTCCACCCCCGCCCGCCGTCGCTGTGCCCATGGGCGGCCAGCCTGTCCAGATCCTGGGAAATGTGGCCGCCGTCGTTCCCGGGTCGGAAGAAGGCACCGAAACGCACTACAACATTGCTCCGGTGATCGATATCTACGGCAACGTAGTCAACAGCGACCTTGCAAGCGTTGCCAGACACCTTGAAAGGATCATTGCCGATATGAAGGGCAAGCTGCCGCCCGGTTCGCGGATCGTCGTCCGGGGCCAGGTAGAAACCATGCGGACTTCATTTATCGGCTTGGTGAGCGGCCTGGCGTTCTCGATTCTGCTCGTATACCTGCTGATTGTCGTCAACTTTCAGTCCTGGCTCGATCCGTTTATTGTGATCTCCGCGCTGCCGGCCGCCTTGTGCGGTATCGTCTGGTTCCTGTTTATTACTCACACGCGCATCAGCGTGCCCGCCCTTACCGGCGCAATTATGTGCATGGGCGTGGCCACGTCGAACTCCATTCTCGTTATAAGCTTCGCGCGCGAGCAGTTGGAGGAGAATGTAGGTGATGCGCCAGCCGCAGCGCTGGCCGCCGGCTTCACGCGCTTCCGGCCGGTCCTGATGACCGCGCTTGCCATGATCATCGGTATGGTGCCTATGGCGCTCGGTCTGGGCGATGGCGGCGAACAGAATGCGCCTCTGGGCCGCGCCGTCATTGGCGGCCTCCTGTTTGCCACTGTATCGACGCTGTTCTTTGTGCCCACGTTCTTCAGCGTTCTGCACAGCAGGATACAGCGGAAAAGGCGCGCACGGCAGAATCGCAACGAAAACACCCTGCCAGAGATTGGGGAGAATTAAGAAATATGAGTAACACGCCTGAATCGCATAACCCTCAAGCCCCGCAGCAAGGCGGGTCGACGCACCGTGGCGGCGCGATCACTCTTCTGATTGTGGTTTTTGTTGTAGCTGCTATTCTCGCCGTCACCGGTGTTTTTCAGCGCCTGAGCGCACGCTCCAAGCTGGAGGACCGGACCAACGAGCTGGCCGTGCCTGATGTGCTCGCCGCAGCGCCGCAGCCAGGCAGGTCGACGGATGAACTTACGCTGCCCGGCAACCTCTTCGCCTACGTCGATTCGCCAATCTATGCCCGCACTAGTGGATATCTCAGGAAGTGGTATTTCGACATTGGCGCGCATGTAAAGAGTGGCCAGCTGCTGGCTGAGATCGACAGCCCGGAAGTCGATCAGGAACTGGCGCAGGCAAGAGCGGACCTGCTCACGGCAGAGGCGAACTCGAAGTTTGCGCAGACTACCTCATCGCGTTATCAGGACCTGCTCAAAGCAGACGCCGTTTCGGCGCAGGATACGGAAAACTTCAACACACAGGCGTCAGCCACAGGTACACAAGTGAAATCAGCGCTGGCCAATGTGCAGCGTCTGGAGCACCTTGTTTCTTTTGAAAAAGTCTATGCTCCGTTTGACGGCATTGTCACGGCTCGCGGCATCGACGTGGGCCAGTTGATCGATGCCGGGGCCACAAGAGAGATGTTCCATATGGCAGCCGAGCAGACTCTGCGCGTCTACGTCAACGTGCCGCAGATTTATTCCCTCGCCACCAGGCCCGGGGTGCTTGCCGACCTCACGTTTGATGAATATCCCGGCCGGACATTTCAGGGCAAGATTGTCCGCACCTCCAAAGCGATTGATCAGGCCTCGCGCACACTGCTGGTCGAAGTCGAAGTGGACAACCGCAAGGGCGAGCTGATTCCCGGCGCATTTGCCCAGGTGCATTTCAAGCTGAACGATGCGCGACCCGCGCTGATTATTCCGGTGCCCACGCTGATCTTCCGTTCCGAAGGTTTGCGCGTCGCTATCATTCAGAATGACAAAGCGAGACTCGTACCCATCACCATCGGCCGGGACGATGGCAGAACCGTTGAAGTGGTCGCTGGTCTCCAGCCAAATGACCTGGTGATTCAGAACCCGCCGGACTCAATCATCGATGGCGAAACCGTGCATGTGGTCAAGCCCGAGCAGCAAAACGCCCAGGCGCAACAGGGTGGAGGCAAGTAGGAATGACAACGCTCCGCCATCAAATTGTCAGCGCCAGCGTACTGTGTACGCTGGTGGCAGGCTGCACGGTCGGCCCCAACTACAAGCGGCCTACGGCGCCTGCTCCCCCGGCATTCAAAGAAACAGCACCGCCGGCCATTCCGAACGGCTCATGGAAACAGGCCCAGCCAAGCGATCAGGTTCTGCGCGGCAAGTGGTGGGAAATTTACAACGATCCGCAGCTGAATGCGCTGCAGGAAAAGGTGGCCATCTCGAACCAGACATTGAAGGCTGCGACGGAGCAATACTTCTCTGCCCGCGCCGCAGTGCAGGTCGCCCGCGCCGATTATTTCCCGACGCTGAGCGCGGGGCCTGCGATTTCGCGGCAGCATTTGTCCTCGAATCGGCCGACCGCTGTTCCGGGAGCGGTGGGCCAGTACAACGACTTCTCGCTTGTCGGGGAAGCCAGTTGGGAGCCCGACCTGTGGGGAAAAGTACGTCGCAGTGTTGAGTCCTCGCGTGCCAGCGCACAAGCAAGCGCCGCCGACCTGGCAAATGTGGAGTTGAGCGTCCGTTCTGAGCTGGCTCAGGATTATTTCGAGCTGCGCGGCCTCGATCTGCAAAAGCAGCTGCTCGACAACACCGTCATCTCGTTCCAGGCCTCTTTCGATCTTACAAAGGCGCGCTTCAAAGGCGGTGTCGCTACCGATTCAGACGTGGCACTGGCAGAGACGCAACTGAAAAGCACGCAGGCGCAGGCCATCGATGTAGGAGTAGCGCGCGCGCAGTTCGAGCACGCTATTGCTACGTTGATTGGCGAACCGGCGTCCACGTTCAGCCTGGCGCAGGCACCCCTCAACCTGCCCCTACCGCAGATCCCGGCCGGCATTCCCTCGGAGCTTTTGGAGCGCAGGCCGGATATTGCAGGCATGGAGCGCCGGGCCGATGCGGCCAATGCGCAGATCGGCGTAGCAATTTCCGCCTATTATCCGAACATCACTCTTTCCGGAGCAGGCGGCTTTGAAAGCAAAAATCCTGGCACGTGGATTCAGGGGCCAAGCGCGCTGTGGTCGTTAGGCGCTTCCGCCTCGGAATATCTCTTTGACGCGGGACGCCGTCATGCCCTGACGCAAGAGGCTCGCGACAACTACGAAGTCACCGTCGCCAATTACCGCCAGAATGTGCTGAGCGCCTTCCAGGATGTCGAAGACAATCTCGCGGCACTGCGCATTTTGGATGAGGAATCTGTCACGCAGGCGGCTGCGGTTGCGGCCGCAGAGCGGTCGCTTCGGATCAGCACGACTCGATATAAGAGGGGGCTGGACGATTATCTGGTTGTGCTCACGGCGCAAACCGCATTGCTGACCAACCAGCGCACACAGGCCGATATCACAACCCGTCAGTTTGCCGCGAATGTGTTGCTCATCAAGGCGCTTGGCGGTGGATGGGATACAACACAGCTTCCCAAGATGTAGACAATTTCAATACAGGTCCGTTTAGGGCAACGGACCTGTATTGAACGCCTCAAACACGTGTCCGCTGCTGAGGCGATAGATACCGAACGACCTGCCAGTCTTTCCCCGCAGCTCAAAGATCAATTCCGCGCGACCGTCTCCATCCGTATCCGCGGCGTCGATAAGACGCATGCGGGGGACGATGTCCAACGCCTTGTCGCTGGTCAACTTCTTGAAGAAGATCTGCGGGGTGCCATAAAAATCGGGCTGGGCAATCAACGTAACGTATCTCGCCTCACCATCGCTGCCGGTAGTTTTCGCGGTTAGAACCGCCGTCGCGCCGCCATTGTAGGAAAGCTCGAAAATATTGAATTTCTCATCCTCAAGCGGCGGCAGCGGAGGAGGGGTTGCTGCTTTGCGCCGGGCGGTTGTTGCTTTTGTAGCCGTCTTTGTTACATTTGCCGGCTTTGTAGCCGTCTCGAATCCTGCGGCGATTGCCTTCTGCGCCAGATCTTCCATAGCCGCCTTGAACTTGGCTGCATCCGCTGGATCGGTCCAACTATAGGTGTATGGATGAGGCTCTCCCGTCTTCACGTCAGAGATGGCGGCCATCTGGTTCATGTCCATCGGCAGCCCTTCAAGCTTCGAAGGTTGCACGGCTCCCTCTTGCACCTGCGGCTTGCCGTAACGCAGCTTCGGACGATCAGGGTCAGCAGGAAAACTCACTGGACCGCCGCCATTGGCGGCAGTCGCGTCTTGATGCCGGTGCAGCGTAGGCCGATCGGGATCGACGCTGGGAGCATTCTGAGAGCTGCCTGAACTGCTGCTTGTATTGCCCGAATCCGATCCAGAACTGCTGCCGCTGGAATCGCGGCGGTGCAGTGTCGGCTTGTCGGGATCGTCGCTGGACGCGGTTGACGGATTGCTGCTGCCTGTCTGTGAACCGGAGGAGCTGGTTTGAGTGCCAGACGAGCTTGTCTGGGAGCTGCCGCTGGTCGATCCAGCATTGCTGGTATCGCTCGAATCTTTGCGATGGAGCGTAGGCCGATTCGGATCGCTGCTCGCGGATGACGAAGAGTCGCCGCTTTCGCTATCATCCTTCCGATGCAGGGTAGGTCTGCCGGAGTCAGCATCCTTCACCACCTGCGGTGGATGCTTCGACATGGGTGGCTTTGCCTTGACAATCACCATCTCGGGCTTCACTGCCCCAATTGCGATCCACGAACCGCCCAGATTTTGGGCACCGTTGACATTGAACAGCCCTCTGGGTGTGCCGGCCTGTTCCAACTCGTAAATCGTCCCGGTAAGGACGGTCAAAGGCGCTGGCTGCGCCAGGTACAAGCCCCCGGGTTGATATTGCTGTCCATCCCAGACGGCCAGCGGAATAAGCCTGCCTGCCCTGGGGTTTGTGAGGTCGCCTGTCCATTCAAAAACCCCGCTGGCGCGCAGCGTAGGGCCTGTATCGGCATCTTTCCGGATACGGCCCGGGTATTGCGCATAAGCCGCGTTACAAAGGGACGCGATCAAAGTGGACGCGACGAAGACAAATCGCATTGCCTGGCGGCGGACATGTGCGACGGGTCGTGACATAGACTCCCCGTCTGGGAAACAATCGTCTTGACCCATGTTTCTAAACTTGCGGAAGGACCCATTCATGGAAGTTCACGAAAAAGTTTCTGATTTTACCCTCCAGGACGACCAGGAGAATACCGTTCATCTTTCAGATTACGCCGGAACCCCGGTTGTGTTGTTCTTTTACCCTCGCGCCGACACACCGGGTTGCACGATTGAGGCATGCGGTTTCCGCGATGTCTTCAAGAAAATCCAGAAGGCCGGTGCGGTAGTGCTGGGCATCTCCCGCGACACGCCGAAGGCTCAGGCGAAATTCAAGGCAAAATACGACCTTCCTTATCCACTCCTTGCTGATGTAGACGAAAAAGTGTGCAAACAGTTTGGCGTGCTCAAGGAAAAGAACATGTATGGCAAGAAAGTGATGGGGATTGAGCGGACAACCTATTTAATTGGCCCGGACCAGACCTTGCTCAAGATTTTCCCCAAAGTAAAACCGGAAGGCCACGCCGAAGAGGTGCTTGAGGCGATCAAAGCGTGGAAAAAATAAACGGGGATGCCGTAAACAAGGGTAGGCGCGGGTTTTAACCCGCTCACCAGTTGTTGAATAATCAACGCGGCTTCAGCCGCTGGTTTTTCTTCTCAGACGGACTTCCTCAGCGGGGGCGGCCAAATCGCCGCCCCGTCTGCTTTGAAGACTACTGAACGGTGAAAGTCAGCGTGGTTTCGGCATCGATTTTTGCTTCTTTTTTGCCGGTTGCAGCCGCGCCTACGGTTCCTGCGCCTCCACCTGCGGCTGCTCCGATGGCAGCTCCCTTGCCTCCACCGAAAATTCCGCCCAGCAGAGCACCCGCTGCCGCTCCGCCGCCAATCTTCAGGACATTGCTTTTGGTGTGGCCTTCACCATCGCGCGCAAAGGCATCCGTTTTGACAGGAATTCCATTGACCGACGTGACCTCCAATGCCAGGACTCCCGAATTCTTGAGGCGACCTGAGGACTCGGCTTCAGCGATCCTGCCTCGCACCCTGGATCCACTCCGCGCCACGACGGTTCCGCGGACAGAGATATCGCCAACCAGCGTGCCGGTCCAGTGCTGTCCGGTCGTGGCTGTGCCGGAGCTAAGCGCGGTATTGTTCCGCACCACAATGGTTGTGCCTCGCGGAATACGAGGATTCGAAGTCTGGGCCTGAGAAGAAAGCGCTGCCGCAGTGAAGACGAATGCTGCGACAAGGTGTGTGACAATACTTTTGAATCCAGAGTGGTGACGCATCGTTGGCTGCTCCCGTTCCTGATATTTTGATTCGACTCGTATGTCTCGGATTGCGCGCCCTTACCGTAATGTTGTCTCCGTTCTCCCCCGGTCGTTCTATGAGCACGCTCCGGACATTGTCGCACGTGCCCTATTGGGCAAACTTGTCGTTCGCGAACTGGAGAGCGAGTCTCTCGTCGGACGCATTGTGGAAGTGGAAGCCTATTTTGGCCGGGAAGACCCGGCAGCACATTCCTATGTGGGGCGCACGGCGCGCAATGCGGTGCTCTTTGGACCGCCGGGCTTTGCCTACGTTTATTTCATCTACGGCATGTATTACTGCCTGAACGTGTCGTGCGAACCGGACGGGCAGGCGGGAGGTGTGCTGATCCGCGCACTGGAGCCGGTAGAAGGGCTGGCGGCCATGGCCAGGCTCCGCAAGCTGCCGCCCAATCCGAAACCTCAGTTGCTGACCTCAGGGCCGGGCCGCTTGTGTCAGGCACTCGACATTACCCGCGCCGCGCACAATGGCGTCGATGTGACCAGCGCGGCTTCCTGCCTGCGCATTGAGAGCGACAATTACAGCCCGGATGGAATTGAGGTGACGCCGCGCATCGGCATCCGCCATGCCGCTGATCTGCTGGCGCGCTTCGTCATCGCAGGAAATAAATTTGTTTCTCGCGGTGGGTGACCTTTTCACACACTCGTCCGTATACTTGGCAGAATTAACAGCAACGGCAGAAAAAGGACGGACCGATATCGCATGAAACGCAGCGCTCTCTTCATCGCATTCACAGCTTGTCTCGCATGCGCCAGCCTTCCTCTGGCAGGCCAGGATGCGACGCCACCGGAGACCAAGGCTCCCGCACCGCAAACCCGCGCCCCCATGCCCAAGCCGACGAACCTGCAGATCTTGCCCAAGGATATTTCGACGGAAGATCTGATGAAGCTGATGCGCGGCTACTCTCAGGCGCTGGGAGTGCATTGCAACTTCTGTCATGAGGTAGATCAGCAGACACACCGGCCGAACTTCGCAGCCGATACCAAACCTGAGAAGGGCAGCGCGCGCACCATGATCGCGATGACGCAGGAGATTAATGCCAAATTTATGTCGCAGATCCATGATCCGGATGCAACGCCTGCGGACAAGAGCGTAACCTGCGCTACCTGCCATCGCGGCAATTCCATGCCCGCGCAGTTCGTGCCCAAACCTGACGAGCATGAGCATCCGGCGGGCAGCATGCCAATGCAAAAGCCTCAGTAGTTGTTTTTTGCGAGTGGAAAATACGAAAAGGGATGCCCCATCCTTTGTGAAGCAAAGGGTGGGGATCACAAATACAGGCGTAGAGAGCTACAGCAGGATATTGTCGATGAGCCGCGTCGTTCCTACGAAAGCGGCAACCGCGACCAGCGCGCCATCGCGCACATTGGGTACATCTTCCAATGTCTCCGGGTCAACGACAGCAATGTAGTCGATTCGGACATCGGGCTCTGAAGCGAAGACATTGCGGGCCGTTTCCATCAGTGTTCGCGATGACATCTCGCCTTCACTTGCGCGCTTCTCTACCTGCTCAAGTGCGCGGCGCAGCACGAGAGCCTGTTGACGCTCGCGCTCCGATAAATATCGATTGCGTGAGCTCATCGCGAGGCCGTTATCCTCACGAACGATGGGGCAGACGACAAGCCGCAAGGGAAAATTCAGGTCGCGGACCATCTTGCGCAGCACTGCAACCTGCGCTGCATCCTTCTGGCCAAAAAACGCTTTGTGCGGACCGATGATGTGAAACAGCTTGCTGACGACGGTAGTAACGCCGCGAAAATGTCCCGGCCGCGAAGCCCCGTCAAGCCGGTCGCTCACACCTTCTACCACGACAAACGTGCTCGCTCCCGACGGATACATCTCATCCACCGTCGGAGCGAAAATCATATCGACGCCTTCGCCTTCGAGCAGCGCGCAGTCCTGCTCGAAGGTGCGCGGATACTTCGAGAAATCTTCATTGGGGCCGAATTGTGTCGGGTTCACAAAGATGGAAGCTGCGACGATATCGCACTCGGCCTTCGCTGCCCGCGCGAGCGACAGGTGCCCTTCGTGCAAGGCCCCCATCGTCGGAACAAGACCCAGGATGCGGCCTTCGCCGCGCAACTGAGCGCAGGCAGACTGCGCCTCTGCAACAGTTTTGAAGATCAGCATGGCCGTTTATGCTTTGCGCCGCAGCGTCGATGAGCTGTCCAATGCCGCGCGCGTCTCTTTGGGCAAGTGGTAGCTTTCGTTCTCGCTGGGGAACTCGCGTTGCTCAACGTCGCGCAGATAGCCATCGATCGCCGAACGGAACAGACCGGCGGCGTCGCCGTACTGGCGAACAAATTTTGCCGGCTTGGAGAAGGTCAAATTCACGAGATCGTGAAAGACAAGGATCTGCCCATCGCAGTCGGAACCGGCCCCGATGCCGATCGTCGGCACATTCAGCTTTGCGGTGATGTGCTGCGCCACTTCGCGCGGCATGCCTTCAAGCACAATGGCGACGGCACCTGCAGCTTCGAGCGCCAAAGCATCCTTCAGCAGGGCATCGGCTGCAGTAATCGACTTCCCCTGCACCTTGTAGCCGCCCATGCGGTGCACCGACTGAGGCGTGAGTCCGAGGTGCCCGATGACAGGAATCTCCGCGTCAGTAAGCCGTTCGACCAGCTCCACGCGGTTGGCTCCGCCTTCGATCTTGACCGCCTCTGCGCCAGCCTCCTTCATAAAGCGCGCGGCGTTCATCACGCCTTCCTGCACGCTCACATGATAGGAGCCATACGGCATATCCGCTGCGACAATCGCGCGTTTCACCGCACGTCTTACGGCGCGCGTGTGGTGCAGCATCTCGTCAACCGTGACCGGCAGCGTCGTGTCATAGCCAAGCACGACCTGCGCCAGGGAGTCGCCGACGAGGATCAGGTCGATTCCGGCCTCGTCCACCAGTCGCGCCGTGGCATAGTCATACGCGGTAAGCGCAGTAATCGGCTTACCGTTGTGCTTTTTTTCCTGAAGTGTCTGGAAGGTTACCTTGGCCCGAGGAGCCGAGGCATTTTGCGCGTCTGCGCTACAGAAATTTGTCACACTCATTTTTTTCTCCAGTGCAGCTCCCTGTGAGGGATGCTACCCGAACCCAATTTCTGACTATACGCTTTAGATGCCGGCTGCGTACAGTCGACTCAAGTCACGGATATACTGGCGGACATCCGGCGTGCGGGACCGTAGTTGCAAAAGGACATAGCTAAGAGATCACCAGGGCTGTAAAAGTCATTGGTACTGAAGGATCATGAATTCAATCGTTGTCAGCTCGGTGGTTTTCGCATGCGTCTTTGCGGGATCGCTTGTTGGCATGGCTCTTCACCGGGCTCTCCCTGAGGATCATCTGGGATCGGACGCAAAGGACGTCGTAAAGCTGGCGATGGGACTCATTGCGACGATGGCTGCGCTGGTCCTCGGAATGCTCGTCTCTTCCGCTAAGTCCTCATACGATACGAGAAAGAGCGAGGTCGCCGAGATGTCTTCGAGGATTGTGACCCTCGATCAATTGTTGGCAGGCTATGGCCCGGAAACCAGGGAGTGCCGTGCGGAGTTTCGCGATCTTGTGGCCAATGGGCTCGATCTCATCTGGCCTCGGGAGGCATCCCGGCAGGTCGATCTCAGGCCGAGGGAGAGCGGTGAGAGCTTTTATACCCAACTGCGGTCCCTGACACCGAAGAATGACTCGCAGAGCGCCATTAAGGCCGAGATCATCTCGGTTGCCGCTAATTTGCGGCTGACACGCTGGCGCATGTTCATCGAGGCGGAACAGTCATCGATGTCCATTCCCCTGCTGGTGGTTTTGGTCTCATGGCTGGTGGCCATCTTCATCGGCCTTGGCCTTTTCGCACCTACGAATCCCACCGTAATCGTATCGCTGTTGATCTCCGCATTGGCGGTTTCTGCTGCGATCTTCATCATCATGGAGATGTATACCCCGTTCAGCGGGGTACTGCAGATTTCATCGGCCCCGATTCGCGACGCTTTGAACCAGTTGGGACACTGAAATCGGCGGAGTCGGCCCTGCGGATAGGAATCCGGGCAGCTTAACCCTTGGCGGCCGATGCGACTGCGACCGTCTGCGGCTGATAGCCACCCACCTCGGGGCGAAAGGCGATCGCAATGCGGTTCCAGCTATTGATCTGCGTAATGGCATAGGTCAGCTTTACCAGATCTTCTTCGCCGAACTGGATGTGTGCCTCCGTATAAGCATCCTCCGAAGCGTGGCCCTGCTGGATGTTGGTAATGGCCTCGGTCCAGGCGAGGGCAGCACGTTCGCGCTCGGTGTAGAACGGTGCTTCGTGCCACGCGGAAAGCGCGTAAATCCGCTGTTCCGTCTCGCCTTTGGCGCGCGCATCTTTTGTATGCATATCGATGCAGTAGGCGCAGCCGTTCAGCTGCGAGGCGCGAATCTTGACCAGTTCATAGAGTGACGGCTCAATGCCGCTGCGACGGATGATGGCCTCCAGGTGCAGCATGCCCTGATAGCCCTCCGGAAATGCTTTCTGGTAATCCAGGCGTGGTTCCATGAGACATCCTCCTCAAGAGAAAGATGTTTAGCCGGAAAATTCGTTGCAACTTGTGCAAAACAACGGGCTAGGGTCCGGTGTAGAGCTCGATCGGAGAGAAGCCGATTTGCTTCGTCTTGTGATCGACACGCAAAAAGGTCGGCGTCTTGCCGCCGTTGATAGCGACTCCCATGACCACTCCATTGCCTACGGTCTTGGTGATCGTAATCTCGTGGCTCCTGATCACACCAAAGTCGCTGGATGGGCCCCAGTCTTTCTTAAACTGGTCGAAGTTGTAGAGCTTGTACTGATCCGGATGCTGCTGCCAGTTGGGGTCGTTATTCCAGATCCCAAACGCCTTATCGAAGTCGGCCGCCTGGACTGCCGCAAAAAAATTGTTGACGCGGCGTTGGGCAGGCCAGTTCCAGAACCACCACGTCGCAGCGGCTATGACGACGACCGCAACCAGGCCGGCAATGATGGAGTTGCGAATGACGCGTGCGCGGCGGGCGTTATATGTGGGCGCATCGAGCAAAGTCATGAGCAGATGCTACTCCTTTTTGGTTAAGACACAGACTTTATCATTTCTGACACCGTCAGGCGGTTGCAGGTTCCTTCAAAATTTGCGGATTCATATACGCGTAATTTTCGCGTGTCTCGCTTACCCATCGCCTGTCGCAATAGCTCAACGTGAATAATTGGTGCGATCCTTCTCGCTGCGGCGTTCGATCGCAAGTTGAATGAGACGGTCAATCAACTCAGAATATGGGACGCCGGACGCAGCCCAGAGTTTTGGATACATGCTGATGGCGGTAAAACCGGGCAGCGTGTTGATCTCGTTCAGATAGATACGGCCTGCTTTGCCCCCTTTTGTCTCTGGTTCCAGCAGAAAATCGACGCGGGCGAGGCCGGAACAGTCGCAGGCCTGAAAGGCGGCGATGGCCATCTGCTGCACCTGCTTCGTCTGCTGGCGCGTCAGCTTCGCGGGGATGATGAGGTCGGAGCCCTCGCTCAGATACTTGGCCTCGTAGTCGTAAAACTCCTTGATGGGAACGACTTCGCCAACGACAGAAGCTTCCGGCTTATCGTTGCCAAGGACGGCGACTTCCAGCTCGCGTGCCTTACCGCGTTTACCCCCGACGCCCTGTTCAACGACAATTTTCCGGTCATAGCCGGCTGCAAGCTCGATTGCCGGACCCAGCTCTTTACGATCGTGTGCTTTACTGATGCCCACCGACGAGCCGAGGTTCGCAGGCTTCACGAAGAGCGGATACTTCAGCGCGGCTTCGATGCGGCTGATGATTTTCTTCGGGCTCGCCTCCCAGTCGCCGCGCAGGAAAGTGATGTGCTTCGGGATCGGCAGCTTTGCCGAGGCGAAGAGGCGTTTCATCACGTCTTTGTCCATGCCGGTCGCCGACCCGAGGACGCCGGAACCGACGTAAGCGATGCCCGCCAGCTCGAACAACCCCTGAATCGTCCCATCTTCCCCGAACGTTCCATGCAGCACCGGAAAGATGACGTCGACACTCAGCGCATGATGCGCGGGGCTGCCCTGCGTCTCGAAGGGCACGAGTGAGCCGGTTTTGTTCCTGGCAGGTACAGGCGGAACGATGATCGACTCACCCTTCGCCAGGACCGCGGCCGGTGCCGTCGTCTGCGGATCGCCCGCGCGGAGCAGGCGCGGCGTCATCGATTCGCCGGTGAGCAGGCGCTCGGCATCGCTGGACGTGACCCAGCGGCCCTCCTTGGTAATACCGATGGGGATAACTTCGTATTTTTTGGGGTCAATTGCCTTGAGAACCGAGGCGGCTGAGAGCAGCGAGACTTCATGCTCGCCGCTGCGGCCACCAAAGAGGATGCCTACACGGAGTTTCTTCATAACCGACTGAACCGAGTGTATCGTGTTCGCATCGAGGGCGAGCATGATCAGCGCACGAGCGAAATGACGACTATGGTTCTCTCAGATGGGCCGGGAAAAATGCGACGGGTGTATCTCACGATCGCGCTCTTATGTGGCATCGCAGGCGCTGTCGACGCGCTCAGCCGGGCGTTGTCGGTAGCCACCTGTTCCATCTGCGAGCCCTGCTGATTCCTGCCGGAATGGTTGTGATCGTGCTCGCCATGGAAGGGCGCGGAGAAGGAGTAATCTCTGCCGCGCCGTTACCTCAAAGAATCTTCTTCCCAAACGCCGAGGAAATCAGCTCCACCGCGAGATCTGCCGTGCGATTGTGCTCGTCGATCACGGGGTTGACCTCCACAACTTCCAAGCTGAGCATGCGGCCGTGGTCAGCGATGATCTCCATCGCCAGATGCGCCTCTCGATACGTAGACCCGCCGCGTACAGGCGTGCCGACGCCGGGAGCGTCTTCCGGGTCGATCCAGTCCATGTCGAGCGAGACATGATAGCCTGCCGTACCGCGTCCTGCGGCGCGCAGAGCCTCTTCCATCACGGTGCGCATGCCGCGCTCGTCGATGTCGCGCATGGTGTAGACCTCGGCCAGGCCGACCCGCTTGATGTTTTCCTTTTCGGTTGCGTCAATATCTCGCACGCCGATGAGGACCGTGTTCTCGGGAAAAACTTTAGGCGAGAAGCCGCAGATGTTTTTGAGCGAATCTGGTCCAAGGCCGAGCAATGCAGCCAGCGGCATGCCATGAACATTTCCGCTGGGCGAGCTTTCCGGCGTATTCAGGTCCGAATGCGCGTCGATCCAGATGAGACCGATCTTCTGATTCTGGCGGCGGTAATATTCGGCGACACCCGAGACGCTGCCCGCTGCGACGGAGTGATCGCCGCCAAGGATAACCGGCGTCATGCCCTGTTCGAGCGCCTCGATGACATGATCGGCAGCCTTCGTGCAGGTTTCTGTGATCTCTTTGAGATAGCGGGCGTTTTCTTCGCCAAGATGCTTTGTTTCGGCGATAGCGACGCCGATATTGCCGCCGTCAGTCACGTTGTGGCCAAGAGCTTCAAGACGGGCTTCCAGTCCGGCGACCCTTACTGCCGACGGTCCCATATCGACGCCACGGCGTGAGGCGCCAAGATCGAGCGGCACGCCGATGATGCGGATCTTGCGCGGCGGAAGGGACTGCACGCCACTTTTGATAGGTCCCACCATGGAGCCGGTCACAGCAGCTTTTTCGTTCGCGAGTGTCTCGCTGATTTTTGACATACCGACGTTCTCGATACCTCAGTGTTTCGTTTGCCGCAGCGCGCGGATTAAAACCCGCGCCCGCCTACTCAAAGTACAGAAGAAATGAAGTGGAACCTTCTGCTCTCAAGATCGCATTATGGATAGATGCGGTTCAGCGTGCGTGCGAAGGGAATCGTCTCGCGCACATGCTCAAGGCCGCAGATCCAGGCAACCGCACGCTCTATCCCCATGCCGAAGCCTGAGTGCGGGACGGAGCCATACTGCCGTAGATCGAGATACCACTTGAAGGCATCGAGTGGCAAGTTATGTTCTTCGATGCGTTTCTTGAGCAGGTCGTAGGAGGCGATGCGCTGCGAGCCGCCGATCACTTCGCCATAGCCTTCCGGCGCAAGCACATCGACGCAAAGTGCGTATTTTGGATTGTCCGGATCAGGCTCCATGTAGAAGGCCTTTACCGCAGCAGGATAGCGATGGACCATGACCGGCCGATCGAATTGCGAAGAAATATAGGTCTCGTCGGGCGAGCCGAAGTCATTGCCATATTCGAAAGGCTGTTCCAGCAGCCCCTTAGCGTGAGCATCGTTCAGCATCTGCACCGCTTCGTCATAGCGGATGCGCGGAAAAGGAGCCTTGATCGTTTCGAGCTTGGCAATGTCGCGATTCAGGACTTTTAGGTCAGCGGCGCGCTTAGTGAGCACACGGTCGACAATGAAGCTGATGAACTGCTCGGCCAGGCCCATCAGGTCGTCAAGTCCGGCGTAAGCCCACTCGGGCTCGACCATCCAGAATTCGGTGAGATGACGGCGCGTCTTCGACTTTTCCGCACGGAAGGTCGGGCCGAAGCTGTAAACCTTGCCCAATGCCAGCGCTGTGCTCTCAATGTAGAGCTGGCCGCTCTGCGTGAGGTACGCCTCGTCGCCGAAGTACTCCACTGGAAAGAGCGTGCTGGTGCCTTCGCACGCAGCGGGAGTCAGGATCGGTGGGTCGGTGAGAATGAAGCCGTTGTCATCCAGAAAATCACGCGCCGCCTTGATGATCTCCGCGCGGATGCGCAGAATCGCGGACTGGCGCGGCGTGCGGATCCAGAGATGGCGATGCTCCATCAGGAAGTCGGTGCCATGTTCTTTCAGCGAGATGGGGAACGGATCGTCTTCCGGCACGCGCTGGATGACTTCGATGTTTTCAACATCGAGTTCGTAACCGCCGGGAGCACGCTTGTCGGCGCGGACTTTTCCGGTGACGATGACGCTCGATTCCTGCGTCAGGCCCTTGATGGTCTCGAAGACCTCGGGCGGCACGGCAGCTTTCGGCACGATGCCCTGAATGGTTCCGGAACCGTCGCGGAAGATGGGAAAGAGTAGCTTGCCGCTCTCGCGCAGGTTGTAAAGCCAGCCCCTGAGGGTGACGGACTTTCCTTCATGCTCGCCCACGCGGGCGATGGTGGTGATGGGAGCTTCAGTTGCAGTGATTATGGTTTCTTCTGACATACGAATCTCAAAATGGCGGGCTGCAGTGGAAGCTGCATACCCTTCCATCATTGTAGTTGCAGGGCGGAATCATCGTAGTTAAAGGGCAAGATGAATTCCGAGACGCGAGACAGGCAAGGGCCTCAGCTATCGCACAAAATCCAGGCGCTACAGGCCGAACTTCTCGAAGGCGGCCCGCGCCTTCGCAGCTACGCTCTCCGGCGTCTCTTCAAGCGCGTAGTGAATCTCCAGCACGCCGGCCGGCGTCTGCGGAGCTGATTTCAGTTCCGTGATCGTCTCTTCCCATGCGATGGTGCCATCACCCGGCCAGAGATGCGTATCGCGGTCGCCCTTGTTGTCGTGTAAATGCGTGGAGCGGATTTGTGGACGCAGCTCCGCGAGCACAGCGGCTACACCGTCGCCAAGGTGAGCATGACCCGCATCGAAGCACACGCCGATGTCCTTGAAATGCCCGACGTTCAGGATTTCCAGAATGTTGTGAGGCCGGGTCACTTCATTCTGAATATTTTCGACCAGCAGCTTCACGCCCAGAGGATTCGCGAACGCCCGCAGGTGTTCAAGCGCCGTCAGCGAGTTCTCAAGCGAGCGCGGGCTCCAGCTATCCTCGCGCTCTCCCAGATGCAGGATGAGATAGCGGAGTGGAATCTGCTCAGCAACTTCGAGAGCGCGCTTGATCTCGTCCATGGCATCGATGCGCCGCGATTTTTCCGGATGAATGACATTCACCGCAGGCGCCCCGCTACGGCCCATCTCAAGATCGGGAAACATGGGCGCGTGCATGGAGAACGCTTCCACGGGGTTCGCCAGGAACCACTCGGCGATCTCGCGAACATGGGTGCGGCTGGTGTAGTCAAAGTGTTGGCGAGCGGCAAAAAGTTCTACGCCCTGGGCTCCTGCCTTCGCGAAGACATCGAGAAAACCGGGATGCAGACGGCTGCGCAGGAATACGTGTGTCGAGATGGCCTTAAGCATGAATCAACCTGGATATAGCTCCTGAATTGTATCTTCTCATCTCACCCGGTTGCGCTAGAGGCCACTGGAGACTGGCAAAAACCCCGCATCTTCCGAGGCCAGGCGGTTACCTCATCCGGCCGCTTCCAGACCCTTTGATGACAGCAATATGAATTCTTCTGCGAAGACAATCTCATGACATTGCTATGACAACACTCATTCGAAGCAGGGCGTACTGTCCCCTCACCAGGGCCAAATCCCCCAGTTTTGAGGTGCAGGATGAAAAACTCTGAAGATATGGTGAAGCGTTCGGTAAACCGCCGCTCGTTTTTGCGGAATGGTGTACTGGCAGGCGGCGCAGCAGTAGCAGGCGCCGGTTTACTAAGCAGCGGGAAGACGATGCTTGCGCAGGAAAACGATGACGCAAGGGGCAGTCTGGATAGAGGCGATGTAGCGATTCTCCGGTTTGTCGCTGCCGCCGAAATCATTGAAAGCGATCTCTGGCAGCAATATGCGGAGCTGGGAGGCATTACCAGCGACAGTTCCACCAACCCCTACCAGGCTGCGTTCCAGGTTCTCGATAGTGATGGCTTGCAGTACATCACCAGCAATACGAATGATGAGATCAGCCACGCGACTTTTCTCAACGCCTATCTCGAATCAAAGGGAGAAGAGCCGGTTAACCTGGATGAGTTTCGAACGCTCCAGGGAAGCCAGGCGACGGGCGCGCAGAACATTGGGCGGCTCACCAACCTGATGCACCTGACCGTCGATACGAGTTGGTATATCCGGTATCGCAGCACAACGAATCCGGACTTCGGGGCCACGTATCCCCAGGCCTTGACGATCACCAACCGCACATCGATTCCGATCACGGATGCCGATTTCGACAACCAGATGCACATCCAGGCCATAGCAAACACGGCGGCCTTCCACTTCGGCACGGTCGAGCAGGCCGGTTCGAGCCTTTATGCCAGTCTTGGGCAGAAGGTGACACACGCAGAAGTATTGGAAATCACCCTCGGCATCGGCGCGGATGAAGTGGCCCACTTTCTGGAATGGGTGGATTTTGCCGGCAACGCCGTCTCCGGACCGCCGGTCACGGATAACGGACTGACCTTTCCCAATTTCAACGATCCTCCGAACCCGCTGCTGCAGACCAATCTCATCTTCCCTGTGCCATGCGAGTTCATTCACCCTAAACTGCCGCATTGCGCCGTGATTCGCCCAATCACTGACAAGTTTGGAGGCGCGGTCGCCGCGGCTAACGGCCTTGTCGCCATGAACCTGTTCATGGGGCAACCGAAAAAGTTTTTTAACACGCTGATGCGGATGGCTCGCGAAGCCGATGCAGCACGGCGAGGACAGATCTAACCCGACTGTCTTTCTCGCTCGCGCCTGCGTGTATGTGTGCGGGCCTGTCTCAACACGACAGGCTCGCACGTATTCCCCGAATTCGATACGCTTGCCGGCTTCAGTAGCCCGCTGCCTTACCGAAGGTGTGCCGATGGTCTTGTCCCCCTTCAAGATCGCCGGTTTTCGGATCCACGGCGATGCACTCTCCGTCACTCCAATGACCTTTGCTTATGTTGACGTGGTAGCCAAGAGCGCGCAGTCCTTCGACAGTCGAACCAGCGAAGCCGGGTTCCAGC
>DATHQH010000026.1:0-17193 GCA_035482895.1 Alloacidobacterium sp. | reverse complement strand
ACGGCGCGCTGCGGAGTATCAAACGTCGCAAGAACTTCGTTCTCGCCCGACATTTCGATGATGGCCCAGGCTGGCTCGTGGCGGTGGCGAATCTTGGCCTTGACGCGCATGGGGGCGTCGAGCGAGGGGATGGAAATCCAGTTCAGGTCGCGGGCGCGGAGTGTCTGGATGGTGGTCTCCGATTCGCTGCCTACGGTGACCTTGTTCGACGCGTTGTCGATCTGAATGACGTAGAGCGGCGTGGGCGAGGAGAGGCCGAGTCCCTTGCGCTGTCCGACGGTGAAGTTGTGGATGCCGTGGTGGTGGCCGATGACCTCTCCGGATGTAGACACGAGCTCGCCGGAGGAGTCGGGCAGCGGCTCGCCCTGCTCGTCGAGGTAGGCGTCGATGAACTTCTTGTAGTCGCCGCCGGGAATGAAGCAGATCTCCTGCGAGTCAGGCTTGCTGGCTAACGCCAGTTCGTGCTGGCGGGCGATCTCGCGGACCTCGGGCTTGGTGTAGCTGCCGAGGGGGAAGAGCGTGCGCGAGAGCTGGTCCTGAGTTAGACCAAACAAGAAATAAGTTTGGTCTTTCGAAGTATCGGCGGGCCGCTTGAGAATCCAGCGGTTGCGTGCGGGGTCGTACTCGTTGCGGGCGTAGTGGCCGGTGGCGATGCGGTCGGCGCCGATCTGGCGTGCGCGGATGAGCAGCTGGTCAAACTTGAGATGGTTGTTGCAGAGGGAGCAGGGAATGGGCGTGCGTCCGGCGAGGTACTCCTTGACGAAGGGGCGGACGACCTGATCTTCGAATCGCTCCTGCTCGTTGAGCAGGTAGTAGGGGATGCCTAAACCTTCGGCCACACGGCGCGCGTCGTATACATCGTCGATGGAGCAGCAGCGGCCCTGCACCTGCTCGGGCATGCCCTCCTTGCCGGCGAGACGGCGCTGGTTCCAGAGCTGTAGCGTGAGGCCGACGAGCTCGTAGCTCTCGTCCTTGAGCATGGCGGCGACGGTCGAGGAGTCGACTCCGCCGGACATGGCTACGGCTACCGTGTTGTTGAAGGTGGAGGACATGGAAATACGCTGCTTTTAGTATCTCATTTTTCCACAGGTGGATGGTGGGCACCCGCATGCGTGCTTATTGTGGGGGCGTGCCGCTGCTCATTGCCTGGCGGAGCTTCTGCTCGGATTCGGCGCTGCAGTATTTGCAGTCGAGCTGGAGGAAAACTGAGGTGTAAGGGATGACCGTGGTGGTCTTCAAGATGAGTATCTTGAAGGTTTTTCCTGCCTCGTCGACTTTGTTGATGAGCTGGTCGTGGGGAAGGGATTGGGTAGGGCGGTCCTGCAGGATTTTCTTCAGGTTGTCGCGGTAGTAGTTCACTCCGAAGTAATCCTGCTCCAATACGAAAGGCAATTCGGCGTCAAGATAAATGTTGGGCCTGACGTGGACGGAATTGTCGAGCATGGCGAGCACTTCGCGGGTGACTTCGAGCTGGTCGGTGTTGGTCGCAAGCGTCTGGATTCCGGGCGCTACCTGGAGCGGGTAAGCCGAATCGACGATCATGATCCAGTTGCGGTGACCGAGCAGTGGAAGCTGCTGGCGGAGTTTGACGTGCCAGTCTGCTTCGGGGCCTTGCGCGCGGGATGCGTGCGTGGCGAAGACGAGGGCGAGCGATAGCACGAGGGCGATTTTTCTCATGGCTGGATCCGCGTACTTCTTTTCTGCCATTCAATATATGCCTAAGCATTTTGGGGTGTGGCTGGATTGATCCCATGTCTCAGAAGCGAGACATGGGGCACCCATATTGCGCGTGTGTTATGATGTATCTACGCTCAGTGATTTGGTTGTGAGCCGTTCTCGCCCTCCAAAGCAAGATCGCCTGGCACGTAATTTCCCAAGCCCCTACAGCGTAGCCGCTCCGTGATGGAGTGGAGCCATGTGAGCAATGCGCTTCATGGTGAGAGGCAGCGTCCGGCAGAACCTCGTGTCGAGAGATAACTTCAGTCTCGACCATTGGATTTGATTCACTAGGGTTTTCCCATACGCATTATCTATTTTATTCCGGTGGTTGGCGTGTGCCTACTTTACTGGATTTGAAGGTTTCGCCCGCCTGAAATGGAAAGTTATGGCAAGCGAAGCGAACAGCAGGTCCTTCGACTCCGCTGCGCTTCGCTCAGGATGACAAATCTGATTCAGGCACGGTTGTGAAACGGACTTAAAAGGACAAATGAACCAATTTTCAGATTTCAATTTATCGCCAGCGCTGAAGACGCGCCTGGCTGCAGCAAATTTTGTTACGCCGACCCCGGTACAGGAGAAGGCGATTCCTCCCGCACTTGAGGGAAAAGATGTGCTGGCAACGGCGCAGACCGGTACTGGCAAGACTTTGAGCTTCCTGATTCCGATCATCGAGCGGCTTCAGCAGTCGCAGAACAAGACTTCGAAGGCGCTGATTCTGCTGCCTACGCGTGAGCTGGCGATGCAGGTCGAGCAGGCATTCCGCAAGGTTGCCGGCGGCTCGAATCTGCATGTTGCGCTGGTTGTGGGCGGCATGAACGAAGGCCCGCAGCTGCAGGCGATTCGTAAGGGAGCACGGTTGATTGTGGCGACTCCGGGTCGTTTGGAAGATTACCTGAAGCGTAGATTAGTCAAGCTCGATCAGGTAGAAATGCTGGTGCTGGATGAAGTGGACCGGATGCTGGATATGGGCTTTAAGCCTGCGATCCGACGCATTGCGGACGCCACTCCGGCGAAGCGGCAGACGCTGTGCTATTCAGCGACGCTGGATGCGCAGATTAAGGAAATCGTTCGCGATTACCAGAACAACCCGGTTCGGATCGAGATCGGTTCGGTGTTGAAGCCGTCCGAGAACGTGGAGCTGCAGACCTTCGAAGTGGAGCAGGACAAAAAGCATGAACTGCTTGAGCACCTGTTGAACTCAGAGAAAGGCAGCTTCCTCGTTTTCGTTCGCACGAAGCACGGCGCTGACCGCGTTGCGAAGAAGCTGGGACGCTCGGGCTGGTCGGCGACGCAGATTCATGGCGATCGTTCGCAGTCGCAGCGGAATGCTGCTTTGCGGAGCTTTTCGGAAGGCAAGCATCGCGTGCTGGTTGCGACGGACGTTGCTGCTCGCGGCATTGACGTGAAGCACGTGGCCCATGTGGTGAATTACGACATGCCGAAGGTGGCAGAGGACTTTGTGCATCGCATTGGACGCACGGGTCGCGCCTCAAGCCGCGGCGTGGCGTCGACGTTCACCATTCCTTCTGAGAGAAAAGACCTGCGCAAGATTGAGCGCGCTCTTTCGATCAACATGAAGCGCTTTCGGGTAAAGGGACTGGCCAATTCGGCTTCGCAGCATGCTCATAGTGCAAGCGCATAAGCGTTAAAAAAACCGCAGCGTAAACAAGGCGTCCTTCGTGGACGCCTTGTTTTTTTTGGGAAGAGGCGCCCGCCTTTGTTTTCAGCCCAGGGTGCCGGCGTTGACTGGAGCCAGTTCCCGCAGGCGGTTAGCGGCGGTGGGGATGACTCCGAGAGCGAAATCGATGTCGTCTTCTGTTGTCTGCTTGGTGAGGGAGAAGCGCAGGCTGGCGCGTGCTCTTGCCGGAGACAGGCCCATCGCGGTGAGAACGTGAGACGGCTCGGTGGCACCGGAGGCGCAGGCTGATCCGCCGGAGGTGGACAAGCCCTTCAGGTCGAGCGCGATGACGAGGGCTTCGCCTTCGAGGTTGTCGAAATAAATATTGGTGGTGTTGGCCACTCTGGCAACAGCGCCGCCGTTGACGCCGGTTTCATCGACTCTATTGAGAATGCTTTGTTCGAGGCGGTCGCGCAGTGCCGCAATCTTATCCATGGTGCCGTCGGTGAGCGAGGTGCGGGCCAGTTCGGCAGCTTTGCCGAGTCCGACGATCCCGGGAAGATTTTCGGTTCCGGCGCGGCGCTGGCGCTCGTGCGATCCGCCAAAAAATAATGGTTCGAGCTTGGTGCCACGGCGCACGTAGAGGATGCCTGTGCCTTGCGGAGCGTGCATCTTGTGGCCGGAGATGCTGAGCAAATCGCAGCGCAGCGTCTGCACGTCGATGGGCAATTTACCTGCGGCCTGCACGGCGTCGGTGTGGAAATAGATGTCGGCTTCGGCGGCGATACGGCCGATTTCGCTGACCGGCTGGATAGCTCCGGTTTCGTTGTTGGCCATCATGATGCTGATGAGCTTGGTGTTGGGCTGAATGGCGCGGCGGACCCCCTGCGGATCGACGACGCCTTCGGAGGATACGGGCAGGAAAGTCACTGCCGCGCCGCGTTCGCGCAGCCTTTCTGCGGCATGCAGAATGGCGTGGTGCTCAATGGACGAGGTGATAAGGTGGTCGCCGGGCTGGACGAGGCCGAAGAGCGCCAGATTGTCACTCTCAGTGCCGCCGGAGGTAAAGACGATTTCGGCGGGACGGCAGTTTAAGAGCGCCGAGACCGACTCGCGAGCATGCTCGACCGCGCCGCGCGCCTGCTGGCCCTGCTGATGGATCGACGAGGCGTTGCCGAAGTGCTCAATAAAATAGGGGCGCATGGCATCGAGCACCTCAGGCACGAGAGGTGTTGTCGCATTCGCATCCATGTATACCCGTTTCATTCTGTTAGCGATCTCCTGTCTCTATTTTACGTGCTTTGTGACACTGCCTATTCCGATTCCGACAGGATGACCCCGCCCAATCGTCCATTCGCCGCATTTTCCCCTTTTCTGGACGAAGATTTGACACATCGTCTCACGCGGTTCTGCTAGGCTGCTTGCGCAGTTGACTTGAGGAGGATGTAAAACATGAAAGCGATTCGGATATTTTGTATTGCCATGCTTTGTTGCCTGATGGCTCCGGCAACGATGCTACACGCGCAAGCCGTCGGCACGCAGGCGGCTCCGGCGGATGTGTACGGCAAGCTGATGGGAATGATGGAGAAACAGATTGTGGCCGCAGCCGATGCCATGCCAGCCGACAAGTTTGACTTTGCGCCGACGCAGGGGGAATTCAAAGGCGTGCGCACATTCGGCCAGCAGGTGAAGCATCTGGCCGAGTCGAATTACGATTTTTTTGAGGGTTGGAATGTACCGGGCGCGGTGAAAGAAGCCGATATCGAGAAGCTGACAAGCAAGGACGACATTATGAAGGCCCTCCGCGACTCTTACACCTTTGCGCATGCGGCCATCGGCACGATTACTGCTGCCAATGCCTTTACTGTGATGGGCTCTGGCGAGCGCAAGTATACGCGCGCCGGGCTGGCGTCTTTCTGCATCGCGCACTCGATGGATCATTATGGGCAAATGGTTGTGTACCTGCGGATGAATGGAATTGTGCCTCCGGCGAGCCGTCAGGGCGGGATGTAGGGACTGGCCGTCCATGCAACCGCGCCTTCGGCGCCAAAAAATGCATTCGCAATGAACGCCGGGACCGCCGTCAGTGCCAGTGCGAGCAAAAAGCAGATCCTTCGACTTCGCGCTCCGCTCAGGATGACAACGCTGAAAGTTATGGTCGGGGCGACAACATAAAAAGGCGTCCGCGAAGGACGCCTTTTTGCTTTTGCGCCGAAGGCGCGTACCTGGACGGTTAGTTCCGTTGCGAGATGGGGATATATTTCGCAGGGTATTCCGGGCCGATGTAGTCGGCGCGGGGGCGGATGAGGCGGTTGTCGTCGAGTTGCTCGATGACATGGGCTGCCCAACCGGCGATACGGCTGATGGCGAAGATCGGTGTGAATAGATCGAGATCGATGCCGAGCGTGGTATAGGTCGATGCGGAGTAGAAGTCGACATTGGCGTTGAGCTTCTTTTCCGACTTGATGTACTGCTCGATCTTTTGCGACATATCGAACCACTTGGTGTTGTTGGCGGAGCGGCCCAGGTCTTCCGACATTTTGCGCAGGTGCGTCGCGCGCGGGTCTTCGGTGTGATACACGCGATGTCCGAATCCGGAGACTTTTTTCTTCTGCGCCAGCATAGCCTTCACATATTCGATCGGGTCTGCGCCTTCCTTCTCGATGGCAAAAAGCATGTGCATCACCGCCTCATTGGCGCCGCCGTGGAGCGGGCCTTTGAGCGCGCCGATGGCTCCGGTAATGGCGGAATGAACATCGGAGAGCGTGGCTGCGATGACGCGAGCAGCGAAGGTCGAGGCGTTCAGTTCGTGGTCGGCATGCAGGATAAGGGCCACGTCGAAGGCGCGAGTCGCTGTTTCGGATGGCTTTTCGCCGGTGAGCATCCAGAGAAAGTTGCCGGCGTGGGAGAGCGATTTGTCAGCCTCAACCACGGGCTTGCCCTTGCGAATACGGTCAAAGGCGGCCACGACTATGGGAATCTGCGCGGTCAGATCGAAGCTCTTGCGGACGTTGGAGTCGTGATCGACGGCCTTCTCGTCTTTGTCATAGAAGCTGAGCGCGGAGACGGTGGTGCGCAGGACTTCCATCGGTGTCGCTGTTTTCGGGAAGGATTGGAGAAGTTTAAGGATTTCAGGGTGAATCTGGCGGGCGTCTGAAAGCTTCTTTTTGAAGGCTTCGAGTTCGGATGCGGTCGGAAGCTGGCCGTGCCAGAGGAGGTAGGTCGTTTCCTCGAACGTCGATTTCTCGGCCAGCTCATGAATGTCGATCCCGCGGTAGGCAAGCACCCCGGCCTCTCCATCGATCCAGCAAATGCCAGAGTTGGCTGCGACAATCCCTTCAAGTCCTTTTGAAGCTACTGCGGTCGACATAACGTACCAAATCCCTCCAGTTTCATTCTGCCTGTTTCAAGGCGGACATTGTTGGATGCGGCCACGACGTGGCCAGATGCTGATGATCCGCTCATTTCCCGGCGTTGTTGCATGCCTCAGGTGCGAAACAGGTCTAAATATTGTTTATAGCAGCGCGGTTATTGGGTTGTCACTTACGTCCAGTTCTTCTTAAGAGACGAAAGCCGCAGCGAAACGGTCGCAGCGAAAGTGCGAAAGATCGACGCTGGGTCTTTCGCGCAGGATGAGCTGGCGCATGACGCGTGCCGTGGCTGGTGCCAGCAGAATGCCGTTGCGGAAGTGGCCGGTGGCGATCCAGCAATTCTGCTCCCCGCAGGCGTCGATGACTGGCAGACCGTCTCCGGACCCGGGGCGCAGGCCAGCCCACGTCTCTACGATGTGCGCCTCACGGACTGGCGGCCAGAGTGCGGCGGCGTCATCGAGGAGCGATTGAATGGTCGTTTCCTGCACGGATTTGTCGAAGCCGACGCGTTCGACGGAAGCACCGATTGCGACACGGCCATCGCCGCGCGGAACCAAGTAGAGCTCCGGCGTGCGGATGACGCAGGGTAATTGGCGATTGGGCGGCAGCTGCACGGTGACCATCTGCCCCTTGCGTGGTTCTATCGATGGGAGATTTGAGACAGCTCCGGCCCATGCGCCGCAACAGTTGATGAAGTGCGTAGCGGAGTACGTGGTTTGCGGCGATGTAATTTCGACGCCGGATGGTGCGCTGCGTACTTTGAGAACCGGGGAGTGTTCGATGAGTCTAATTCCTGCGGCAGCGGCGGCTTTCGGCAACGCTGCGCAAAGGTCGCGGGGATCGAGGCTGTGCTCAGCGAGCCATTGGAAACTGCGCCCGGCGAGATTGAGCTCCGGGAGGCGCAGAACTATCTCCTCGATAGGAAGTGCCTGGTCGAAAACGTGGTTCCGGTCTGAGCCTTGCAGCGTGCCGAGGGTACGAAGAGGGATTTGCAACCCGGAGAGGGACTCGATCGTATGTAGATAGTTGGGGTAGAGCGAAATGCTGAGGTCGGAGAGCGGTTGCAGCGCGGGAGGATTTTCCGGGTCTTGCGCTGCCAACATACCGGCTGCGGCCCAGGAGGCTTCCGTCATAGCGCGCCCTTGTTCGAGCACGGTGACGCGCAGCCCGCTTCCGGCCAGTTCGAGCGCCGTGGACAGGCCGATGATTCCACCACCGGCGATGATTACTTCCATCAAGGCACACATCTCACACATCTATTGTATGGCGGGACGGATAGACAAAAAACGTTTGTCAGCGTCCATCAAGTTGGGTAGTCTCAGCGCACGGTGAAAGCAGGAGAAAAAGAGAACGATGAGTGACGAAACAGTTGTAGAACAGCGTAGTTTTTCGGGAGCTTTTCTTGGTTTATTAGCAGCCGCATTCCTTGCAGCGATTGGAGGATTGATCTGGAGCTATACGCTCAGCAATCGTCTGACGACGACGGAAACGCAGTTGAAGCAGGCGCAGGCGCAGAATGACAAGCTGGGCGAGCAGCTGGAGCAGACGAATGCCCGATTGAAGGTTGCAACGGAGACGCTTGGGCAGTCAGTTGGATTAACGCAGAAGCAGCTTGAAACACGAGCCAATGACCTGCTGCGTCGGCAGGAGGCAGATGCCAAGCGGCTTGAAGGCGAGCAGGCGGCGGCGCAGAAGCAGATTGGAGCGGTATCCACCGACGTTTCGAGCGTGAAGACGGATGTTGGCGGGGTGAAAACCGACGTTGCTCAGACCAAGACCGAGTTGCAGAATACCCAGGCGCAGTTGCAGAGCATGAAGGGCGATCTGGGTGTGCAGAGCGGCCTGATTGCAACGAACCATGATGAACTGGAGATTCTGAAGCACAAAGGCGACCGCAACTATTACGAATTCACCTTGCACAAAAATCAGCGGCAACCGATTTCAACCGTTGGGCTGGAATTGAAGAAGGCTGACACGAAGCACAGCCGCTACACGCTTGAGGTCTATGCCGACGATAAGAAGATCGAGAAGAAGGATCGCGGGCTGAATGAGCCGGTGCAGTTCTATACGGGTAAAGACAATTACCTGTATGAGCTGGTCGTAAACAACATGAGCAAGGACCAGATTCAAGGATATGTGTCGACGCCGAAGGCTGCTCCTGCGCCGGTGAACCCAGGGCACTGATATCACAGCCGTATCATCTTAAGCGACGCTGAGTGGTTCTTCGGCGTCGCTTTTCTATTGGCGCCACAAGAGTTATTTCTCAGCCGGCGGCCATGAGAGCACCAGATTTTTCTGATGCATGAACGAGATGACCGCTTCGAAACTGTGCCGGGCGTCCCATTGGTCTTTCGTCATGGGGTAGTGGAAGATGATCAGGCCCTGCACACTCTGTCCTGGCTGCAGGGTTATGTCCCGCAAAATAGGCTCCCCCTTGAGAGGGGCCATCTGCGGATAGGCGATAAAGACGCTCTGGAAATCATTCTTGTTGGCTGCAAGGCTGCGCTGTTCGTCGCCGTTGTTGGTGACGAGGTTGCTCCACATATCGTGCAGGAAAAGTGGGATGTTTGTCTGGTTGCGGATTCGCACCTGGGCCACGATCAGCAGCTGGTCGTAGGTGTCCATGCCGCCCTGAACGCCCTGTGCGCCCGCGCCAACCCGCATTTCTGTGTGTATTGGCGTTACGTCGAGCTTTAGGATCTGCCCGGCAGCGACGGGAGGTTTTTCCCCGATATACACGTAGGCGCCGATGGCCAGCATGACCAGAATGGTGGCAACCAGCACAATCAAAAAGGCGCGTTTTCCCGAATTTGTTTCCTCTGTCATCCGAGCTGAATTTTACTCTACTGGCTTTGCCGAAGCGGATAAATATGTGTAAGGGGATTCGACACGCGGTTGCGACCGACATACTGGCTGACACTTTATCGTTGACCTGAAGATGCTCTGCGTGCGAGCGTGCAGGGGAGATAAATCAGAGCGGCATACGAGCGGGATTTTTTTAAGCGGCGAAGGCCGTGCATGCGGCTGAGCTGCAGGGCCGGCTCATTCCGCCCTTTTAAGCAGTGGTCTCACATTCAGTGGAGGAGGTGACTGACGGATGGAACAGGTACTAGGGGTAGCAATCGGCATTGTGCTTGTATGTCTGCTGCTCAGCATCATCGCGTCTCATGTGCTTGAGATCATGGCGGCTTTCACGGCGAAACGTGCCGTCGCGCTGGAACAGGCGATTCTCAAGATGCTCGGTGATCCTGGCATCTACCAGAAGTTTGCGAGCCATCCGCTGATCGAGACCATCTCGTTTGCGCCTGCGAAACTTCTGGGCTTTAGTCTGGCACGGGCAGCTAAACCACGGCCTACGTATATCGCTTCTCCGCTCTTTACTCGCGTTCTGCTGATTTCGCTGGCGCAGGCACAAAACCTGCACTCGACTGACGTCACGGCAATCGTGGCGAGCCTGCCGCCTGAATCCCCACTGAGGCAAAAGCTGAGCGCGATCATCATGGGAATTGAACACGACCGCGCGGCATGCGTATCAGCTGTTGAGCAGTGGTACGACGGCACGATGGACCGCGTCAATGGCGCCTATAAGCGCCACACGCAGAGCTGGCTCATTGTGCTTGGCATGGTGCTGGCGGTGACGTTCAATGCGAATCTCTTCCTGATTACGCAGCGGCTGTGGACATCCCAGGACGCGCGCGCTGCCATAACCGCAACCGCGCAGATGTACAGCTGCAAGGATGGCCAGCCCTGCAGTTTGCCGGACTACAAAACTGCGAGCACCGACATTCAACAGAGGCTTGGAGCCGATCTCCCTCTCGGCTATGACCGTCAATATGTCCTCCGCTACTGGCAGAGTTGGGCCGATCCGGGGCAGCGGGGACTCAAGGCCGTGGCGGGCCATTGGGCCTTCAATTTCATCGGCTGGCTGCTCATGGCGATTGCCGTGTCGCTTGGCGCGCCCTTCTGGTTCGATCTGCTGAACAAGCTGGTGAATCTGCGACTGGCTGGGGTGAAACCTGACAAGGCTACGCCCGTCCTGGCGAGCGGAGGGACGGCGGTGGTGGCGGCCGCTGAGATTTCCGTTCCTGACCAGACGACGGATACGACGGCTTGACGTTCAGGTTCGCGGACGCAGCGCCGCCAGAAATTCATCTGGCGGCAAGGTGTTTAACACGTCCTGTTTGCTGAGCCATGCGCGGCGCAGCTGGCTTACGCCGAAGCGCATCTTTTCCATGTGACTGGTGTGGTGCGAATCGGTATTGATGGAGATTTTGCAGCCCAGTTCCTTTGCCAGGCGCAGATCGCGGTCACAAAGATCGAGGCGGTCGGGGTAGGCATTATGCTCGACGGCGACGCCTAACTCGGCCGCGCGACGCAGAATCTGCGGCAGGTTGAGTTTGTACGCCTCCCGGCGCAGTAGCAGGCGGCCTGTTGGATGCCCGAGGATGCGCGTGTTCGGATTTTCAAGAGCGCGCAGAACGCGTTCGGTCATTTGCTCTTCGGGCTGATTGAAGAGCGAATGCACGCTGGCGATGACGACGTCTATCTGTGCCAGCACTTCGTCGGAGAGGTCAAGCTCGCCGTCGTGAAGGATGTCAACCTCAATGCCGGTGAAGATGCGGATGCGGCCTTCCATCTCCCGGCCCACTTCGCGAATACGCTGCATGTGCTCGAGGGCGCGCTCGTCGTCGAGGCCGAAAGTCATGGCCAGATTTTTCGTGTGATCTGTTATGGCAATGTATTCATAACCACGGGCTACCGCAGCCTCGGCCATTTCGCGAATCGTGTTCTTCCCGTCGGTGGCGTCCGTATGCATGTGCACATCGCCGCGGATATCGCTCGGCTCGATGAGGGTCGGCAGACGGTGCTGCTCAGAGGCTTCGATCTCGCCATTGTTTTCGCGCAACTCGGGCGGAATCCAGTCAAGACCCAGAGCGGCGTAGATCTCCTCTTCGGTCGCCCCGGCGACGAATGAGCCGTCTTCGATACGGGCGAGAGCATATTCACTGAGCGTGTAGCCGCGTTTAAGCGCGCGCTGGCGCACGGTGACGTTGTGCATCTTTGATCCGGAAAAGTATTGCAGGGCAGCGCCGTACGAACCCTCCGGCAAAAGACGAACGTCGACCTGCAGGCCGCTGCGGAGGCGGAAGCTGACTTTATTCTGCCCTTTCGCAATGAGATCGGCGATGGGCGGATAGGCTGCGGTGTACTCAACTGCTGCCTGCACTTTATCTTCCGCGCAGCCAGGTCCGGTAACAAGAATGTCGAGGTCCCCTACGGTTTCGCGGCCACGGCGCAGGGAACCGGCGGGCGTAATGGTTTCGAGCCCGTCGAATTTCCGGAGGTAGTCGATGAGCTTTTCAGCGGCTTCCTCGGCGTCATCGATGAGGAAGCGCCCGCTGTTCTTCTTGTAGTCTTCAATGCCTTTTTTCAGCTTTTCAATCTGTTTCGCGCCCATGCGGGGCAATGATTCCAATTTGCCTGCAGCAATGGCGGCTTCGAGGTCGGCAATGGATGCGACTTGCAGCGCATCCCAAAAGAGAGCGACGGATTTTGGCCCCATGCCGGGCAGCTTGAGTAGATCAAGCATGGTGGGCTTGTATTTTGTCAGCAGCTCTTCACGCAACGGCATCGTTCCGGCTTTTTCAATCTCCTGAATATTTGCGGCCATTCCTTTGCCGATACCCGGGATTTCGAGAAGCTTTTTTAAGTCGCCTGCGATTTCGCTGAGTTGTACGGTGCTCGACTCCACGGCTTCAGCGGCGCGGCGGTAGGAGCGGATGCGGAAGGGGTCGCCGCTGCTGATTTCGAGCAGATCGGCGGTTTCGGCGAGTAGTTGCGCAATCGAACGGTTGTCCATCGAGAGATGATTATCTCGCGAGAGAGCGCAAGCACGAAACCCAGCGGCTTCTCCCGCAGCTGGGTCTTGCTTCCAGCCCTGGCACACACGTCCAGCTGTGTCTTAAATAAGGGCTGATCGTCCTGGCAAAGGAGCCAGTTTTTGCGATTTTCGTTAAGCGGCTGCTTCTCCGGCGCGCGTGACCTGGTCGGCCTGTGGCCCTTTCTGGCCTTGGACGATATCAAATTCAACCTCGTCGCCTTCCTTGAGACTTTTGTAGCCATCAAGCTGAATCGCGCTGTAATGAACGAAAACATCTGGCCCATCATCGCGGCCAATAAATCCATAGCCCTTTGCGTTGTTGAACCACTTCACTTTTCCTTTGTATGTAGCCACGAGCCTTCGACCTTCCTTCAAGCAGATTGCGGTTGGGGGGACCAACCTGCTTGTTCTTAAAGACGCAATTCGTCGCGCTTTGGTTTTCCTTTGCGCTTCAGATGGATTTGGCGAGGATATGGCACTACACAAAATCAGTCACTTAGCTCTTTTTCTTTTCGCTCGAAGGCGCGAGTAGAGTTGCACGGATACGAGCGTTTTGCCGTCGAGAATTTTTCCTTCATCGATCATCTGTAAAACCTCAGAGAGTGGCACGAGAACCACTTCGAGAAGCTCGTCCTCTTCCGGCGTTGCTTCGCCCGCAATCAGCCCTTCGGCAAGAAAAACCTGCATCCACTCGCCAAGAAAGCCGGGGCTTGCGAAGTAGCGCACAAGCTTAGTCCACTTTTTTGCGCGATAGCCGGTCTCTTCCTTCAACTCGCGCTTGGCAGCAGTCAAGCGTTCTTCACCCCCATCCATTTTCCCGGCAGGGACTTCCCACAGATATTGCCCAGCTGCGTGACGATACTGGCGCTCCATGACGATGAGAGGGTCTTTTTTACTGGCATCAACGACGGCGAGAATGACGACGGAGCCATTGTGGCGAATGATGTCGCGGCTCGATGTTTTGTCGCCGGGCTCGCGCACCTCTTCGCGCAACACGCGGAAGAGGGGGCCTTCAAAGGCTACTTCCGACGAAAGCACCTCGACGTGAGCCTTTTTGTAAGTGAGGGCCGGCTTCGCGGCTTTCCTCTTTGCTGGCATTCTGGTCCTCCCAGGATGGTTTTTCTTTACCGTATCATCCGGTTATGCCGAGAAAGATGGATATTGCCATTGTGGGCCTGGGCAACTGGGGCACTTCGCTTGCTCACGCCTCTCTGGCCTCCGGTATTGCCCTGCGCGAGGTGGTCGTGCGGTCGGTCCGGCCGTCCTTTGGTTTGCCTCAGGTGAAATTTAAGAACGCCGCTTTCGATGCTCAGATTCTCTGGCTCTGCGTGCGTGATGCGGAGATCCCTGACGTTGCCGAATCCATCGTTGCGCGCCGAGGACGCCTCGATGAGCAAATCGTCGTGCATTCGAGCGGAGCACTGAGCGTAGATGCACTGGCTGCGGCAAAGCGTGCCGGGGCACAGGTTGCTTCTCTGGCGCCAGTCATGAGTTTCCCTACCCGCACCCCGGTTTCGCTGACCGGTGTACTTTTTGCAGTGGAGGCTGAGCCGGCGATTCGGGGACGGTTGCACACTCTCGTTCGAAAGCTGGGCGGCAAGCCCTTTTCTGTCGCGTCGAGCAGGAAACCCATGTACCACGCGGCCGCTACCCTGGCTTCGCCGCTGCTGGTCAGCGAGTTATCGGCAGCAATGGCCACGGCGCGGCTTGCCGGGCTGTCTGAGACAGACGCAGGACGATGGATTGCCGCCCTGGCCCAGGCGACGATGCGCAATATGTTCGAGCGAGGAGCGCGAAAGAGTTTCAGCGGAGCATTTGCCCGCGGTGATGTGGAGACAATAAGACTGCATCTTAAGGCCCTGGCTCCGCATCCGATTCTGGCAGAGATATATCGCTCGCTGGCAACGCATGGGATCGAGGTGCTGCCCGTGAAACGGCGCGAAGCATTACGGTCATTGCTTAAAAAGACGCGGTAATGAAATACCGACCGCGTGAGACACTGAATGGGAGAAACCTTCCGAAACCCGCTGCACGTAATTGGGAACGAACGACTTGCACACAGAATGTTTTCCCATCACGGTATTGCCTCACCTCTCGCGCCTTTTTGCAGACTACGCGCAGAGCCACACTGCGCTACCCTATTACCCGCTAAGTCCGTACTCGCAGGAATGGGCCTCTCGCTCGCCATCGATAGACCCGGCAGTACGTTCCTCCATCGCCGACTTGCTTGTTGAGCAGAATCGCAGCTTTGGGGCCGGCGAAAAGACATTCGCAAACATTGAACGCTTGCGCAACGGCGCCGGAGCGGTTGTGACCGGCCAGCAGGTGACGATCTTCGGCGGGCCTCTTTTTACGCTTTTTAAGACAGCGACCGTCATTCGCAAGGCGCTAGATGCAACAGCGGCGGGTTATCCGCATGTGCCGATCTTCTGGCTGGCGAGCGAAGATCACGATCTCGCGGAAGCCGATCACGTAGCACTGCCTTCGCGGCATGAACTGCACACGTTAAAGCTTGCTCTTACGGGCGAAATGCAACCGGCCTCAGTGGGCGGCGTGAAGCTCGGCCCAGGAGTGCGCGCTGTTCTCGATCAGGCGATGGAACTGCTTGGCCCGGGACCATTTCTTGATGCTCTGGAGCAGTGTTATACGCCCGATGCAACGTTCGCGCAGGCATTTGGACGCCTGATTTCCGGAATGTTCGCCGCGCATGGGCTGATCGTGATCGACGCGGCGGGACGCGATTTCCATGCGCTGGGGGCGCCAGTGCTTCAGCAGGCGATTACCCAGGCAGATGCGCTGCATGAGGCGCTGACCCAACGTGACAGGGAGTTGGCTGAAGCGGGATATCATTCGCAGGTGCTGGTTGGACCGCAGAGCAGCCTTCTGTTTTTGATCGACGCGGAAACGGGGGCGCGGCTTCCTCTGCGCCGCAAAGGTGAAGATTGGACCGCCGGCAGGAAGACATACACGACCGACGCCCTGCTTGAAATGCTTCAGGCAGAACCTGAACGCTTTAGCCCGAATGCGCTCCTGCGGGCGGTATTTCAGGATTTCATTCTGCCTACCTCGGCCTATGTGGGCGGCCCTGCCGAGATTGCTTATTTTGCGCAGTCGCAGGTGGTCTACGAAAAGATTCTGGGTCGTGTCACGCCCGTGCTGCCGCGCCTGAGCGCCACATTGATCGAACCGGCCATTGCGGAAGTGATGGCGCGTCACGAAATTTCTTTGACCGATCTTCTGTCATCGCGTCCGGAGGAATTGGCGCATCGGCTTGGAGCGCGTTCTCTGCCGATTGAAGGCAAGAAGAAGCTGGCCTCCGCTGGCAACGCACTGGATGAGGAATTGAAGACGCTTACCGCATGGATGCATGCGGTCGATGCAGGACTGGGGCGTTCGGCGGATGTGGCCGCTTCGAAGATGCGTTACCAGATGAATCGTCTGCGACGGCTGGCCGCGAATTTTCAACTTCAGAAGGAAGCAAGCCTGCGTCGTCATGCAGATGCGCTGTACCTGAACCTGTATCCGCATGATCATCTACAGGAGCGCGCAGTGGGCGCGGCGTTCTTTTTGTCGCGGTACGGCGATGGTCTTGTCGATATGCTGGTGGAAAATGCCGCGCAGGAGTGTCCGGGTCATAAGGCGTTCTATATCTAACCCGGTGACTGGCATAAGCTGCCATTGGTGGCCTACAATCTCATCTTGAATATGCCGTCCAAGGAACAAGCTCCGTTTGAAGTAGCCTGCCCAGACTGTGGCGCCATGCTGAAGATTGATCCGGCAACCCGCGCAGTCATTGCACATACGCCTGCTCCACGCAAGCGCACCTTTGAAGATTTTGAGACCGCTGCGCGCGCGATGCGGGAGCAGGATGAGCGCAAGGAAAGTCTTTTCCGCCAGGCGGTGGACGCCGAGAAGAACAAAAATGATGTTCTGGAGAAGAAGTTTGCCGAGGCGGTGCGCAAAGCCAAAGAGACGCCAGATACAGGGAAGCCGCTGCGCGATTTTGATCTGGATTGAAGAAATCTTAGCCTTCGCTGGTGCGAAGGCTGAACACCCGCATCTCAGCTGATTGAGGAGTAACGATGGGCCTGACAAAGCTTTCGCACGAAATTCAAGATCGACTGCCCGACCGCTTGCCTGAATTTTCCTGGCAGCGCGCTGTAGCTGCCGGATCGCTGGCAGCGAGTGCATGCCTGCTGCTGGCGGGTCGCCGCAAGGCCGCCATCGCGGTCGCGGCGACTGGCGCGACGGTGGCATTGCTGGAGCATCCGGAGGCAGCCCGCGAGCTGTGGGAAAGCGTGCCGGGATATTTGCGAAAGGGTCAGGATTTTCTGGTTCGAGTGGAAGGTTTCGTTGAAGAAATCGCAAAGCAGGGAAGCAAGCTACGTAATTCGCTCAGCTAGGCATCCCCAGACGGCGTGATATTTTGCAGGGCATGCGGGTTGCGGAAAGACAGCAGATCCTTCGACTCCGCGGCGCTCCGCAGGATGACAATTCTTCGGGCTTGTGAAAACGGACCGGAATTTAGCCGATTCCCAGCTGCTTGCGAGCCGCTTCGCTGATCCGTTCTGGTCCCCAGGTGGGTTCCCAAACAAGATTCACCA
>DATHQH010000025.1:0-25934 GCA_035482895.1 Alloacidobacterium sp. | reverse complement strand
CATTATCAGGAAAGGATAGTTAGATCGGAACCCAGTTGGCGCGAGTAATTCTCCGTTGTCCACGGAGTGCAATGTCACAAGGTTTCTTTCGTTGCCGCGTTTTCCTTGTACATAAGTGCCTCAGGGGATTGGAGTCAATTTTTCCGCTTCCCAATCGTTAGAGGAAGGGAGTACATTGCATCGCTATGGCAGTTACTACCCTTATTATCGGTATTATTCTTCTCGGAACCGGGATTCTCGGCCACACTTTTTTCACTCGCCAAAAGCGCGCGCTGCATCCTGACGAGCACAAGGCCCGTAGATGGGTCGTGACGATCGGCTCACTCGTGGCGGGACTTTGGCTTGTAGCTTTTTCTGCAGCACAGCTCCTGCGCTACTATCGCGGACACTAAAAATTCGAAGATCCATTTTTAGTTCCTTGATCGGACTTCGAATGGGCGTGCCTTCAGCCAATGGCTGAGAGGGAAGGGCAGTTGTTGCTCATTCTTCGAAGATAGGCGATTGGGACCGTGCATATGCCAGTACCGCTCAGTGAGACAGTGCAGTCAACATGGCATCACGTGTCCAATGATGACAGGTGCCCGCAAGTTACTTCATTCCAATGATATACATCGCTTCTGTCATCTTAGGAGTGAAATGTGTATTTCTTTAATAAAAATATTCTTGACACGCAGACACCCTTCCTATAACCCATGAAAGGACGAATAAGTCTGTTCAAGACATTCGGCCGACTCACTGTTTTACGGTCGAGTTGCAATATGTAACTCGCCTCCCACGGCAGCCGCACATTGTGTTGGGGCTGCCGTTTTTTGCGTTTTACGGTTGATGGCTGAAATCGACGGGAAGCACGCGTCCCAGACTGCTGCTTTCTCGCGCCAGTTCGATGAGGCGTGTCGTACGCCACGCCTGTTCTGGGGTCACGGCGAGTTTTGTTTTGCCCAGCAGCGCGTCGCGCACATTGGCATAGATACCACGATAATCGCCTGCTTCGGTTTCTATGCTCTGTGGCTCCGCATTCTCCAGATACAGCTTTCCCCATTCTGCTTCCGATTCGTGTCCGAAGCCCGGAGTCTCGAAAGTTGCGCCGCCCTTCAACGCCTCTTCCTGCGGATCGAGGCCAAATTTTACGAAACTGCCCTCCGTGCCATGAAGGGTAAAGCGGGGTCCCGGTGCGCGGGCTATGGTTGAGGCACGCAGATAAGCTGTGAATCGCGGGTAAAAGAGTGTAATGTCGAACGCATCGTCTGCGGCTCCATTATCGCGATCGATCCGCACGCTGGCAAAAATACTGTCTGGTTTGTCAAAGAGCGTGAGCGCCTGATCGATTAAGTGTGCTCCAAGGTCGAAAAGTGTTCCACCGCCTGGCCCCCCGCTTTCGCGCCATACTTCGTGACGCGGCTTGGGACGAAAGCGGTCGAAGTGCGATTCAAATGTCACGAGGCGTCCCAGTTCTCCGCTGACTAGTATTTTTTCGACTGTTTTAAAGTCGCCATCCCAGCGCCGATTCTGGTACACCGTCAGCAGTCGCTTGCGCTCCCGGGCCAGATGAATCAGCTTTGCAGCCTCGTCTGATGTCAGCGCGAAGGGTTTGTCGATGACGACATCGCGATCGGCCCGCAGACACTCTTCCGCCACCTCAAAATGCGAGAAGCTCGGCGTAGCCACTACAATGAGCCGAATGCTCGCATCGGCCAAAAGCTCCTCAATTGATCGATAAATCTGAACATGAGGATAGGCTTTAGCTGCTTCGTCGCCTTTACGCTGCACGATCGCCGCCAGTTCCAGCCCCGGTGTGGCATGTATGACCGCGGTATGAAAGATCCGGCCCGCAAGACCAAACCCGATGACTCCAGCACGAATTGTATCTGTCACGGTTGCAAATCCTCGAAGGAAGATGAACGCACTCCATTCTCTCTGGAACCGAACGAGTGCGCAACAGCCTACTCAACGATGGTTGGCTTGGTCTTCTCCCGCTCCATCAGCAGTATTAGTGTGCGTCCTTCCAGCCGAAGCCGTCGCCTCGCCGTCGATTTCTTAAACGGAGTTTCAACATGGTTTGTATTCAGAATGCACTGCCATACTCCATCCTCTGGCGGGGGCGGCAGTGCAAAATTCACCGGTTCGTGGTGCGCATTCAATAGCAAGAGAAAAGAGTTATCGGAGATGCTGTTCCCTAACTGGTCGGTGGCATTCAGTGTCGTGCCACCCAGCATCATGCCTAGCGTCCGTACCCAGCCCGCATTCCACGCATCTTCATCGAGTTCTTTGCCGTCCGTGCTGAACCACGCAATATCGCGCGCCGCCGAATTGTGTATTGCACGGTCCTGGAAGAACTTCCGCCGTCGCAGGTTAGGGTGATCTTTTCGCAGAGCGATCAACCGGCAAGTAAAATCGATCAGCAATTCTTTTTCTTCGCTCGGTGTCCAGTCGTACCAGCTGATTTCATTGTCCTGGCAGTAGGCATTGTTATTGCCTTTTTGCGTGCGCCCCATCTCGTCACCGCCGGAGATCATGGGCACTCCCTGCGAAAGCAGCAGTGTTGCCAGAAAATTCCGTATCTGGCGTTCACGCGCGTGAATAATATCAAGGTTGTCGGACGGCCCCTCTGCACCCATATTCCAGGAAGCATTGTCATTCGTGCCATCCTGATTGTTTTCGCCGTTTGCTTCGTTGTGCTTTTCGTTGTAGCTCACCAGATCGCGCAGCGTGAAGCCATCGTGCGCGGTGACGAAATTGATGCTGGCGTAAGGACGTCGTCCATCATGCTGGTAGAGATCGCTCGATCCCGTAAGGCGGTAACCGACGTCTGAAAGTTGTCCATCGTCGCCCTTCCAATAGCGGCGAATCGTATCGCGGTATTTACCGTTCCACTCCGCCCACTGTACGGGGAAGTTGCCGACCTGATAACCGCCTTCGCCCACATCCCAAGGCTCCGCAATAAGTTTCACGTCGGCCAGCGTCGGGTCCTGATGAATGATGTCGAAGAAGCCGCTCAGCCTATCTACATCGTGCAGTTCGCGCGCGAGCGTGGCTGCAAGATCGAAGCGGAATCCGTCCACATGCATCTCGATGACCCAGTAGCGCAGCGAATCCATAATGAGTTTCAATACCTGCGGATTTCGCACATTCAGGCTATTGCCGGTCCCGGTGTAGTCCATGTAGAAGCGCGGATTGTCCGGGACTGTGCGGTAATATGTCAGATTATCGATGCCTTTCAACGAGAGCATCGGTCCCATTTGATTGCCTTCCGCCGTATGGTTGTACACAACATCCAGAATCACCTCGATGCCCTCGCGATGCAGTGTCTTGACCATCGCTTTGAATTCGGCCGTCTGATTGCCGGCATCCCCGGTTGAGCAATAATTTCCATGCGGAGCGAAATAGGCGAGCGTGTTGTAGCCCCAGTAATTCTTCAGCCCTTGTTCCACCAGACGGCTGTCATTGACAAAATGATGTACCGGCATCAATTCGACCGCTGTTACCCCAAGACGTTTCAGATGTCGCAGGCTCGCAGGCGATGCAAGTCCGGCATACGTTCCTCGCAATGGTTCCGGTACATCCGGATTCTGAATACTAAAGCCGCGCACATGGGTTTCGTAAATAATAGAGTCGGAGAGCGGCGTGCGCAGCGGGCGATCCTGTTCCCAGTCAAAATAGGGATTCACAACGACACTCTTCGGAATTCCCGGCGCACTATCCCGCTCGTCGCGGTGCAGGTCCGCATCATCGCCGCCCAAAACATAAGGGAAAATGGCCTGCGACCAGTCAACGCGTCCCATCACTGCCTGAGCATAAGGATCGACAAGAAGTTTCGCCGGATTAAAACGCAAGCCTTTCTCCGGCTCCCAGGGCCCATACACACGATATCCATATCGCTGTCCCGGTTGGATGCCCGGGAGATAGCCATGCCAGACAAAAGCCGTCACTTCCTTCAGTTGGACTTTTTCTACCTCTTTGTCTTCTCCGTTGAAAAGGCAAAGCTCCACACACGTGGCTTGCTCCGAATAGATGGCGAAGTTTACGCCTGTTCCGTCCCACTTTGCGCCCAACGGGTAAGGCTTGCCTGGAAGAAGCGTCATTGGCATATCGCAAAATCTCTTTCTGCTGATTGTTGAGGATGAGGTTTTTCAGTTATCAGAGTCACATGCTGCGGGAAACGTTGCTCGGCTAAGGCTTTACCTTTTTCGGCGTGCGAATTTTATCCCCGACCATCGCGCATCCACGGAACAAATCTTATAATCTACAAAACCGCGCGCCAGGGCCAGTTCGCGTACATCGTTCTGGTTGAAATCCCGGTGCTGTTTTGGAGCAGCTTTAGGGAAAATAATCCAGAAAGACGCGCCCTCAGGCAACAGGGATTGCGCATGATCGATTGCAGCATCGAGTTCCCGCTGGGAGTGGGCAACATACAGGACCAGCCGCGTTTCAGCAGTAACACGCGGCGTCAGCGAAGCACCTTCTGGCAGGGTTCCGATGATTTCTTCCAATCCATCTTCTACACCACCTATCAGCGCCGCCTTCATGTGCGGGGAAATGCCCAGCTTCTGCGTCAGGCTGGCACGATCCCACCGCTCCATGTGCGGTATCGGGCGAACTGGATCGATTGGAGGCGAAGCAACGGCATGCTTCAACGCGGCCGCGATCTTCCTCCATGGAGTGAATACGGCGTCGGGAAGCTCGGCTCGTAAACGCGCCACTTTCTCGTCCACCCCGCCAGCAAAAACGATGGGAATATGACGCGTAGTCTTACTGCCGCGCAACACAATGGCCACCTCTCGCCCATGCGAGGGCAGGCGATCGAGATCGATCACCGCGGCGTCGGGGTTTAGAGTGCGAAAGTGGCTGATAAATGCGCTCGAACCATGCAGGGATGATGCGTCAACGCGATAGCCAAGCTTCGTGATTTCATCGGAATGCTGCTGCGCCAGCTCTTCATTCCAGCAAACAAGACGAACCTTGTGGATCGCGCCTGTCATGTGCTGTTCAAGCGGAGACTCGGAGCTCCGACTCCTCGTGCTCCGACGCCTCTCCGGGTTGAAGCGGTAGAAAAATACGGAAGACGGTTCCATGCGGGCGCATTTGTCGCGATCGAACCTGAACCGATCCGTGATGCTTGCTCAGAATCTCCAGGCTGATCCAAAGTCCCAGCCCCGTGCCGGTCAGACCTTTTGTCGAAAAGAATGGCTCGAAAATACGATCGCGTGTTTTACGGTCCATGCCGGGGCCGGTATCGGCAACCGTGATGGCGACACCGTGTTGGCCGGTTTTCCACCGGCGTCCAATGCGGGTACGCAGCAACAGTTTGCCTCCATCGCTCTGCATTGCGTCCACCGCATTCCCGATAAGATTGGCCAGCACCTGGCGAATCTCCCCGTCATGTGCGACGATGCTGGGAATATTGCCAAATTCACGCAATGCCTGGATATTCTGCGCGCGCATGCGAATGTCGTAAAGGGCAAGCACTGTTTCCAACAATTCGTGGATATTCGTTTCTGTGGCGCGCGTGCTCTGCCGGTAGAAGCGCAGGGTCTGTGTCGTGATATGCGTGACGCGATTCAGCTCGTGCTGAGCCAGCTGCAAATATTGGCGCCCCTTATCGTCAAGCTGGCACTGGTTCAACAGATACATACAGTTTGTTACAGCTTCGAGGGGGTTGTTAATCTCATGCGCGACCGAGGCTGCGAGCCGGCCTGCCGCAGCCAGCTTCTCAGTATTGCGCAGGATCTGATGACTGCGTTTTTGTTCCGTGAGATCGACGAGGAATGCGGCGATCTGGCGGTCTTGCAGTGGATTTTCCGGATTCAACACCGCCGCGCCAATCAGCACCGGCACTATCGTGCCGTCACGTTTTACGCAATCAACTTCGTAATGCTCTCCAAATCCCGATGACCAGGTGTGCAACAGGGAGTTCGCCGTGTCTATGGCCGCGGGCTCAAAAATCCGCTCAATCGTTACACTGCCGTCTTCAATCTCAGGTTGTGAATAACCAAGCAGACGCTCGACTCCCTTATTGGCATAGACCACGCGGCCACTCAGATCGCTGATTAACAATGCCAGCGGCATGGCTGTCACCAAACGATGAAATCGCTCCTCGCTCGACCGCAGTGCGCGTTCCGCTGTGCGCTTGTGATGACGCTCTTCCGCTTCTTTCATCTCGCGTTCAATCGCGGGAACAAGCCGGGCAAGATTTTGTTTGGAAACGTAGTCATGTGCTCCGGCGCGCATCGCCGCAACTGCGGTCTCTTCCGACACAGCGCCCGACATCATGATGAAGGGGACGTCGTACCGTGTGTGCTTGAGCAGCCGCAATGCTTCTGGCGCGCTGAAATTGGGCAGGCTATAGTCGGCCAGAATAATGTCCCAGCCTTCGGCCAGCTGTTCCAGGGTCTGGACCATCGCGTCGGCAGTCTCTACCCGTGTAATCTGCGGCGTGTAGCCGGCGCGGCGCAGGTGTCGCTCCAGTAGAAACGCATCGTCAGCGTTATCTTCTACAAGAAGCACGCGCAGCGGTTTGCCCATCAGTTGCTGTTCGGCGGACATTCGTTTAGCACCAGCCAGTACATACCAAGCTGCCGCGTCGCCTCCGCAAATTCCGTAAAACTCACAGGTTTGCGAATATAGCTGTTCACGCCAAGCTTATAGCTGCGAACAATATCGCTTTCTTCGTCGGAAGAGGTAAGAATGACGACAGGCAGCATGCGAGTGCGGTCGCTTTCGCGGATGCGGCGCAATACTTCGAGGCCATCGACTTTGGGAAGCTTCAGATCCAGTAGGATGACCTGCGGAAGAAGCGCATTGGTAGCGTCAGAGAACAGCACCTCAATGGCCTCTTCGCCATCTCGCGCTACTTTGATTTCATTGACAATGTTCGACTTGCGCAGGGCGCGAATCGTTAAAAGTTCGTGGTCCGGATCGTCTTCCACTAGAAGAATAACGCGCTGATTCTCAGCCATATCCGTTTATCCTAACGTAAACCGAAAGGTTGCCCCTTCACCGACGATACCTTCCGCCTGCGCCTGACCCCCATGCCTGCGTATGACGCGCGACACCGTAGCCAGGCCAATCCCTGATCCTTGAAAGTCACGGTCGCCGTGTAGTCTCTGGAATGCGGTGAAAAGTTTTCCGGCATATCGCATATCGAAACCGGCGCCATTGTCACGCACGAAAAACTCATTTGATGTCGAATCGTATTGTATTTCGATAACGGCTTCCTCTCTTTTTTCTGTGAATTTCACAGCATTCCCCAAAAGATTTTCCAACGCTACGCGCAATAAGCGTGGGTCAGCATTCGCCGACATTCCCGGCTGGATGCGAAAAATCAGGTTGCGGCCAGGATTCTGCTGTCGCAGATCGCTTGCGACCTCTTCAGCCAGAGCGGTGAGATTGATATCTTCGCGCACTAGCTCAGCTCTTGTGATGCGGGAAAGCTGCAACAGGGCATCGATAAGTTGTCCCATTTTCTGCACTCCGGCTCGAATACGGCGGAGAAAATCTCGCGCCTCCGGCGTCAGTTGTTCGCCATAGTCTTCTTCAAGCGCTACGCTGATGCCATCCACGCTGCGCAACGGCGCACGAAGGTCATGGGAGACCGAATAGCTGAATGCCTCAAGTTCGCGATTTGTAGCTTCCAGCTCGGCGGTGCGCTGGCGGACACGTTCTTCCAGCTCCGTATTCAATGCCTGGACTTCCGTAGCGCTGGCCTCAGCCAGTTTGCGTGCATTGCGTTCGGCCTCATAGGCGTTGACGCGGTCGAGCGAAAGCGCGATGCGATCCGCCACCACGGTGAGCAGTTGCTCGTCCGTATCCTCAAATGCATTGGTCGCTCGCCGTCCAGCCATCAGAATACCGACAACGCGACCGGCAATTGTCAGCGGCAGCAGCAGTACTGCGTGCATTTCGCGGCTCAATCCCTCCAGTGGAATATGCGCCGCGGACGTGCCGGTGAGCGTGACGACACGGTTTCCAACTGCAGCCTGATACAGAGGATCGCTTTCGCTGAGCTTGATGCGCCGCCCACGATTCACGGCAATTCCGTTCGCTGCGCTCACTTCAATCTCGCCATCGTGCCACATGCATAGCACCACGCCATCGGCATGCGTCACAGTGCGCACCCTATCCAGTAACTCGTCCGCTAGCTCTGTCAGAGTCAGTCGTGTCAGCGCAACGTCGCTGACGGATTGAAGTTCCTGCAGCTGCTCTGCCGCTTCATCCGCTTTTTGGCGCAGCGCGCGTTCGCGACCCAGGTTTAGAAAGAGCAGAATGAGCAGGAAGATATCCAACGCACTTGCGCCAATCAGCGTGGTATCCGCTTTCTGACGCGCCGACGTCGACGCTGCGGTGCGTTCATGCAGAAGCTGTTGCTCCGTGTCCTGCATGGCTGCGGCCAAAGCCCTTGCGTGGTCCATTTCAGCTTTTCCAGTGCCCGTCAGCACAAACAGGCGAACACTGTCCGTGTTGCCTGCTTCGCGCTCCTTAACGCCCTCATTCAGAGTCCCAATGCGTTGATCAATTACTGCCCGCATCTCGATGATGCGTTGCTGCTGCTGAGGATTATCCGTGGTCAGCCGCTTCAGCAAATCCAATTCGTCCGGCAGGTTTGCCTTTGCCAGCGCAAAGGGAGCGAGATAGCCGTCGTCACCTGTAAGCAAATAGCCGCGCGTGCCCGTTTCCGCATCTTTCAGTAAGCCGAGCACACGTTCTACTGCATTCATCACTTGCCAGGTATGGGCTACCCAGTATTGGCTTTCACTGAGGGTAGCAACGGCACGATAGGACACCCACGCATTGAGCGTCACAATCAGGAGAGCCCCGAACAATAGACTCGAAATGATTAACTGGCTGCTTCGTGCCTTCATGAAAACCAATTTGCTGGAACTAGGATGCCTGTTCGGAGATTCTTGCTGTATCGCAGGCTCAGCCATCCAGCCTGTATTTCGTCTCAGCCAGCTTGTATAGCGGGCGCCACACGAGCCGATTGATCGTAACCACCATGAGCGCCATAATAATCGTCGCCAGCAGCAAGATCGGAAAATCTCCGGCATCGCTCGCCGCGCTGATCTGTGCGCCGAGCCCAAGCGTGTGCAGGGTCTTGTCTCTTAAATGAAAATATTCAGCAATGATCGATGCATTCCATGCACCGCCGGAAGCAGTTACAAGTCCGGTAATCAGAAAGGGGAAAATTCCTGGGAGAATCACCGTCGTCCAACGCTGCAGGCTGGTGAAGTGAAAGAGCGTCGCAACCTCGCGCAGGTCCGAAGGGATCGCCATCGCTCCCGCAATCACATTAAAAAGGATGTACCACTGGGTCCCCAGCATCATCAGCGCGACGGAACCGATGCCCAGCCCGGCCCCCAATTTCATCAGTCCAAGCAGAATGACAGGGAAGAGTGCTGTTGCCGGAAATGACGCGGCAATTTGTGCCAGAGGTTGAGCGATTCTCGCGAACTTCGGGTTGAAGCCAATCGCGACGCCTGCCGGAATCGTCCAGGCCGCAGCCAGCAGGAGCGAAAGATTCACGCGGAGAAACGTCATTCCCGCCCCTTCCAGCAGGGTTCCAAATTCCGATCGAGGCACCTGCCGCAAAAGCAGGATCGCCCTGAAGGCAGCGAAACAAATCAGCGCCCCCAGCACAAGGACCAGGAAAATTGTTATTAACGTGGCACTTTTGTTCTCACCCTTCGGCTCGATTACATCCTGTTTTCGCAATCTGCGGCGTGCAATGGACCGGTAGAGCTGCTCGCCCAGGGGCGCAAAGGTACGCTGATGAATCGCTCCCAGCACGTTCGATTGCCGAAGAGCAGCCAGCACCGGCGATTTCACACGGTCTGCGGTCTCAACGTTCTCAAACTTGAATTTATCTGACCAGTCGATGATCGGACGCCAAATCAGCTGATCGGTAAGCACAATGATCGCCATCATGGTAAGCAGGCCATAAATCATCGCCAGCGTATTGCCCGTCGAAGCAGCTGTTTGCAGATACGATCCCAGTCCAGGCAGCCGAAAATTGCGGTTGCCTACCGGAAACATCTCGCAGATCATCAGGAAAAACCATCCGCCCGCGACGGACACCATGGAATTCCATACCAGGCCAATCGTTGCGTAGGGAAGCTCCAATTGCCAGAGCCGCTGCCACGGAGAAAAGCGATTGATCGTGCACGCCTCCAGCAGTTCACGCGGAATGCTCTTCAGCGACGAATAAAAGCTGAAGGCCATGTTCCATACCTGGCCTGTGAAGATCAGCAGAATGGCGCCAAATTCAATGCCAAGCTGGCGGCTTGGAATGAGAGACATCATCGCCAGCATGACTCCCGGTAAAAAACTCAGTACCGGAATGGATTGCAGGATGTCGAGAGTGGCAATCATCAGCGCTTCCACGCGTTTGTTGTATGCGGCAACGTAGCCATAGCCAACCGCAAACAGCAGGCTTAGCAGGTAGGCGACGCCGATCCGCACAATCGAATAAAACGCGTAGAGCGGCAGCATGGCCGGGGATTGCGATATCTCTACTTCCGGCACGGCACCGCTCAGCCAGTACCGTGCAATCTGCAGCACAGCGTAGAAGCCTGCTAGCAGTCCCATCGCCACCGTCAGATCGAGAAAGAACGGCCACGAGCGCTCGATGACCAATGAGCGCGAGAGTGTGTAGCGCATCTTCACTGGTCTTCACTCTCCTCGATTGTCGCTCCTATCGCTTCCGTCTCCGGCAGAACGAAGCGTCGCTTTGCAGCATCGAAGTCAAATAGCTCTGCATAGCGTCCCCAGTTGATCGCCGTCTCCAGTTGCCGCTGCGTCTCCTCTTCGCTGAATTGTTCGTCGAGCATATCGAGAAAGAATTCCTGCGGTACCGTGTGATCTGATTTATTGCTGAGTGCACGCGTGATCTGTCGCAGCAACAGCACATGCTCCACCGCCGCGGCGCGGAACAATTCTTTCTGCTTCAAAATCTCCGATTCCGCATAAGCGCGCCCGGCAGGCGTGATCGCAACATCGCCTTCTTCCACCGTTAGGAAGCCAAGCAATTGTGCCGCATCCACAATCGGCAGTAAGTCGTCGATTTCGAAGGAAAGCTCATCTGCCAGACGATAAACATCGATATGTCCCCCAAAATCGATAATGAACTCGAGCAGGCCGGCAATGCCTCCTGGCCGTGCATGCGGCAGCATCTCATAGCGCATTTGGCGCTGGTCGCGCACCCTGCGGCCATCCGTATGCAAGCGCGGCACGTCGGGCGTTACATCGGGCCGCGTCAGCACGGTGTAGATGTAGTCCACCAGTTTGGTAAAGGCCGCGTTCTTCTTATCGCGTGGATGCGGGATGGCTACTTTGAAATCAGTGCGTACATGACCCGGGTTGCGTCCCAGGACAATGATCCGGTCGGCCAGCAACACGGCTTCCTCAATATTGTGCGTAACGATGAAAATAGCCTGTGTCGGAATGGTCTTTTTTTGCCACAACTCCAGCAGCTCACTGCGCAGGTTCTCCGCCGTCAACACATCGAGCGCGGAAAACGGCTCGTCCATAAAGAGCACTTCCGGCTCAACTACAAGGGCGCGTGCAAATCCCACACGCAGCCGCATGCCGCCAGAAAGCTCTTTCGGATACGCTGCCTGAAAACCGTCCAGACCCACGGTGTCCAGAATCTTCAAACTGCGTTCCCTGCGCGCTTCGGGTTCCACGCCGCGTGCCTTGAGAGGAGCTTCCACATTTTCAAGAACAGTCAGCCATGGGAAGAGAGCAAAGCTTTGAAAGACAATCGAGACGTTGATTTCAGTTGATTCGATCGGCTTTTCATGCCAGAAGACGTGGCCGCCAGACGGCTTTGAGAGGCCGGAAAGCATACGCAGAAGTGTCGATTTCCCTGATCCGGATGGTCCGAGCAAAGCGACGATCTCTCCCCGAAGTATGGAAAGGTCCGTCGGGGCAATGACCTGAATGCGGTTCTCGCTCGGTTGAGCGTAAAACTTTTCTACCTGATGCGCCCGAATAATCGCTTCCGTCATCACCGGCTCCGTCTACATTTCTTAAAACCTCTGAACGGGGGATGGCTCCGCGACCAAACCCACTGATTTGGCTGTTTCCTCCGGACTGCCAAAGCCCTCCGGAGCGACGCACCCGTTCTCGCGTCTAGTGTAAGTAGATAGGATTGCAGGAAGATGAAGCATCCTCCTGCACACAGCGTATCATCCTAAGTAGCAGTTTTATGCTGAGCGATGCATATCTAGCCACCATTTTGACGGTATCTTTTGGCCGTCGCAGGCAACCCGCAAGTGTTTTACCTTACCGGAGATAGAGAGAGTCGGAGAAAAATGCAAGACAACAATCAGGCGAAGCCAAAAGTTCTGGTGGCAGATGACGAGCGCGTCATTGCCGATACCCTTGCCATTATCCTGAATCAGAGCGGGTTCGAGGCCACAGCCGTTTACAGCGGTGAGAAAGCGGTGGAAGCCGCCAAGACCCTTAAGCCGGACATGCTTATTAGCGACGTCATCATGACCGACCTGAACGGTATCGACGCCGCCATCAAGATTCGCAGCCTGCTGCCATCCTGCAAGATCCTGCTCTTTTCCGGCCAGGCCGCCACAGCCGACCTGCTCGACCGGGCACGGAACCAGGGCCACGAGTTTGAAATCCTGGCTAAACCCGTCCATCCCCAGGATCTGCTGGCTAAATTGCGCAGTTGATCCGCGGCAGGCACCAGTGGATAAGAATTAGCGTGATATGGATGGGACGCAGGAGCGGAAAACCTGTTTGTCTTGAAAGTACAATTCGGACGCCCCATCCTGACGCAGAGTGGGGCAGTCTTCTCGATTTTCTTCACATCTCTCGTCTACCCTCAAGCGCCCTGGACATCGTCACCTCATCCGCATATTCGATATCGCTGCCCGCGGGAACTCCGGTTGCAATCCGCGTCACACGCACTTGCGCAGGTCTCAGCATCTCCGCCAGATACCCGGCAGTCGCTTCGCCTTCCACAGTAGGTGAGGTCGCCAGAATCACCTCATCCACATCGCCCCGAGAAACCCGCGCCAACAGATTGCTCGTCCGCAGATGCTCTGGCCCAACTCCGTGCAAAGGCGAAAGCGTTCCATGCAGCACATGAAAAACTCCGTTGTAGTTACGTGTTTTTTCGATAGTGGCAATATTTGTCGGCTCTTCCACCACGCACACCAGCCGCTGATTGCGTGTCGGGCTGGAACAATACACGCATGGATCGACATCCGTAATATTGTTGCAAATGGAGCAGAGTCGCAGCTTTGCCTTCAGATTGCGAATGGCATCAGCAAGCGCTTCCGCATCATCGCCACTTGAACGCAGGATGTGAAACGCCAGCCGCTGCGCATTCTTTGAGCCGATTCCGGGAAGTTTGCGCAGCTCCTCGATCAGCCGCGCCATCGGTTCTGCAAATCGTGACAAAACGATACCTCTCCGCTGTTTTTAGCAGGATTCGGCCCGCTTTGCCACGACCGCTAACCAAGAAGCTGTCATCACTCGAACAATGTCACCTTGAACGAGTGGAAGATATGCTGCTCTTTCCGTTGCCGTGGAGATCGATCAAGCCGTCTCCGCCTTTTCCACAGGCACCTGAATCTCTGTCACGTAAGACTCATCGTCCTGACGCACGGGCGCTGTGCAGTAGTGATAGAGTTCGCGAAAGGATCCGGCTACCCGATAGTGGTTCTCTTCCACCCAGCGCAAAACATTCTGATATGCCTCACTCAACCGGTTGAACGGGCCATGATGCATATAGCTGGCCACCGTCACGCCGGTCAATTCATACATATTGGCGGTACCGTGGGCAGTGAGCGGCTGTTTGAGCAGAAATCCTGCTTCTCCATCCACATCCCGCTCTTTGTGCTCCATGTCATGCCATATGGCTATGGGCAAATTAAGCTCAACAGGATTGCCAACCTGACTGATCACTTTCGGATAAAGCGCGCCGACCGCCGGATAGTTCGCAATGATTTCCCGAACCGATACGATCCATTGTGGACTTACTTCCTTGATGACAACATCCGCACTCATAATCGACTCCTGTTCCATGAATTTGATGAGTGTCTCCAATCGAGTGAGTCGTTCCCGCTCTTCGCGCACGCGGTTTTCCTGCTCTGCCCGACGCAGCGTGACCATGCCGCGCAATTCCTGCGGCGTGACATGGTCACACAAGACGGTACCGATCTGCTCAAGTGAAAATCCCAGGTCTTTGAGCACCAGGATTCTGTGCAGTCGCGGCAATTGCTGGGCGGAATAGTAGCGATAACCCGTCCAGTTATCTACATGAGCCGGTCGCAACAATCCGGTTTCATCGTAATACCGGAGCGTTTTGACCGAAATGCGCGTAAGTGCGGAAAACTCGCCGATCTTGAACACAGCTCAGTTCTAAGGCCTCCCGTAACGGGAGAGTCAACAGGTTCGTAAAAACTTAAGCTTTAATTCGAGGTATAGTCCCTCGATACCAGCCCGCCATGCTGCTCCGAATTCCTTGCTCTCGAATCACGATAAACAGTAAGCTAGATTCACTCTCAACGAAGAAATGAGTTTCTTTACCCTCAGATGACAAACAAGCTCAAGTACAGGCTGCTCGTCTCTATTCCGCTGCTTGTTGCTGCTGCAGCCGCTTGTGCCTCCGATCCTAAGATCGTGGTCCCCAGTGCCTTCCACGGCCAGATTCACATTGATTTCTGTGCCGATAAAGGCTCAAGCGCGCCTATCCTTGTTGACTCAACGGGTCATGGATCCTCGGCTCTCTGCCAAAAATCGCTCACCAAATTTGCCCTCAAACGGGCGAATGGAGAATCGCTCTCTGCACCGGATATGCAGCTCATTACCACGGGCGACGGTATCGTAGTCGGCGCAAACTTCAACGTTCGCTGAAGGTATAGTTCCTTAAGTCAATCATTTTAAAGCTTGAACTTGTGCCGTCACCTGGCTGAACATTGCTATTTTGCTGGGTATGGGAGAAGCCGGCTGGAAAGCGAATTGCAGCGCGGCTTCTCTTTAACACCTCAGCTTAGAACCGTCTGGCGGGAGAGAGCGCGGCGCAAAACCGTCTCGAGCGCCGCTTTCTGCTCTGCGTATTCGGATTCGCTCAGCTTGCCCTCCAGCCGCTCAGTTTCAAGTGTGAACAGCTCCTCCTTGAGAGCTGCCAGCAAATCGCCACGGCCATTGGAAGAGGGAATCGGAGCAACCGGCGGGATTCCGCCAGCAGTTGGAGACGTAACGGCAGCTTCAGGCTTGGCACGCAGCAGAAATGCTGCCGCAATGGCTAACACGAGCGCCAGTCCGCTCAGGATCCACCACTTGTACTTGTTCAGAGGATCGGGCGTGTCAATCGGGTTCCCCAAGCCGCCTCCGGGACGAGTATCGGCGCTCGCAGAGCTGGCCTGTCCAGCTTCCGGGCCAGCCTCAGGACCGCCTGCTGCACCTGGTTCATTTGGACCCTGCGCCTGCGTCTCGCGTGGCATAGAGCCGCTACCGGAGACGCTGAACGCCATCGCCTGCGAAGGCGAAACGTTGCGCGCCAGGAAGGTCTGTGCGTTCACATCGTCGTTGATCGATTGAAAAGACACCGATCCGCCGCCGGCAAACTTCATACTCTTCGGCAGCATGACAGCGACATTCTGCGTCGGCATGGAAACTTTAGGCGTGAAGTTGAAGCTGCCGTTGTAAGGCAGGTGATAGCTGATTTGAAAGCGCGTTTCTCCTGGGCGCACCGGGAAAACAAAAGAGTAATAGCCCTTTTCTCCTGTTGGTACTGGGGAAGAAGAAACCGGCATTCCGCCCGGCCCCATCGCCGCTGAGCCTTCGATGCGCGCATCCGGCGGCAGGTAGATTTCATAGGCTCGCGGACTGAATTGCGTCCGCGGCGGATTGGAGTCGTTCTTGACGAAGTAGTTTTCAATGACGTGCAGGCCCTGAGGATCGGTCTCGATCCTCATCACATCAGCTTCGGTGCTCACGCCATTAACTTGGGGCAGCACATCGTATACGTCTACATCGGCGCTGGTGGAACCAGGCTGGAGAGGCTGGAAATAAGCGGCCTTTTGATGGTCGACGCGGATCAGGTGCATGCCATTGTCCGGCACCTCAATCGAATAATGTCCTTTTGCGTCGGTCTTTGTGCGGCCCGCCTCCTGCATACCCTGTCCAAAGGCGATCAGCACCACATCATCGCCTCCGGAAGGCTTGTTGACCGTCTTATTGGTAACTGTTCCGGTTACAGTGGCCGCGAGCGCGGCAATAGGAGCGGTAAAGGCAACAAGCGCCACCACCCCAAAACGCAAACGTGAAATAAATGTCATCAAAATAAGGTTCCAACCGCAATTCTAATGTGTCTTTGAAGAGGCACGGCTTCAGCCGTGCCGTAAAAGCCGATCGTGTATGGGGGCTTTAGCCACCAGGGGACGAAGTCCGCACTTGCTGTACCGCAGGCGTCTGTCGCTCCAACAAATCAATCTCAGCCAGTACCTCAGCCGCCTCATTCTCCATGGCCGCGCGCTGCGCCGCATAATCTTCTTCCGGATATTTGCCAGCGCGATACTCGAAATTAAGATCGCGCAAGTTGTCATAAAGCATCTCTTTGCGTTCGCGCAGAAAGTCGAGCCGCGTTTTCTGCACCTGCGCCTCGACTTTGCGCTCCGGATAAAAAACGTAGAAGAAGATGCCGATCAGCAGCAGCCCGCAGGCAATCGTAGTCAAAATTCTGTCTCCTTCCGAATGCGTTCGCGAGCGGCCTGAAAGGCAGTCGTTGTTGGAACTGCCGGCATTTCAACCGTGCGCAGCTTCCATTTGCGAACCAGGGCAATCGTGGCGACAATACCGATCAGCAACACCACCGGCGGCACGAACCATGCCACTAGATTGAATTTCGTAAGCATCGGAGCAGCCAGCACGGTCGGCCCATACTTCGCCTGAAACGACTCAAGAATCGTGGTGTCACCATCGCCATGGCTGAGCGCCGCACGGAGTTCTGACAGTTCGCGGTCTGAATCCGGGCATCCGAGATGATTGCACTCAATCAGGATCTGGCCACATCCGCACACGCACATCATTTTGTGGCCCAAATCGTTGTAGCGCACAGCATTATCGGCCGACCCCATGGTGAAGATTGCCAGCAAAACCACCAGTCCGAGCTGCGAAAAACGAAACAGCAGCCGCATCAATCACCACCCTTGCTCATCGCCATTGCCGGAGCCTCGCCCACAGGCACACGGCTGCGGCTGGCGGCAAAGGCTGCCGTCATGTTCGGAGTGAGCGCAACGAAGGTACCCGCAATCACGATCAGCACGCCAATCCATATCCAGGCAACCAGCGGGTTCAGGAAGACTTTTATAATCGGCTGTCCGGTGTCAGGATTTTTCCCCGCATAGATCACATACAGATCCCAGGCCAGCGTCGAGTGATTTGCCACAATCGTCGAAGTGGTCTGGCTTGCCTGGTAGAAGCGCTTTTCCGGCGCAAGCTGCGTAATCTTCTTGTCGCCGCGATAAACATCGAGAATCGCATACTCTGTGTCGTAATTCAGGTTCGAGTCTTGCGAGTAGTCCTGGCATACAAGACGGTACGGACCCATCTTCATGCTCTGCTTGAAATTCAGTTCCTGCTCTGTGCTCTGATTAAAAGCCGAACCTGCAAGGCCAATGAAGATGACCACCACCCCAAAGTGCACGATGTATCCGCCATAACGCCGTGTATTGCGTCGCGTCAGCTGAATCATCGATGCGAAGAGATTCTGGCCGGTGTGCCGTGAGATCACACCCGCGCCACGCAGAAACTCTGAGCCGACTGCTGTTACCACAAGCGCGCCTAAGGACCACGCCATCAGCGAATAAAGAGAGCCCTGGCCCTCACTCCAGTTTTGCCACGGGCGAACACCGCAGGCAATTAGCACAATCGCCGTCACCACGGCAGAAACCACAGGCAGAATAAAGTTCTTGCGAATACTTTTGAATGAAGTGCTGCGCCACGCCAGAATCGGGCCAATGCCAGTCAGGAAGAGCAGGAACAAGCCGATCGGCACTGCCACGCGGTTATAGAAAGGCGCGCCGACCGTAACTTTATTGCCCTGTACGTACTCGGAAATAACCGGGAATAGCGTGCCCCACAGCACTGTAAAGCAGGCTGCCAGCAGGACGAGGTTGTTAAAGAGAAAGCTTGACTCGCGTGAAACCAGCGACTCCAGTTTGTGCTCACTCTTCAGATGGTCGCGCTGCAAAATGAACGTGAAGAGGCAAACCGCGAGCACGATGACCAGAAATGTCCAAAACCAGGCGCCGATGGCAGATTCAGCAAACGCGTGAACCGAGCTCACCAGCCCCGAGCGCGTGAGCAGAGTTCCCAGAATTGAAAGCGCAAACGTAGAGAAGATGAGCCACACATTCCAGCTCTTCATCATGCCGCGTTTTTCCTGCATCATGACTGAATGCAGGAACGCCGTGCCAGTCAGCCACGGCATCAGCGATGCATTTTCTACCGGGTCCCATCCCCAGTAGCCGCCCCAGCCAAGCACCGAATAGGCCCAGTGTGCGCCCAGAAAGATCCCGCATGTGAGGAACAGCCACGTCACCATCGTCCAGCGGCGTGTAATGTGGATCCATTTCTCGCCGGGATAGCGCATCATCAGAGCGCCCAGAGCAAAGGCAAAGGGGACACTGAAGCCCACGTAACCGAGGTACAGCATCGGCGGGTGAATCACCATCTCCGGATACTGCAGCAATGGATTCAATCCAAAGCCGTCCTGTGGAATCCTTCCTGCAACCAGAGAAAACGGCGGAGCGGCGAAATTCAACAACAGCAGAAAGAAAATCTGAATTCCCGCAAGAATCGTCGAGGCATATGCTGTCAGCTTTACATCGACTTTATGCCGAACGCGCAGTACAAACCCATAGGCCGCAAGCAGCCATGCCCACAATAGCAAGGAGCCTTCCTGCCCCGACCACAGCGCCGCGAACTTGTACGGGCCAGGCAATGCCCGATTCGAGTGGTGCAGGATGTAGGAAACAGAGAAGTCATTTGTGAAGGCAGCCCATACGAGGGCAAACGCTGCGCAAGTCACAGCAAAGAAGCTGCCTATGCCCGCACGCCGCGCGGTTTCCGCTAACCGTTCCGGGGACACGCGCCCGCGTGCTCCAGTTGCCAATTGACGCAGGGCAATTGCGCCTGCAAAGAGGTTGTAGCCGCTGAGGGCCAGCGCAAGCAGGAGGGCGAAGCTTCCGAATGCAGGCATAAAGCTGTTTAGCAGACCCGTTTCATGGGAAATATTCGGTTAACTCTTTATTGTCGCAGACGCAGAAGAGAGCGGCAATCATCCAGGGGGAATTGTCCGGAGCGAATTTCTCGTCCCGCGATCACTACGATCCGTCACAATACCAGCGCGCGCCCCTGTAAGCGGAGTATCATGAGGCACTGCAGCTGTCAGCATTCACGCGAATACCAATGAATAAGGCCAGGATCGCCCAAAAATGAAAAATAGATTGTCACTGATATCCCTTCTGCTCCTGATAGCAGTTTCCAGTGTTGCGCAAACCGTTTTCGTCTCCGCACAAACTAGCTCCTCCGCACCCGATGCCGACAAGAAATATGAGCTCATCCCCGGCCTAGATAAGAGTCTGATCGACACCTCCTCCGACCCCTGCGCCAACTTCTACCAGTATGCCTGCGGCAACTTTGCCAAGCTCCACCCCATTCCATCTGACCAATCCAGCTACGACTCCTTCGCCATCCTCTACGAATACACGCAACACGAACTCTATGGCCTGCTGGAAAAAGCCTCCGCCAACGATCCCAGCCGCACGCCCAATGAGCAGAAAATCGGCGATTTCTACGCCACCTGCATGGACTTGAGCGCCACCAACAAAACTCTCGCCGCGCTCCAGCCTGACCTCGACCGCATTGCCAATCTCAGAAGCAAAGACGAGCTTGCCCCGCTGCTCGCCCATTTCCAGTTGATCGGCGTCAACGCCTTCCTGGGCTTCGGCGAACAGCAGGATTTCAAGGATGCAACCAAACAGATCGCCGCTGTCGATCAAGGAGGGATGGGTCTTCCCGAGCGCGATTACTACCTGCGCACGGGTGACGAGGCTGAGAAAACACGCCAGCAATATGTACAGCACATCACCAACATGCTCAAGCTCATGGGTGAGTCCGATGACAAGGCCGCGGCCGACGCGCATGCCATCATGCAGCTTGAAACCACGCTCGCCAAAAACTCAATGGACGTCACCTCGCGGCGCGATCCGAAGAACGTCTACCACCCCATGCCCGTCGAGCAACTCGCCGCGCTGACGCCGCAAATTTCCTGGGACCACTTCTTCGACCACACCGGCGCGCCTTCCGTCGTCGAGCTGAACGTAGGCAATCCCGACTTCTTCAAAGGTCTCAACTCCCTCATCGCCACCACCGATCTCGACACCATCAAGGCCTACCTTCGCTGGCAACTCATCAACTCTGTCCCCGATATCACCTTGCCGGAAAAATTGGATGCCGAGAGTTTTGACTTCTATGGCCGTAAGCTGCGCGGCCAGCCCGAACAACAGGCCCGCTGGAAGCGCTGTTCCAGCGCCACCGACAGCGCGTTGGGAGAAGCCGTTGGCAAAGTCTACGTCGAGAAAGAGTTCCCGCCTTCCAGCAAGGCTGCAACATTGCAAATGGTCGAAGACATCGAGGGCGCAATGGACAAGGACATCAACACTCTTGACTGGATGAGCGCCGACACAAAAGTTAAGGCGAAAGAAAAGCTGTACCTGGTCGCCGACAAAATCGGCTATCCCGACCATTGGCGCGACTACTCCTCGCTCACCATCACCCGCGGCGATGCTCTCGGCAACGCCCTGCGCTCCACCGAATTTGAAAGCCGCCGCCAATTGGCAAAGATCGGCAAGCCTGTCGACCGCGGTGAATGGGGCATGACTGCCGATACAATCAATGCCTACTACAACCCCAGCATGAACGACATCAATTTCCCCGCTGGCATCCTGCAGTCGCCTTTCTATGATCCCCATGCCACCGACGCCGAAATCTACGGACACGGTGGCAGTATTGTCGGCCATGAGCTCACACACGGCTTCGATGATCAGGGACGGCAGTTCGACGGTCACGGCAACCTCACCGACTGGTGGACCAGCGAAGATGGCAAGAAGTTCGAGGCTAAGGCCGATTGTGAAGTAAAGGAATACGGCGACTTCACCGCTGTGGACGATGTGAAGGTCAACGGTAAGCTCACTCTCGGCGAGAACACAGCGGACAACGGTGGCATTCGCCTCGCCTACATGGCTTTCCTCGAAGACGCCAAACGCAAAAACATCGACCTCAATCAGAAACAGGATGGCTACAACGCTATTCAGCAGTTCTTCCTTGCCTACGGCCAGAACTGGTGTGATAACACCAGGCCTGAAACCACCCGCCTTCAGGTCCAGACCGATCCGCACTCCCCCGACAAGTTCCGCGTCAATGGAGTGGTCCAGAACATGCCTGAATTCGGCAAGGCCTTCGGCTGCAAAACCGGTCAACCCATGGTGCCTGCCAACGCCTGTCGCGTCTGGTAAGCGCCAGCCTAGTTACACACATCGCACTTGATCTCCTTCCCGCTCTCGCCGAGAGCGGGAACAAACGTATAGGCTGGGTGCGTCTAATCGACGCTTTCTTTCGTCTCATCAAAAATCGCAACAATTAAGGACATCGCTCGTGGGTCTTGGAAAAGGAGTCTTCAACGCTTTCAGCAAGTCAGTCGTCTTTGCTTCGATCTTCTTTGCGAGCGTGCTCTCCGCAGCAACCAAAGACATCCCGCCGCACGGGGCCGCCATCGTCCTCTTCAATGGGCACGATCTCAGCGGCTTTGACACATTTCTCAAAAGCAAGGGCCTGAACGACGATCCCGACCACGTCTTTCAGGTGGAGCAGGGCGTCATCCACGTCTCCGGCACGGAGATGGGGTACATCATCACCAAACAGGGCTACCAGAATTACTACCTCAAAGCCGAATTCAAATGGGGCGAGGGAACCTTTGCGCCGCGTGAAGGCCAGGCACGCGATAGCGGCATTCTTTACAACATTCAGGGCGAACAAAAGGTGTGGCCGCGCTCCGTTGAGTTTCAGATCAACGAAGGCTGCACCGGCGACTTCTGGCTTACAGATGGTGCGGCTCTGACCGGAAAAGACGGCAAACGCGTTACCGGTCCGCCAGGGAACGCGGTGAAAATCGATCGCTTCAACAAAGGTCCGTGGAAGAACATCGTGGGCTACCGCGATCCCGCGAATGAAGTCGAGAAACCGCATGGCCAGTGGAATGTCGTCGAGTTGGTCAACCAGAATGGCCATGTGAAGCAGTACGTCAACGGCAAACTGGTGAATGAAGGAACGGATGCCTTTCCGTCGAGCGGAAAGGTTCTTTTTCAATCCGAAGGTGCCGAGGTATTTTTCCGCAATATCAAGCTGTATCCACTGAAATAGCTGGAAGCATATGAAAAAAAACTTTGCCGGAACTCTCCTTCTCTTCATCCTCGCATGCGCCTTTGCTGCCTACGCTCAAACGGAACGAAAGACAACGCCAGGTAACGGTCCCAACGGCGTTCCTCAGGCCACATTCTTTGTCCATCGGCTCGGCACCGATCACGCCGAGGGCGTTACCACTCTCGACGTGAATGGAGACGGACATCCCGACATCCTCAGCGGAGCCTACTGGTATGAAAATCCCGGGCCGCAGGGCGGTGAATGGAAGCAACATCAATACCGAACCGTCGGCACTCACGGTGAATTTGTCTCAGACTGCGGCGAATGGACGGTGGACGTGAACCACGACGGCGCGCCCGATGTGGTCACAACCGGATGGATCAGCAATGGCCTCTGGTGGTACGAGAATCCAAAAAAGCCCGGCGTGATGTGGGAGCGCCACTTCATTGCCGACAGCTACGACACGGAAGGCGGCTGGATGGCCGATATCAACGGTGACGGCAAACCCGATCTCATCCTGGCGCACTATAACCACTCCGGCATTCTCTGGGTCGACTTTTCAGGAGCGCAGCCCAAGATCCATCATGTCGGCGGAAAGGAGCAGGACGGACACGGTACAGGCGTCGCTGACGTTAATGGTGATGGGAAGCCGGACATCCTGACTCCAACCGGATGGCTTGAAAACATCGATGCCGACCACGACAAATGGCAGTGGCATCCTGACTGGGACCTGGGCGATGCGGGTTTTCCCATCATCGGCTATGACGTAAACAACGACGGCAAGACGGACATTATTTACGGCCACGGTCACAGTTACGGCATTTATTGGCTTGAGCAGCAAGGCGATGGAGCCAACCGTCATTGGGTCAAACATACCATCGACGAATCCTTTTCTCAGGTGCATGCGCTCAAACTCGTCGATATCGACGGAGATGGCCAACCGGAACTGCTGGCGGGCAAACGCTATCGCGGCCATAACGGCAACGACCCCGGATCCTACGATCCGCTGGTTGTCTACTACTACAAGATTGATCGCAAGACGGGACAGTTCACACGCTATGCCATCTCAGTCAACGGCACTGCTGGAGCAGGCACACAATTCGTCACCGAAGACATGGACGGTGACGGCGATCTCGACATCGTCACCGCAGGAAAAACCGGCGTGCATTTCTTTGAGAACCTTAAGGTCAACAATATTCCCAAAGAACAGCGCGAGCGTGAAATCCTGCTGAACAAAGATTGGCCATTCCCCGGGGAAGGGCAAGAGGTGCCACAGGAAAACGGCTCGAAGCAATAGAAATGACGATCAGCTTATTATCCTGACTTCATGGAGCATAGCGATCTCAACTGCGCACCGGTCGTGCTTTAGGTAAACAAAAATTCCTTGGTTCGTAGCTCCTTTACGGTATCGCGAAGTCTGGCGGCCTTTTCGAACTCGAACTTTTTGGCCGCCTCGCGCATATCGGACTCGAGTTTAGAGATATAAACCTCCAGTTCCTGCTGCGACTTGAAATCCGGCATTTCATCCGACTCTTCAGTCAAATCTGCATAGTCGGCCTTCAATATCTGCGCGAGCGACATGTCCGTCGGACGAATGATCGAAGTCGGGGTAATGCCGTGCTCCTCGTTGTAATGGTGCTGTACTTCACGACGGCGGGTGGTTTCGTCCATCGCCTGCCGCATCGAATCGGTGATGCGGTCGGCGTACAAAATCGCGCGCCCGTTCACATGCCGCGCTGCGCGTCCAATTGTCTGAATCAGAGATCCAGCCGAGCGCAAAAAACCTTCCTTGTCGGCGTCCAGAATCGCGACCAGGGAAACTTCCGGCAAGTCGAGTCCTTCGCGCAAAAGATTGATGCCGATCAGCACATCGTATTCACCCTTGCGCAGATCGCGCAGCAGCCGCACGCGCTCCAGCGTCTCGATCTCTGAGTGCATATAGCGGCAGCGCACGCCGACCTCTGTGTAGTAGCCTGCAAGGTCTTCGGACATGCGCTTGGTCAACGTTGTTACCAATACGCGTTCATTCTTGGCCACGCGATCACGGATTTCTGCCAGCAAATCGTCAATTTGTCCACGCACCGGACGTATTTCTACTTCGGGATCGATCAATCCTGTGGGCCGGATGATCTGTTCGACGACTACGCCGGCTGACTTCGTGAGCTCATACGGCCCCGGTGTTGCTGAAACATAGATCACCTGGTTTGTCCGCGTTTCAAACTCCTCAAACTGCAGCGGACGGTTATCCCTCGCCGACGGAAGCCGAAATCCGTAATCTACCAGGTTCTGTTTGCGTGAACGGTCACCATGCCACATGCCATGCAGTTGCGGTACTGTCGCATGCGACTCATCGATAAAGATCAGGTAGTCCCGCGGAAAATAATCCAGCAGCGTCGGTGGGGGCTCGCCCGGCAGCCTACCGGAAAAATGCCGTGAATAATTCTCGATGCCATGGCAGTAGCCGACCGACTTGATCATCTCCAGATCGAAGCGCGTACGTTGATGGATGCGCTGCGACTCGACCAACCTGCCCTGCGACTCCAGTTCCTTTTCCCACCAGCCCAGCTCTTCAAGAATGGAGCTGATTGCTGAATTCTTGCGTTCCGGTTTCACAACGTAGTGGCTCTTTGGATAAATCGGCAGCCTCGCAAATTTTTGTTTCACTGTTCCAAAGAGTGGATCGATTTGTGCAAGCGATTCAACCTCATCACCGAACAGCTCGATGCGATAAGCATTCTCATCGTAGGTAGGAAAGACTTCGATCACATCGCCGCGCACGCGGAACGTGCCGCGCCGGAAATCGACATCATTGCGCTCGTAGAGAATCTCGACCAGCTTGCGCGTAATGTCCTCGCGCCGTACCTTCTGCCCTTTTTCAAGCAGCAGCAGCATGCCATAGTACGCATCCGGATCGCCGAGGCCGTAGATGCAGGAGACAGACGAGACGATAATCGCATCGCGCCGCTCAAACAGTGACCGCGTAGCGGAAAGCCGCAACTTGTCCAGCTCTTCGTTGATCGTCGCTTCTTTTTCGATGTAGAGGTCACCCGATGGAATGTACGCCTCCGGCTGATAGTAGTCGTAATACGAGACGAAATATTCCACCGCATTCGACGGGAAGAACTGCTTGAACTCGTGATAGAGCTGCGCCGCCAGCGTCTTGTTGTGCGCCAGAATCAACGCCGGCCGGTTCAGCTCCTCGATGATCTTCGCCATCGTGAAGGTCTTGCCCGATCCGGTCACGCCCAGCAGCGTCTGGTGCGCGAGTCCCGACTGAAAACCGTCGATCAATTTCTTGATCGCGTCCGGCTGATCGCCGGCCGGCTGAAAGGGCGAAACGAGTTGGAAACGGTCGGTCATCAAGCACTCCGGAACAGCCGCAAAGTATAGCGCCGCCCGGAAAAATACGGCGGCGAAAAGTCGATGTTTTCCTACGGAAATCAGCGTTGCCGTCCGATTCGGCGCAACGCGGGCGATCTCTACGATGGCCT
>DATHQH010000024.1:0-10814 GCA_035482895.1 Alloacidobacterium sp. | reverse complement strand
CGCTGCCTGACGCACGCGGTTCATGAGTAGCGTGTAATGGTCGATCAAATCCGACGCGTTATTCGTCGCCGAATCCATCGCCGTCATGCGGGCGGCGAATTCCGCCGCTGCTGACTCCACCATCGCGTGATACAGCTGCGTACCCACATATCGCGGCAGAATCGCGTTGAACAGCTCCTTCGGATCCTGCTCGTAGATGTAGTCCAGTTCCGCCGTGCCGAAGCGACTTGCCTCTTCTTCAGACTGCTTGGCGGCTGTAGCTCCCTCTGGCGACTCCTCCACGCTGATGCCCGCCGACTCCGCCGCTTGGACTGCACGCTCGCGCTCTTCCCGCGTCATCTCTTCAGCAGCAGCGATCTGCTGTTTACCAATCTCGACAACGGGAAGAATCTTCTGCACCACAACGCGCTGCTGGATTACAGACTTGAACTCGTTGTAGACCACATAGACCGCGTCGATCTTCTCTTGCGTGTAGAGCGTGACAATCTCTCTGCCAAGCTCACGCACCTCGTCGAAGGTAATCTTGTGCAGAATGTTGCGATAATGGGCGTCCATTACCTCAACCGCGCCGCCACGCGTGCGCTCTCCACGAGACAGGCGATCCTGCTCCTCCTGCGCCGCTTCCACATATTGCACGGCCGGATAGCGCCGCCGAAGAATATCGCGCCCTTTGCGGCCAATCGCCTCAATGTCGATCTGCTGGTCGTGGCGCGCAGCAATGAAGTTCGTCGCCGCCTTGACGATGTTGGCGTTGAAGGCCCCTGCGAATCCGCCTTCACCGGAGACAACAACTACCAGCACATTCTTTTCCGGACGCGTCAGCAACAGCGGATGCCGCACTTCACCGGTCTCGGGATCGTAAACCTCTATGCGGCGTTTGAGCGACAGCAGCACGCTCTCCATCATCGCCACATACGGTCGCGCCGCGAGCGCTCGCTCCTGGGCGCGGCGCAGCTTGGCTGCGGCCACCATCTTCATGGCCTTGGTGATCTGGCGCGTGTTCTTCACACTGCGGATGCGCCGTCGTAAATCGAGAACGTTTGCCATTCTTCTTGCCGGGTTTCCTTCGGTTCTGCCCTAAAGTGCGCAGCGTCCTGCGTTGATCACATATCTGCTACTTTTTTACATCTGAGGCTTTCGCCTTATCCTGCGCGCCTTTATCCTGCTTTTTTTCGTCTTTCGATTGCGCCTTCTGCTGCGATCCGGAGGACACCTGCGCCTCCTGATGCTCTGTGAAGAAATTCTGCTTGAACTCGTTGATCGCATCCTTCAGACGATTACGGAGATCATCGTCAAGCACCTTCTTCTCACCAATGTCCTTAAGCAACGCTGTCTGCGCCGAATCCAGATATTTGTGGAAGCCGTCCTCGAACGTGCGGATGCTATCCACCTTCACGTCATCGAGAAGGCCCTGGGTTCCGGCAAACAAAATCGCCACCTGGTGCTCCGCCGTAAGCGGCTGGAACTGCGGTTGTTTCAACAGCTCAGTAAGACGCTGTCCGCGGTTAAGCTGGTTCTGCGTCACTTTGTCCAGATCGCTGCCGAATTGCGAGAATGCCGCGAGTTCACGGTATTGCGCCAGGTCGAGCTTCAGTGTCGCTCCAACCTGCTTGATGGCCTTGATCGCAGCTGAGAAGCCGACGCGCGATACCGACAGGCCCACGTTCACCGCAGGCCGAATGCCCGAGTTGAAGAGATCGGTTTCAAGAAAAATCTGTCCGTCAGTGATCGAAATCACGTTCGTCGGGATGTAGGCCGAGACATCGCCTGCCTGCGTTTCGATGATCGGCAGGGCCGTGAGCGAACCGCCGCCTTTTTCCTTGCTCAGCTTCGACGAGCGCTCAAGCATACGCGAGTGGAGATAGAAGACATCGCCCGGATACGCTTCGCGGCCTGGTGGACGACGCAGTAGTAGCGAAATTTCACGGTAAGCCACGGCATGCTTTGAGAGATCATCGTAGATCACCAGCGCGTGCTTGCCCTTGTCGCGGAAGTATTCACCGATGGATGTTGCCGCATAGGGTGCGAGGTAAAGCATCGGAGCCGGCTCTGATGCGGTCGCAGCTACAACTACCGTGTAATCCATCGCGCCGTTTTCCGTCAGCGTTTGCACAACCTGGGCTACTGACGATCGCTTTTGCCCAATCGCGCAATAGATGCAGATCAGGTCGTTCTTCGCGTTATTAATGATGGTATCTAGCGCGATCGCAGTCTTGCCCGTCTGGCGGTCGCCGATGATCAGCTCGCGTTGTCCGCGGCCAATCGGAATCATACTGTCGACGGCCTTCAGGCCTGTCATCATCGGTTCGCGCACCGACTGGCGATCCACCACGCCCGGAGCAAGCCGCTCAATAGGCAGCGTCTCGGTCGCGTTGATCGGGCCTTTGTCGTCGATCGGCTGACCCAGAGCATTCACTACGCGGCCAATCATGGCCTCGCCCACCGGCACGCTCAGAATCTTACCGGTACGCTTCACTTCGTCGCCTTCGCGAATCTCGGTGTAGTCGCCCATCAGCACAGCGCCCACCTGCTCCTCTTCGAGGTTCATGGCAAGTCCGGCAATGCCGTGCGGAAACTCAATCATCTCGCCATACATGACCTTGTCGAGGCCATGGATACGCGCGATCCCGTCGCCCAAAGCGATCACAGTACCGACTTCATCCACGCGGATCTTCGCGTCGTAATTCTGAATCTGCTCTTTGAGGAGCTGAGTAATTTCGTCTGCTTTAATCTGAGCCATGCTTCACTTTCCCAACAGAATCTTTTTTAACTGGAGAGTTGCTCTTTGAGCCGGGCCAATTTTCCCTTGACGGACCCGTCATATACAGTACTGCCCACGCGCACCATCACGCCCCCGAGCAACGACTTGTCTTCGTTATAGGTAGCCTGCACCTGCGTTCCTGTCAGGGCAGCGACTTCCTGCTCAATCCCCTGCCGCTCGTCGGCATCCAGCGGGCGCGCCGTCGTGACCTGCACCTCAGAGATGCTTAGGCGGCGATTCACTTCTTTGCGATACTCGGCCAGAATCTCATCCAGCACATAGAGTCGATCATGTTGAATCACGACCGCGATGAAATTACGCACCTGCTCAGACATGCCCAGCCGCGCGTTCAACTTATCGAGAATCGAAATCTTCTGCTCAGCGGGAAACGACGGATCGAGGAGAACTTCGCGCAAATCAGCGGCTTCGCGCCATGCAGCAAGAAAATCGTTCAGCTGCCGCTGCACGTCGTTCGCGTTCAGATGTGCCTCAAAAACCACATCAGCAAAGGCGCGGGCGTAAGGAGCGGCAATGGCAGCCATTAGTTCTGTCCTCCCTTACCTTTCGTGCCTGCCAGATCGGCAGCAAAATTCTTCACCAGAATCCGGTCCGCATCGGCGCCAAGATGAATGCGCTGTAAAGCGCGATCTACAGCAAGGTCGGCGGCAAAGCGCTTCAAGTCCCGCTGCGCTGCAGATCCGAAAGCCTCAATCTCGTGCTCGGCGGATTCAATAATACGTTTGCGCTCTTCTTCGAGAGACGCCTTGATACGCTTCTCATCTTCCAGGCTGTCAAGTTCGGCCTGCTTGCGAATGGCATCGATTTCGGAATCCAGCCTGGCCAGGCGCGCTTCCACCACACTCAGGCGCTTGTTGGCTTCTTCCGTGGCGGTGCGCGCGTCAATCAGATCCTTCTGGATGGTCTCTGATCGCTTGCGGAAAGTCTTGGGCAGCACTTTGATCAGGAACCAGACTATGGCACCGATAATGATCGTAGAGTTGAAGATCTGGAAAATATTCGCGGCAGTTTCAGTTTTGACTTGCAGTACTCTGGCGATGGCCTGCACTGTCGAGGAGTGTAGATAGGCCTCTTCCTCACTGTTCGTCTCAGGCGCATCTATCTTTTCATAATTGGAATGAACATTGGGCGGCGGCGCTGCCTGCGCGGTCTGGCTGAAAGCGCGGGGGACCGCTCCACCCAATAAAACCAGGGCGACAAAGAAAGCAGCGAACTTCAGCCTTGGATTCTGTTTCACCGGGCACTCTCCACTGGAGCCACATCTGGCGGAAGAACGGCTTGAAGAATCTGCGAGGCCAACTGCTCGGTCGAGCCTTCGACCTGCCTGCGGGCGTCAGCGGCCTGTGCTTCCAGTGCAGCGTGCGCAAGGCGAACCCGCTCCTGAGCGGCAAGGCGCGCAGACGCAAGCGCGCTCTCGCGCTCGGCGTTCCACTGCTGTATGCGATGGTCACGGTGGCGGAAAATATCCGCGCGCGCCGCCCGCAACTTTGCCTCATATTCCTGAGCCTTGACATCGGCAGCGGCAATTGCGGCTGCGGCCCTTTCAACGGCTCCCTTCGTGCGCTCGCGGCGAGCGGCCAGCGTGCGCGAAAGCGGGCCAAATACCAGAATCCGGTAGGCCAGAACCAGGGCAACAAAAATGATCATCGTCGGAATCGAGCCGACTATCAGATCGCCGAGTTGGTGCAGAATTTCATCCATGCTTCGCCGGTTCACTAAAACTGCTGAAAAATATCTTCAGGCAGACTGATTTCTTACGCGCCGCGACCCTAATCCACACCTTTTCCAACGCCTTGCGACTCGCTTTGGCGCACATTCTGCTGCCTATTAAGCCCTTGGAAGTCTTAGCTGGAAGGTATTGCGGAACCTATGGTTGTAACAGAGTGAAAAATAAGGTGTCAACGCGGGGCAGACACTTACCCTCTAGATGTATCACACATGGCGAATTTCTGCATAATAGCGCTTGACGGCACGCAATGCGAGCGTAGACTTGGTACATCACCTATGACCCGGTTCAGGGTCCAATGGACTGGGCGTCCGGGAATCTCCACCGCTCCCGCTCGCTCGGTCCATTCTTGCATCCACTAGAAATTCCTTATATCGCCCCAACAGCGTGGCTGGGCCTGCGACAGTCATCCTGACTGAATTGCCGATAAACTGCCGGTCGCGCAACACGGCGCCTGCCCCCAGCGCTGCCAATACTTTTCCTTTTGCCTGCGGAATGGTGAAGGTCTGCTCAATCACTGGATCGGCAGTCAGCTCTGCATCGATGCGCGCAAATAGAGCGTCGATCCCAAGGCCGAATTTGGCGGAAATCGCGAGGACGCCGCCGGCAACAAGCACATCGCGATCCTCGCTCGAAAGCAGATCGATCTTGTTCATCACTTCGATTTGAGGCTTATCGAGCACCCCCAGTTCGCCTAAAACCTTTTCCACTTCCGCCTTCTGTTCATCGCGCGTCGGACTGGATGCATCCCGAACATGCAACAGCACCTCGGCCTTCTGGACTTCTTCCAGCGTGGCGCGGAACGACGTGACCAGGGTATGCGGCAGGTTGCGGATAAACCCGACCGTATCGGAGAGCAAAATTTTTCTGCGCGATGGAAGCTGAATGGCCTTCAATTTTGGGTCGAGCGTCGCAAACATTCGCGCCGATTCAAGCACGCCTGCCTTAGTTAGCGTATTAAAAAGCGTGCTCTTGCCCGCGTTGGTGTAGCCAACCAGCGCCACCGTCGGCACCGGAACCGCCTCACGCCGTTGCCGTTGCTGTCCGCGTACCCGGCGTACGGCTTCGAGCTCCTCCTTCACCTGCACAATACGACGCTGGATCTTGCGGCGATCGGTTTCGAGCTGCGTTTCACCCGGCCCTCTTGTGCCGATGCCGCCGCCAAGTTGCGACATCGACTTTCCGCGTCCGGCAAGCCGAGGCAGCATATATTCCAACTGCGCCAGCTCGACCTGCAACTGGCCTTCACGGGTTCGCGCGTGCCGCGCAAAAATATCGAGGATGAGCTGTGTTCGGTCAAGAACGCGACAGGGTAAAGCTTTTTCGAGATTCCGAAGTTGTGTGGGTGTCAAATCGTGATCGAAGAGGATGACGCTGGCACCCGTAGAAGCAGCTACACCGGCCAGTTCTTCTACCTTGCCGCTGCCGATCAGGGTTGCGGGGTCAGCTTTGGGTCGTCGCTGCACCACTTCACCGGCAATTGTTCCGCCGGCGCTCGTGACCAGCTCGCGAAATTCACTCAGCGAAGCTTCAAGGTCCAGATGCGCAAGATCCATGTGCGCGTGTTCATCGGAGGACGTATCCGCATCATCTGCATGAGCAGCCATGCGAGTAGCGTCACGGGCGAGAATTGCCGTCGGCGGCAGTGAAGGACGCCTGGGGGCGAACTCCACCGCAACCAACAGTGCGCGCTCGTCTGCGCCCTCCGTGCTTGTGCGTTGAAGCTCACCCACGAAACGCTGTCCTGAAAAAATCTACTTTAAGGCTGCCGGCTACGCGCTCTGTGATTCCGTGGAAGGGCTTGCTACACCACTCGCGGTAGTATGCCCAGCAGGATGAGCCGAAGCAGGCCTGTGTTCCGTATGCAGCACGGATCGGGAACTGACCACGGTCGAGATCGCGTGCTTGAAGATCAATTGTTCTTGGCTATTGTTTTCCAATAGCACGGAATATTTGTCGAAAGAACGGATCTTGCCTGTCAGCTTCACTCCGCTGACCAAGTAGATTGTGATGGGGGTTTTATCCTTACGGACCGTGTTAAGAAACGTGTCCTGGATGTTCTGTGCCGGCTTGTTGTCCATGTGCCGATCTCCTGTTCATTTTCAATGCTTGGGATTCGACTACTGCAGCGCTAAAGTTCATGCCAATGCCCGAAGGCGATGCAAGATTTGTAAACAATACGAGGTTGGGATAGATCAGGCAAGACACATCATAAAGTTTTTAGTATCAAAACTTAAACTCGATCTACTCAACACCGTGCGACGAGGCAAAATCCACCTCAGAAATACTTTGATGCGAAAATTCCCCAAGAGATGTATGGAATTTATGGAGAAGTTCTTCAATCCCTGAATGGTGCGTGAGCGATGCATTTCATTACAGCTCCATTTGTTGAAACCGAAAAAAATCTACTGATGCTTGTGACGTTTCGCGCCGCCTGTATGTTTCTTTTTCCCTGACTTCCTACCTTTCACAGACGACGATTCCGGGGCAGTGGTCGGCTGTGGCGGGGTTACGGAGGATGGAGGAGGAGCGCTGGGCGGCTCAACCTTTCGGACGATTACCCCTTCCAGTCGGAAAGTCTGGGTAGCGGTATTTGACGGACGCGCAGCACCCGTCGCGGGATCGATAGCTATGGTGTCATCCGTGGCGGTCTTAAATGAAAAAACCGGAACCGTACCGATCTTGTCAAAAGACTGCGTACTAACATGCACGGGCAGATATCCCTGTAAATTACGCTGCCGGTATGCCGTCTCGTAGCGATGCTTCTTCACATTCCAGGTGAAAATGCGCACCTGATCGAAGTCATACGGCAGGCCATCCTTGTAAGGGCTCAAGACGGTCACATATTCCGGTACCTGCCCATTTGGAAATTTCGATTCCGGATCGTCTACCGTGGTCAACGGATAAGCACCAACCATGCGCTGCCCTTCGGCATAACCCGCGATCGCATCCGGAATATCCACATCCAGGCGGCGCGAGAGCATCCAGCCCACGCGCCCCTGCGAATCGCGCACCAGCCACCAGTCTTCCATGGGCGGCGACTCGGGCGCTGGAGTTGCAATTGGTCGAGTCCCTGTCTTGGCCGTCGATTTCGATGCATCCGTCTTCACAGCCGGTTTAGGAGCAGGCTGCGTAGCCTGCGGAGGTACGGCCTTCGGCACCGAAGCCCGCACCAGCATCTGCAATTTGTCGTTTTCCGGGAGCAGATAGAAACGGTCGGCCTGCCGGCCTGGTTTGTCGTGCAGATATAGATCATCGCGCAGCGTCGCCGTCGCAATTACAGGATCATTCTCGTGCTGCTTTTGTAGATCGGCAAATTGCTGATATGTGTTCTGATCGATGACGCTATGCTCTTCGATCCAGCCGATCTCGCCCTTGTCCGTCTTTACTTTGAGAAAGCGCCGCCCGCGCTCGAGCACCTGCACACGCTGGCCATTCGTAACATTCCCGACCCGATTGGAGACGGCCGCGACACGGTCGCGCAGAAATGTCTCCTTGGCGATGACATAAACATATTCTGTAGAGGGTTTTGGACGAAGGCGATTGCAACCACCCATCGCCGTGAGCAATAAAAGGAGCAGCAGCAGACGTGCAAGCGGAAGAGAAGATTGGCGAAAAACCATGCGCACTTAATAGATAGTCAAGAGAAAGCAGTAACCTGCTAACTCTTCCTTATATTTTTAGAGCATAGCATCGAACACTCGGGCAGCTACCGGCACAATGCCAACTTTAAGGGTCCATTTCTGGATCAAAGAAAAGGCCACCTTTCAGGGTGGCCTTCTTTTGTAAAATGCATCAGCCTATTTTGTGCCGACAATGGCGCTTGCCAATGTGGGATCTGTTCCCGTCGTCTTGCTCGAAAGCGGGTCCAGCTTTCCCGGAGACGCAGTATCGATCGTAAAGACCTGCATGTCAGGATTGCCACCCACACATGCCACCGCAATATAAGCGTCCGTCTTGTCCTGAGTAATGTCCACCGGAGCCGCGCCGGTCGTATAAGGAGAATCCGCAAGCGCGGTGAGCGCACCGTTTGCCGTGAGAGCGAAGCCGCTGATTGTCCCATCCGTCCGGTTCGTTACATAGACATAGCTGCCGGAAGTAGTAACCATTACCTGCGAAGGCCCGAGTCCCGTCTTCACCGGAGATGTAGCAAGCTCCGTGAGCAAAGTGCCTGTCGCGTTAATACTGAGCACGCGGACCGCGTTTATTCCGGTCTCCGTAACGAACAGGTATTTACTGTTCGGATCGCTGGCTAATCCAAGATCGGCATTCGAAGAAGCCTTCGGATTCAAAATCGAATTCAGCTTGGTAATGACGCCCGTCGTCGCGCTAAACGTCAGAATATCCACGCCGCCCGTCCCCAGCGATACAAAAACATACTGACCATTTGGCGTGATGATGAGGTTCGTCGTGCTTCCCGGGTCAAGTACAACTGGATTTCCCTGCGCCGTCAGCGCTCCCGTGCTGGCATTGATGCCAAACACATATGCTGACGGAGTCAAGTCCGCCACGATCAGCCATTGCCCCGTGGGATCCACCTTCATCGTGATCGGGCTTACCCCTGTTGCCACAGGACTGCCATTGTTTGCTACCGTCAGCGTTCCATTCGAATTGACGGTATAGGCGTAGATGCCTCCCGAAAGACTGCCAATGTAGAGAAATGTATCATTTGGTGTCATAGCCAGCGCATTGGGCGGTAGCCCCACCGCGTAGGGAGAATTGGAAAGTACATTCACCGCACTGTTCGCAATGCTGAACCCGGCAATCGAACTGACGGTGGTCGATGAATTGGCTACATATAAATAGTTACCGCTGTTAGTGTTTCCCCCGCCCCCACTGGTTTCGTCAGGAAAAAACTTGCCGCCACACGAGCACAAAAGCAGAAGACCCGCCATGCACAAAAAATGAAGATGCTGTGTCTTAAATCCGAATTTCACTCGTCCAACTCTCTCTTGTTCTCATGCTCCAAGGTCCCGCCTGCTAAGAACAACCCTGGGGAAAGGCGCGCTGTGTATTCGATATACTGCGTTCACACTCTATGCGCATCGGTTTCCCTCTTATCTTGGTGATATCACTGCTTGCACCCTTTTGTCGCGTTGCTAGTGCCGCCGATCATCCCTCCTTCTGCAACCAGTGCGTCCGTGCCGACGAGGAATTCCTCGCCTCCGACGAGTTGCATGGACGCGGTAGCGCCACCCGCGACGAGCACATCGCCGCCATTTGGGCTGCATCTCAGTTTCAAAGCTTCGGCCTCGAACCGGGCGGCGACAATGGCAGCTTTCTGCAGAAAGCCCCTTTGCCGAATCCGCTACCAGACCGTGTGAAACAACGCCTGGCGAAGTACGAAGAAACGCCGCGTACCGAAACCTGGAACGCAGTCGCCATTCTCCGTGGCTCCGACTCAAAGACGCAGCAGGATGCGATTTTGCTCACTGCGCATCTCGACCATCTCGGAATCGGCCCAGCAGTCCGTGGCGACTCCATCTACAACGGGGCTGACGATGACGCCTCCGGCACAACCGCCGTCATTGAATTGGCACGCATCCTTAGCCAGGGCAAACGCCCGAAACGCACCATTGTCTTCGCGCTCTTTGGCTCAGAAGAACTCGGCGGCTTCGGCAACCAATACTTTATCGAGCATCCACCTGTCCCACTCGACCGCATTGTTACGAATCTTGAATTTGAAATGATCGGACGGCCGGACCCCGCCGCGCCTGCAGGGAATTTCTGGCTCACCGGGTATGAGCGCTCGAACCTCGGCCATACGCTCGCCAAACATGGTGCCCACATCGTAGGCGACCCGCACCCAGACCAGAAATTCTTCCAGCGGTCGGACAACTACGCGCTTGCCAAGCGCGGCATCATCGCCCAGACCATTTCCAGCTTCAATCTGCATAAGGACTATCACCAGCCCAGCGACGAAATCAGCAAACTCGACTTCCCGTATATGACTACGGTGATCTCATCGATGGTGAGACCCATTCAATGGCTTGCAAACACAGACTGGAAACCCGCCTGGAACGCTAACGGCAAACCGTGAGAACAGACGCAGGGCAGCCCGTCGATGCCAAGGCTATTTTCCTACGAATAAGTGCGTTTGAACGGCCGAATTTGGAGATCTAGGCGCTGGCGCAAATTCGATTCTGACTGCGATGTTCCCGCGCACATATTGCTCCTTTTCGTATTACTACCGGAATATTCTGCCTTGTGAACGTTTTGACCGCAAGATGCTGCCGGTCGGACAATTCTTTTGATATTCATAACTTCTTCTATGGCAAATCGTTACCTGACGAGAGTAAAGTAGGCGCC
>DATHQH010000023.1:0-7248 GCA_035482895.1 Alloacidobacterium sp. | reverse complement strand
CTGGTGGTCGAGGTAATTCACACGGAAGATCTTCACCTTTTCTTCCGTGTTGTATGGCTCGGCAGCGATGGCGACGTGCTCTTCCTGATGGATGTCGACGGCTGGGTAGGTGGCCGCGTCTTTTGCGGGTGGCGGCCCGTGTTCAAACGCTGATGATTGTCCAATGCAGCAGGCCGCAAGCAGTGCCAGGGAAAGAAAAGAACGAAAGCGCATCATCCTGTGGACGATTATCATCATCGCTTAAGACTTCAGTAAAGTGAGATTGGTAAGCGGATGCTGCTTTTCTACAGCCTGGCCCTCGTTCTTGTGCTGATTGTGGGCGCGCCGTACTGGCTTTTCCGCATGGCCGTCAGCGGGAAATATCGTGAAGGATTGAGCGAACGGCTGGGATTAATCCCAAAACGACTGACGTCAGGTTCCAGGAACGAGCCCGTCATCTGGGTCCATGCCGTCTCCGTCGGCGAGCTGCTGGCCGCCGCCCGTATGATCGAAGAGCTGCATCGACGGCTGCCCGGCTGGCGAATGGTCGTATCGACCACTACGCGAACGGGACAGGAGCTGGCGCGACGGCGTTTCGGGGCTGAGAATGTCTTTTATTTCCCGCTGGATTTTGCCTTTGCCGTGCGAGCGTATCTGCGAGCACTCAAGCCACGCATGCTCATCCTGATGGAAACGGAATTCTGGCCGCGCCTGCTGGTCGAATGCCGCCGCGCCCGGATTCCGGTAGCAGTGGTGAACGCGCGCATTTCCGATCGATCGTGGCCGCGTTATATGCGGCTGCGCTTTTTATGGAAGCAGCTGCTGAACAGCCTTACGCTTGTGCTGGCTCAGAGTGAAAGCGATGTCGGGCGTTTGTGGGCCATCGGCGCAGCAAACGTTCGCTATGGCGGCAATCTCAAGTACGATATTCGCGCGACTGAAACGGCCGCCGCGACGCTGGCACTCGAAAAACAGATCGCTGCCGGGACAAAGGTTCTGGTCTGCGGAAGCACGCTCGAGGGCGAAGAAGAGATGCTGCTGGCCGCCGCGCCATCCGATGCGTTGATCGTTCTTGCCCCGCGCCATCCGGAGCGCTTCGCAGCCGTTGCGCGACTGCTTGAGCGAGAGGGCAGGCATTGGGTCCGGCGCTCGCAGTGGATGGACGCCCCCACAGCACTTGCAGGCGGCATGGTCTTTCTGCTCGATTCGATTGGCGAGCTGGCTTCGGTGTATTCGCTGGCGACGGTTGCGTTCGTTGGCGGCAGTCTGGTTGCAGCCGGGGGGCACAATCCTCTGGAACCGGCACAGTTTGGCGTCCCTGTCATCATGGGGCCATACTATGAAAATTTTCGCGCCATCGTGGACCGGCTCCATGAACAGGATGCGATCCGTATTGCGCAAACCGATAAGATCGGGCAGGAGCTGGCGGCGCTTTTCGCGGATGAAGGGGCGGCCCGTGCGATGGGAAAGCGCGGCCACGCTGTATTTACCTCGGAAGCCGGGGCTACGGCACGCGCCGTTGAGACGCTGACCGCCTTACTCGGAGAGCAAGGATGATGCGCCGTCTGCTTCTTCCGCTCACGCCGCTTTACTCGGCAGTTACTACGGCAAAGAATGCCGCATTCGATCACGGCTGGGCCAAGGCTCGACAGCTTCAGCGGCCGGTGATCAGCGTTGGAAATATCTCTGCCGGCGGCGCGGGGAAGACGCCATTTGTCATCTGTCTGGCAAAGCTTCTGACAATGCAAGGTGTACACGTCGATGTGCTCTCGCGTGGATATGGCCGCAACTCGGATGCGGTCGAACGCGTGGACCCAGGCGGAAGTGCAGACCGCTTTGGCGATGAGCCGCTGCTCATTGCGCAATCCGTGCAGGTGCCGGTTTACTTAGGATCAAGCCGCTACGACGCCGGCCTTCTGGCCGAGCGCGATGGTTCCGGCACAGGCGTTCATTTGCTCGATGACGGCTTTCAGCATCGCAAGCTGGCACGGAATGTCGATATCGTTCTGCTCCATCGCAGCGATTTTCGAGAGACTCTATTGCCTGCGGGTCGAATGCGCGAGCGGCTCAGTGCTCTCCATCGCGCTTCGATTCTCATAATGCGTGAAGAAGATGCAGATTTCGAGCCGAAGTTGAAACAGCGCGGCATCGATAAGCCAATCTGGTGGATTACGCGGTCCATCATCGTTCCGAAAAACGCCGGGCGAGTGCTGGCCTTCTGCGGCATCGCGCATCCCGAAGAGTTTTTCGAGTCATTGGGAAGGAGCGGCGTGGAAATCGCCGCCACGCATGCTTTCCGCGATCATCACGCCTATTCAGCAGCTGATATAGAACAGCTGCAGCAGGCGGCGCGGCTGCATTCCGCAGATACGCTCCTCACCACGGAAAAGGATTTCGTTCGCCTATCGCCTGAGCAGAGAAAAGCATTTGCGTCCGTTGCGTCCCTCAAAATTGTGAAACTGGAAGCCCGTTTGCGCGATGAAGCAGCCGCTCTGTCTCAGCTTGGGACTCTGCTGCCGGTTATTTTCAAGCGCGCATTGTGAGAAAATCAAAGTTTGCCAACAGAAAGTCAGCAGTTACGGGTACTCATCCTGCGGCTGGGCGCGATGGGTGACATTCTCCATGCCCTGCCGGCGGTCACAGCCCTGCGTGCAAGGCATCCTGACTGGTTTCTGGGCTGGGCGGTCGAGCCGCAATGGCGGGACCTGCTGGCCGCTGAAGATGCGACAGCCCGTGGGCCTGCGATGCCCGTGGTCGATCAGCTTCATATCGTTCCCGCAAAACAATGGGGGCGCCGTCCGCTGAGCGCGGCGACGATCGGGGCCATACGTCTCATGCGGCAGGAGCTGCGGACCGCGCGATACGATGTTTGCGTCGATTTGCAGGGAGCGGTGCGCTCGGCAGTGCTCGGAAAATGGGCGCACCCACAGCGCCTTATTGGAGAAGAGCATCCGCGCGAGTGGGCTGCGCGTTATCTTTTCGACGAGATTGTTCCGACGAAGGGAACGCATGTGATCGAACAGGCGGTCGAAGTGGCGCATGCTGTGGCCCGTGAAGAGCTGCCGGTGATGCTACCCTGGCTGCCGGTTAGCGAAAACGCCGAGCACGATTGCGATACGCAACTCGCCGCGCTCCACGGAAAGCCTTTCGTGATTCTGAACCCCGGTGCTGGATGGGGCGCGAAGCGCTGGCCAACCGAACGCTATGGCGAAGTAGCCCGCGCGCTTGCAGCGAGAGGCTACGGCGTGGTGATTAATGCAGGTCCTGGAGAGGAAACGTTGGCGAAAGAAGTGAATAGAGCAAGCGGCAATATTGGGACAGAGCTCTCGCCTGAACTCGACGAGCTGATTGCGCTGACGCGTCGCGCGTCGCTCATCATTGCAGGCGATACCGGGCCGCTGCATCTGGCGTCGGCTCTCGGCAGGCCGGTGGTAGGAATTTTCGGGCCGACCGATCCGGCGCGCAATGGGCCATTCGGAGGAAACTTCCGCGTGCTGCGCCATCCTGAAAGCAAACGCGACCATAGCCGTCGCGCTGAGCCGGAAGCGGGATTGCTAACCATTTCGCCTGAAGAAGTGCTCAACGCCGCCGATGAATTATTGAAGGAGGCGCGCTGAAGATGGCCGCTGACTGGAGCAGAATCGCGCGGCGCATTCGCGTTCCCATGGGCTTTGTCTTTGCCGGTGTGTATCTCTGGCTGGCGCGTCCAACATTCATATCCATGGCGTGGAGCCTGCTTCTTGTGCTGCCCGGCCTCTGGCTGCGCGGATATGCCGCCGGATACGTGAAGAAGAACGCCGAGCTGACGATGACCGGACCGTATGCGCATACCCGCAATCCGCTGTATGTCGGCTCCATGCTGATTGCATTCGGTTTTGCTGCCGCATCGAAGAGCATTGTGATCGTGCTCTTGCTGGCAGCATTGTTCGCCATCATTTATATTCCGGTCATTCGCTCGGAAGAAGAGTTTCTGCGGGCGAAATTCGCCGACTTTGATGCGTATGCGGCCAGCGTTCCACGCCTGTTGCCGCGATTGCGTGCTGCGCAAGTCGTCCATAGCGAACCAGACAGAGAACAAGGCGGGTTTTCCCTGCCCTTATATCGCAAGCACCGCGAGTACAATGCACTCATGGGTGCGACGGCCATCTATGCTGTGCTTGCCCTCAGAATTTTTTTCAAGCATTAGAAGAGTGAGCACAGATTTTGAATTGGCGTTATAGATTATTCCCCATTGTTTTTTGTTTTTTGTTGCTGGCAGGCATGCGGGCCCAGACTACGCAGAATCAGCCTCTGCCGCAATTGCCGCCTCCGCATCCGGGTCTGGGGCTTCCGACCAAGCAAACGCTTACCTACAGCGTAGACTGGCGCGTCTTTCCCGCGGGCACGGTTACATTTCATCAGGAAGCCGATGGCGACCTGCAGCGAATCACCGTAACCGGTGATTCGATTGGGGCTGTCAATCTCATCTATCGCGTCAGCGACCGCTTCCAGTCTGCCTTCAACCGCCGCACAGGCTGTTCAGTCAGCTTCAGCAAACAGTTGATTGAAGGCAGGCGCCAGGTCAACAGCGATCTGAAATTCAACTACGCGCTGGGCAAAGCCATCTTCGAGGAAAAAAACCTGGTATCCGGCATCACAAAGCGCCAGGAGACCGCAATTCCTTCATGCGTGACCGACCTGCTTTCGGCAATTTTCTATACGGCGACGCAGCCGCTACAGGTAGGCCAGAGCTTCGAGATCCCAGTTTTTGACGCAGGAAAAACCATTCCCGTCACCATGAAGACGGAGGGCAAGGAATCCATCAAGACGCCGTCTGGCACATATCAAACCGTCCGCGTGCAGCCCACGGCCGATGCCGGAGTGGTGAAGAATCGCGGCAATATCTGGATCTGGTACACGGACGACGAGCGTCATGTGCCCGTGCAGATGCGGGCGCGCCTTTTCTGGGGAACGATCACCTTCCAGCTCACCAGCCTGGAGCAAAAATAAGTTACTGGATTCGGTACCGTTCGCGCATGAGCCGCTGCAGGCGCGGCTTATAGATGAGGTTGTAGGCGAGTTCCTTGTCGGGGAACATGGCCAGCGCAGCCTTTCGACTGTCGGCCACCATCTCGGCGGCTTCATCTACGGTGAGGGTGTCATCCTGGCTGATCACCGACATCACCATGTTCATCATCATCTGCAGACGGCGGATTTTGCGTTGTTCTTCGCGCAACTCTTCCGGCGTCTGGCGCGGAGTCTCATTTGTTTCGGGGGAGTTGAGGTGCGTATGCGGAAGAGCGCGGTTGCCATCAACTTCACTTAGGCCCATTACTAGTCCTCCATTGACGGACTTGCATTTTCAGGCATCGTACAACGGTACAGATGCTCTGCAAATGGAAAAGATGCCGGGCGTGCCGGAATCGGCACTTTTACTCGGATGGAAGTTGGTCCCAGGCCCCAGTCGTGACATGTTTTCCATCCAGGTAAAACGTGGAAGCTCCAAGTAAATCTGTGCGATACGTATGCACGTGCGCGCCCTCCAGCTTTTTCAGTGTTTCGAGTTTCGGGTGTCCATAGAAGTTGTGTCGCCCTACGGAAATAGCCGCATACGACGGCGAGACGGCCTGCAGAAATTTGGGTGTTGTCGATGTCTTGCTGCCGTGGTGGCCTACTTTCAGCAGATCGGCGTGCAGGTCATTCAGCGCAAGCATGCGCGCCTCGCTCGGTGCCTCGGCATCCCCTTCCAGCAGGGCAGACGTATCGCCGTAGCGCACGCGCAGCACAAGCGAATCGTCATTGGTTGGCGCGCTCTTCGGAACATAATCAGGAGCCGGAGCCAGCACGCGCATTTCTGTTCCGCCAAAAGGGAACGAATCGCCGGCCGCATGCCTCTGGATTGAGATGCCCAGGGTTGCAGCTTCCTGCATCAACCGGTCGTAAGCCGGAGAATCCGGGTTGCGGCCAATCCAGAGCTCGCGGGGGCGAAAATTCGCCAGCACGACAGGCATGCCGCCGATATGGTCGGCGTGGGCGTGCGTGATGGCAACCGCGTCGAGCCTGCGAATGCCGCGCGCCCACAGCACCTGCGAAACCACGTCTTCACCTATGTCGAATTTCGCATCCGGTGACGCGCCAGCGATGCCGCCGGCATCGATGAGCAGCGTCTTGCCCTCCGGCGAGATGACCAGCAGAGAATCGCCCTGTCCGACATCGATGGTCGTTATCTCAAGCGCGCCACGGTGAGAGAGCAGACGCGGCGGTGCGATTGCGATGGCGGCTGCCGCCGCGAGCGAGGCCAGAGCAGCAGCAACAGCGAAATTTCTCCGCCGTACCATCCAAATCGCAAATGCTGTGCATGTCATCCACAAAACAATGGCCATGATCGAGGGCGTTGGGACGCGCAGGTCCCCGGTCATCGAGCCTGCAAACAGATGTACCGCCCAGAGCACGGCGTGAAGCACAAGCGCTGTCAAGGCAGCGGGCAGGAACGCAACAGCAGGCGCAATCAAAACAGCCAGCAATGTGACAATGGCAGACGGCAGCAGGATGCCAAGCAGCGGAACCACCAGCAGGTTTACCGGAAGCGCAACCGCTGTGATGCGATGAAAGTAAAGCGCCATCGGCAGCGACATAACCAGCTCAACAACGACGGAAATCAGCAGCAGTTCCGTCGCCCGCAAGGCAATCCGAGTAAAGAATGGAATGCAGTTGGCAATGCGGCGGCCGGTGAGCAGGCGTGTATGCTCCACCAGCAGGCGCAGGCTCACGCGAAACTGGGCCACGCGCGGAGGAAGTGCCGGATCGATCGGCAAAAGCCACAGATTACGCAGCGCCGACAGGTAGGGCGCGAATGTCTTCTCGGCAATCGGCGCAGCAATCCCGGCAATGGCCAGCACAGAAAGCAGCGTCATCTGAAATCCAGCCTCGAACAGTGCATGCGGATGGAATGCGAGCAGCCCCAGCGCAGCAAAACCAACTGCATTCAACGCGCTGCGCTCCCGCCACAGCAGACGTCCGAACAGAAAAAGCGTAATCATCCAAAAAGAGCGCTGCACTGGCTGGCCGTATCCGGTAAAGAGCGCATAGCAAAATGCGAGAAGAATGGTCGTGAACGTGGCCGCGACGCGCGGCAGCCGCAAAGTTTTGGCGATGAAAAAGACGAGTCCGGCAAAGATTGCCAGATGCATTCCGGAAACGACCAACAGGTGAAACGATCCTGTGCGTTCAAAGCCGGTGCGCACGCCGCGCGAAAGATAACTGCGGTCTCCGGTCAGCATCGCCGTCAGC
>DATHQH010000022.1:0-32585 GCA_035482895.1 Alloacidobacterium sp. | reverse complement strand
TCTTTGCACAGGCAGTAAGTGCGAAGACCGGCATTCCCATCGACCGAATTCATGTAGTGCTGGGCGATAGCGCACTGCCTGCCGGCCCGCTCTCAGGCGGCTCGGGCGTAACCAGCTCGGTACTGCCGGCTATCACGCATGCGGTTAACGCGGCGCTCCAATCGATGGCGACGATCGCGACCAATGTGCCGGAATCGCCATTCCAGGGCATGAAGGCCGAGGAAATCGTCTTCAGTGCAGGGCGCCTGCACCTTAAAAGTGAATCGCCGGGAAAGGGAATTGCCTTCGAGGAGATTCTGAAGCGAGCCAATATCCGCAGCGCCAGGGGCGAGGGCAAATCGATCAGCACCGACGAAGATCCAACGGCACAGAAATATTCGCTGCATTCCTACGGCGCGCAGTTTGTGGAAGTCACCTGGGACCCCGGGATAGCGCGTCTGCACGTAAGCCGCGTCGTATCGGTGATCGATGCCGGACGCATCATTAACCTGAAGCCGGCCCGCAATCAGGTAGAAGGCTCGGTTGTGATGGGCGTCGGCATGGGGATCTTTGAAGAGACCCACTATGACCAGAAGAGCGGTCACCCCATCAACAACAACTTTGCGGATTACGTTGTATCTACCTGCGCCGACGCGCCCGAGATCGATGTCATCTTTCTCGATTACCCCGACCTCACCCTGAACGAGTATGGTGCTCGCGGCGTGGGCGAGATTGGTCTTGCGGGAATTGCCCCAGCCATCACTGCGGCGGTTTATCACGCGACCGGAGTGCGCGTCCGCGAGCTGCCGGTAAAGATCGAAAACCTGCTGTAGGAGGGCTTCACCGGCCTGCCTTTTTGCGGGCCTGCCCCATATTGCAACTTGCGTGTTTTCATCCGCCTGGTGAAACGATATCAACCCTTGAGTACTGGAAAGATAACCACCCGGCGCATCTCAAAAATTCCTCTTGACAGGGTTCATACGGACTACCTATAGTGGGCGACTATTGGAAACGATACCACGAAGAAATGGTATCGTTTCCAGACTACAGAACAAGAACACTCAAGAGATCACGGGCCGGCTTGATTGCAAGCACTTCAACCGGACCCAAATTGCGTTGCACTGTTTTTTTGCAGGAGGAACATGATGCGGAAATATAAGGAATTAGGCAGACGTCTATTCAAGACGAGTGCCGCCATCGCCTTTTGTGCGTTGTCTCTCGCGTTGTTGTCATCCAGGGACCTCTACGCGCAGGCTAACGCCGGCCTCACCGGTACGGTGTCGGATTCCACCGGCGCTGTCGTAGGGGGTGCCAACGTAACAATCACCAATCAGGGGACAGGGGTTCAGAGCCATACAACAACGACTAGTGCCGGCACCTATGCGGTTTCAGGTCTTACACCGGGCGTGTATTCCGTCACCGTAGAAGCTACCGGTTTTAAGAAGAACATTCAAAACTCAGTGAACATAGAAGTAAGCACCAATTCGACCGTCAACATCACGCTTTTGACCGGTACTGCATCGGAAACGGTCGAAGTGACGGCTCAGTCCATTACGTTGAATACAACGCAGCCGCAATTGGGATCCACTATCGAGCCGACCGTTGTGAGGGCATTACCCAATGAAGTCTCTGGCCGCGGTCGCCAGATCGATCAGCTACAGTTCCTTGCTCCCGGAGTCACAGGTAGTACGTTTTCGCACCGCGTCAGCGGCGGTGTCGACTTCCAGCAGGAAATTGTGTACAACGGCATTCCCGCGCCGCAGCCGGAAACGCAAGGCTACACGACCAACTTTAACCCGCCCTTCGAGATGGTTGACGAATTCCGTGTTGAGCGCTCAACCTTCTCATCGCAGTTCGGATTGGCCCAGGGTGCTCTTACCTATCAAATGGCATCCGGGACAAATCACTATCACGGCGACCTCTTCTTAATCAATCGCAACAGCCTCTTCGACTCGGTGGGATTCTTCAATGGACCGGCCTGGGGTGGCCGCAACTCACCGCCGACGGACCACGAGAACAACTACGGCTTTACGGTAGGCGGCCCAATCTCGATTCCAAAACTCTATAACGGGCGTGACAGGACCTTCGGTCACTACAGCCAGGAGTGGTACAAACAGAACAACGAGAACGTCAACGTTTCGACCGTACCGACGGCGCTCGAGAAAACGGGCGATTTTAGCGATTTCGTCGATGGCAGCACTGGGGCGCTCATCCCTATCTTCGATCCCACGACCGGACAACAGTTCCAATACAACGGCCGGCTGAATGTAATTCCACCAAACCGCATCAGCGCCAACTCGGCCTCTTTGCTGCAATACCTTCCGAATCCGGATCGTCCCGGCAGCGGTATCGGTGGCCTTACCAGCAACAAGAGCTTCGCGCCTTTCGTCAATCCCCATGTTCAGCACGTCTGGGGTTTCACGATCGATCAGGTGCTTACGCCAAAACAAAGTGTGCATTACAGTCAATGGCGAAACAGCTTCAGCAACTACAGCTTTGACTACAATCCCCTGGTCATTGCGCCAAATCCTCTGAACAGCATGAAATATGAGCCGGCGCTTGGTAGCGGATTTATGCTGAACTACAGCAACTCGATCACGCCGAATCTGGTCATGACCGCCGGCTTTGGCTGGCTTGGCGAAATCAATAACCAGTTCAATCAGACCAAGTACAGCTTTCCGGCTGTAGCGGAGGGCGTGATTCCGACAAACATTCTCTTTGACGGGCAACATGCGCCAACAAACTGGGGCACGCAGGGTGCATGGCTGCAATCCATCAACCGCAAGCTTGGTATCGCCATCGTGAACAACTGGCTCTGGACGAAGGGGCGTCACACCTTCAATATGGGCGGTGAGTTCCGTCGCTCGTACCAGAACGACAACGAAGAGCAGACTGCAGGTGGTGCCTTTAACTTCAGCCAGAGAACCACCGCCGATCCCAACAACCTGAGCACCACTGGCAGTTCGTTCGCCAGTTACATGCTGGGTCTGCCTGATACTGCGAACCGCAGCAACTCGCAGGAGCTGAAGCTCCGCAACTGGGATCTGTCACCCTACATCCAGGATGATATTAAGATCACCCCAAAATTGACCGTCAATCTTGGACTTCGTTGGGACATCCAGGTGCCTTTCACCGAAAACAACAACAACGTTGTTTTCTTTAATCCTTTCGGGACGAACCCGGCTGCTGGAAACCTGCCCGGTGCGGCGACCAAGTTAGGCACCTGCACGGGATGCGCCGGTTTCGATCGCGCCTTTATCCACTGGAGCCACTTCGGTCCACGCCTTGGCTTTGCTTATCAGCTGAACAACAAAACAGTGTTGCAGGGCGGATTTAGCGTTGTCTTCCTGAATGGCGGCGCCTATGAGTATGGGACCAATAAAGTTGCGGTCAACTATGGCAACCTGTTGGTCGGCTCGTTTACTCGCGGCAGCACAGGTTCCAATGTTTCGTCATACGGAAGCTGGGATACCAACATCATGCCCAATCCGTCGGCAACGCCATTCAACACTGGCCTTGGCGTGGGTACACAGATCAACGACTTCAGCAGTGTAGACGGCTTTGCTCCCTACAGCCAGCAATGGAATATCAACGTGCAGCGTGAAATGCCATGGAACGTTTTCGTGTCGGCAGCCTGGGTCGGGAATCGCGTCATCCACCTTACCAGTCAGTTGAACACTCCCAATCAGCTCAATCCCAAGTATTTTGCTCAGTACGGAAACGTGCTGAGTACATGCCCAGCGAACGCAGGTAATTCTGTGCTCTCTGACTCATTCTCTAACGGTTGCGCGCAAGCAGACGGCTTTACTCTTCCGTATGCAAACTTTGTGAACGACTTCGGTGGATCGGCAACGGTCGGGCAGTCACTCACGCCGTACCCACAGTACTCCTACATCTTCAATAACTTTGAGGCGTCAGGCACAACCTACTATCAAGGCATGCAAGTCCAGGCGGAGAAGCGCTTCAGCAACGGCCTCTCGTTCCTGGCTGGCTACACGCTTTCAAGGTTGTGGGACAACACAAGCAGCGGATTCAGCAGTTTTACCGCCGCTGCCCTCAACAAATACAACCAGAGACCTGAATGGACAATCTCCGGTGCCGACGAGCCCAACACCTTCAAGGTGAGCGGAACGTATGAATTACCAATCGGTCCGGGCAAGGCGCACTTCAATAATCGCGGCTGGACAGGTCAGCTCCTGGGTGGCTGGCAGGTTGGCTGGATCCTCGATTATGAAGCTGGCCAGCCGTTGTGCGGTTGCAATAATGGCGGAATTCAGCAAAACGGCGATCCCTATCCCGGAAAGTCCACATCGGGACCAAACGTAACGTTGCGCCCGAACCGCGTTCCATCCGTCAAGCTCAGCACCGCATCGTATGGCCGTGCTAAAGATTACTTCACAGGTAAGATCAGTTCTGCGCAAATGTTCAATCCTGCTGGATTTGCGCTCACTTCCTCGCAGTATGTCCTGGGCGATGCAGAGAGAAATTATCCAGAGCTCCGTGGTCCTGCTTTGTACAATGAAGCCGCAAATGTGAGAAAGCATTTCTCCTTCAGCGAGCGTTTCCAGGGTATTTTGCAGATCGATTACTTTAACCTTTTCAACCGCACGCAGTTCCAAACTCCTGATCCCAATGCCAGTAATGGCACGTTTGGTCAGGTAATCACTCAGGGTGCGCAAACGAATATGCCTGTAAACCGACAAGGAGAAGTGAGTTTCCGAATCGAGTTCTAGGCGAATATTTTCGCGGGTCTGCCGGACGAGTGCTTGCTTCGGCAGGCCCCGAAATATGAATGACTGAATCATTGCCTCCACGCCGGACTGCTAACGTAGTCCGGCTTTTTCTTTATTGCTATGTTTTGTTCTGTCCGAAATAATGACTCAGCTATGAATCCAGGTGACCGTCAGTGCTTCCGTGTATAAGGGGAATTTCGCGTTCTTTTATTGTTTTGTTGTTGGGCATCCTGATGGTGGGCAACGCTTTCGCGCAATCTGCCGACGATGAAGTCACGCCGCAGGTGCAGGACCTCTATGCACAGGCAAAAGCTGCCCAGCAGGGAGGAGATAACGCCTCTGCCATCCAGAAATATCGCGCCATGGTAAAGCTCGCCCCGCATCTTGCGCCGGCTTATAACAACCTTGGCATGCTCTATTTCAGTCAGCGTGACTACGCCAACGCTGCGCAGGTCCTGGAACAAGGATTGAAGCTCAATCCTGATATGCCGACCGCTACCGCCTTGCTTGGCCTCAGCTATGTGCAGATGGGCGAGAACGAAAAAGCAGAGCCGCTGCTCGAATCCGCCCTGCGCGCCAATCCGGCTGACGACAATGCGGAGATGGCGCTGGCCCGTGTCCTCATCAATCTCCGAAAATACGACGAAGCGACACCTTATCTGAAGAGCCACCTTGAGCGTAATCCTAAGGATCAGCAGGCGTGGTATCTCCTCGGCAAGACCTATCTTCAGCTCTCAGAAGACGCACTCGGACGCATTCACGAGATCGATCCGAATTCGGTCACCGCGCATGAGGTCGCCGGTGAAATCGACGAGAGCATGCACAACTATGATGGCGCGCTTGTCGAATATAAGAAAGCCGTCGATCTGGCTCCCTCACAACCCGGCACGCATGAACACATGGGGAACACCTACTGGGTAACGGGGAAGTGGGATTCGGCGCAGACTGAATTCAAGGCAGAGCTGGCGAATGCTCCTGAAAACTGCACAGCGCGCTGGAAGCTGGCGAACGCAATGCTCGAAGCCAACGCCCCTGCAGAGGACGCCCTGACTGAGCTGAATCGTGTTGTCGATCACTGCCCCGCGCTCATGCAGGCGCATGTCGATCGCGCCCGCGCGCTCATCAAGCTGGGAAAACACGATGATGCGCTGCCCGATCTCCTTATGGCGGAGAAGGACAGTCCGGATGAGCCGTCGATCCACTTTTTGTTGTCGTCAGTCTACAAAGCACAGGGTAAGACGGCCGAGGCGCAGCAGGAAATACGCACTTACGGACGGCTGCAGCGCGAAGCGAGCGAGGGGGTTGCAAGGCAGGCAAGTGATGCCATCTCCATTAAAAGCACGTCGCATTAGGATCGCAGGTCACTCGGCAGTACGGGACTTGTCTCTGACCGTCTTTCTTTCGCTATGCGTCATGGATGGCCGTGTGCGGTTGCATGCTCAGGAGCAAATGTCATCGCAGCAGAGCGGCGCAAGTACCGGGGGCGTCTATGCCCCCGTTTACGATGCAGAGCATCGTCCGATCACCGCGGGCGGATTCGTCGATCAGGGCCCCATCGTCTTCAAGGACGTGTCCCAGCAGGCCGGGCTTACAACGTGGCGCTATGCAGGGGGAGCGCAGGCAAAAAAATATATTGTCGAATCACTCGGCAGCGGCGTGGCGCTACTTGACTATGACAATGATGGCTGGCTCGATATCTATCTGGTGAATGGCATGACCTACGACGCTCTCAATGGCAAAGCCCCGGCGCCGCATGCGGCTCTCTTCCACAACAACCACGATGGCACATTTACAAACGTTGCGGAAAAGGCCGGCGTAACAAATGAACGATGGGGCGTTGGCGTTGCCGTCGGTGATTATGACAACGATGGCTGGCCTGATTTGTATGTAACGAACGTCGGCAGAAACCGCCTCTATCACAACAATCACGATGGCACATTCACCGACGTGGCCGAGAAAGCCGGCGTTGCGCTCGGCACGTGGTCTACCGGTTCCACATTTGGCGACTACGATGGAGACGGCAAGCTCGACCTGTTCGTTCCCGGCTATACCCGATACGATTTCAATGATCCTCCGGCAGTTGGTTCAAAGTCGGTCGTCTCAAACTTCTGCCAATACCGCGGCGTGAATGTTTTCTGCGGCCCGCGAGGATTGAAAGGCGAGCAGGACCATCTATTCCACAACAACGGCGACGGCACATTTACAGATGCCAGCGTGAAAGCCGGGGTCGCTGACGCGCCCGGCTACTACGGCCTGGTTTCTCTTTTTGTCGATCTAAACGGGGATGGCAAGCCTGAATTGCTGGTCGCAAATGATTCGACGCCAAACTATCTCTATCGCAATCGAGGGGACGGTACATTCGAGGACCTGAGCTTCGAGTCGGGCTACGCCGTCAATCGTGACGGGCGAGAAACGGCGAGCATGGGCATTGCAGTGGGTGATTATCAGAACACCGGCAGGCTCGACATTCTGAATACGACCTTTTCCGACGACTACAAAGTGCTCTACCGTAACAATGGCGACCTCGACTTTACTGACGTCAGTTACGACGCAGGCATTGCCAAGATGACAATTCCGTTTCTCAGCTGGGGTGATGGCTTCATCGACTACGACAACGATGGCTGGAAAGACATCTTTATTGCCAGCGGGCATGTCTATCAGCAGGTGGATAAGCAGGCCTGGGGCACGAGCTTTGCCGAGCGCCCGCTGCTGTTCAGAAATATTCGGGGTGAACAATTCGAGCCTGTACCTGCCGTGAAGGGTAGCGGCCTCGCAGATGTCGTCTCTGCGCGCGGAGCGGCCTTCGGGGATCTGTTTAACGATGGAAAGATCGATGTCGTCATGAACAATATCGACGGGCCGCCCACTCTTCTGCGAAATGTCCACAACGACCAGCATCACTGGGTTGAGTTCAAACTGATCGGCGGCCCCAAGAGCCCGCGCGATGCCGTAGGGGCTACTGTTTTTCTTACGACTGGAAACATGAAGCAGCGAGGAGATGTGCTCAGCGGGGGCAGCTTCGCATCTTCAAACGACCAGAGGGTGCACTTCGGCCTCGCAGATGCGACCGTCGTTGACGACCTCGAAATTCACTGGCCGAGCGGGGCCGCGGAAAAAGTAAGTGTATCTGCTGTCGACCGCATCTACTCAATTGCGGAAGGCAGCAAGTTCGCCACTGATCTCTGCCCCACATGCTCTTCGGGAAAACCAGTGCTCTCTGAGCCAAAACAGAAATAATGCAAACATCCTTCAGGCCCCGCCTCATCTTCTTCGCATGCATGGCTTTGTCCTTTGCGATGGCGGTTGCGCAATCGGTCGAAACAGCATCACCTGTCAGGATTGCTGATGCGACCTGCGCAAACTGCCATCGCGAAATCTTTGAGAAGTATCTGTCGACGCCTATGGCCAATGCGAGCGGTCGAGCCGCAGAAAGATTCAAGCCGGGTACACTGCAACACAAGCCATCCGGAACGACGTACAAGATATTCATGCGCGATGCGCAGGCCATGCTCAGCTTTCAGGATGCCCAGGATCCCCAGGTGACCACCGAGAGGAAGCTCGACTACTTTCTCGGCTCCGGCCATCTCGGCATCACATATCTTTACTCTCTGCACGGCAATCTCTTTGAGTCACCCGTCGCATACTATGCCGCATCGCAGTCCTTCGATATGAAGCCGGGGCTTGAGTCAATTACGGAAATGCCTCCCGCCCTACCGATGCAGCCGAGCTGCCTGCGCTGCCATATGAGCGCCGTTCAGCAAAGCGATCCGGGCACCATTAACCATTACAAGGGGCTGGCATTCCTGCACACAGGCATCACCTGCGAAGCCTGTCACGGAGATACGCAGCAGCACGTTGCCACGGGCGGCAAGGCTGCGGTAATCAATCCGGTAAAACTCGATGCGGCGCGGCGCGACTCCATCTGCATCAGCTGCCATCTTGAAGGCGATATCTCGGTCGAGCGTGCCGGGCGATCTGCCATAGACTACAGGCCGGGCGAGGCAATTTCTGAATATCTTTCCTATTTCGTTTACCAGGGAAAAGACGCGACCCGTCGCGGTGTGAGCGAAGTAGAACAGCTCAGCCTCAGCATGTGCAAGCGCACAAGCGGTGACAAGATGTCATGCACGAGCTGCCACGATCCGCACTACACGCCGGAGCCACAGGAAAAGGCAGCCTTCTACCGTAAAAAATGCCTGGCGTGCCATAACGACGCGTCCTTTGCCGCATCGCATCATCCTGAAAATCCCGACTGCACGAGCTGTCACATGGCGCGCACCGGGGCAGAGAACATTCCACACGTGGCGTGGACTGATCATCGTATTCTCAAAATCCCCGACTCCACAGAGACCATCAGGGATCTTTCTGAAGGAGATACGCTGGCTCCGATCTTTTCACCGGGAACGACAAAGCGCGATCTGGCTCTCGCTTATTACAACGCTCTGCTGGAAGGGAATTTTGCGCTCCGGCAAAAGGCCAGTCAGTTGCTGACAGAAATCGGGCCGGAAATCTCTGGCGACAAAGAAGCTCTCATCGCCATTGGGGTTGTAAGCGAAAAGCAAGGAAACTACCAGCAGGCCAAAGAGGTCTTCGAGCAGGTTCTGAAACTCGATCCGGTAAATCTCATGGCGATTTCAAACCTGGGGACGTTGCGAGCAAAGTCCGGAGACCTGCAAGGTGCCATCGCCCTCTGGGAACCGGCCTTCGAGCGGAACGAAAATGTCGTAGGACTGGCCAAAAATCTGGGGCAGGTTCAGTGCATGACCGGTGATCCTGCTGCTGCGCGGGCCACGCTGCAAAAGACGCTTCAATACAGCCCAGCCCTCCGTGATGTGCAGCAAATGCTAGCGCAGTTGCCTTCCTGCACAGTGGCGAAGCAATAATATGAGTCTGGTACGCGATATGAAGAAGCGGGTCCATTGCGACTGGTTTTTGCTCTGCACTTGCCTGCTTGTCGTCGGTACCATCTCTTCAGCGTTTGGACAGCAGCTTCCCGAAGCCCCCTCTTCTGATGCTCTAAAAAACGCCCGCCATCTTCTGAATACCGGGCAACTTGCAGAGGCGGAGAAAATTCTCCGCGCCTATCTCGACGACCATCTGCAATCTGCCGACGCGCATTTCCTGCTGGGTTACACGCTATTTCGAGAGCAGCGCCCAAAAGATTCACTTGCAGAGTATACGGAAGGTGCAAGATTCCAAACTCCGCAGACGTCGGATCTGAAAATTGTCGCAGCCGACTACGTGGTTCTGGCCGACTATGCGGATGCCGATAAATGGCTTACCTTCGTCACGAAGCAGGACCCGCGGGATGCGGAAGCCTGGTACCTGTTAGGCCGCGCAAAGTACAATGAAAATCGCTTTCAGGAAGCCATTCAGAGTTTTCAGCAGACCCTTGCTTTGCGGCCGAAAGATGTGAAAGCGGAAGACAATCTGGGCTTGTCGTATCAGGGCCTCAACCGCCTTGACGATGCCAGGACAGCCTATGAAACCGCCATTTCATGGCAAAAGGATTCGCCTGCAAAAGACGCGCAGCCCTATCTCAATCTTGGTATCTTATTAATCGATCAGGACCAGCCCTCAGAGGCGTTGCCTTACTTGCAACAGGCCGCAGCCCTTGCTCCGCACAATCCAAGGGTGCTCGAGCAACTGGGTCGCGCTTACGAGGCGCTTAACATGCGCGACAAAGCACAGCAGGAGCTGGAGCAGGCCGTCGCACTTGCGCCTGACGCATCCGGGCTGCACTTCAAGCTGGGGCAGATCTATCGTCGCCAGGGCATGCAGCAACAAGCAAAAGAGCAATTCGACATTTGCGCGAAACTTAACAGCACGCACTCTTCCATCGAGACGCCAAACCCAATTCCCCAGAATTGATCGCACGGCCGTTGTATATTGAAACAAATTTGGTGTTTTATACGTCATCGGTGGCACAGACCAAAACCTAGCATACAACCAGGAGGAAAGATCATTGAACAGGCTTCCGCAAAAGCTCGCGGCATTGTCGTTTGCAGTACTGCTACTCGGGACTCAGGGACTCGCATCCGCTCAGGAAAAGAAACCAGATGAACCGCAAAAAGGGGATGCGAAACAGAATGAGCAGCCTATCCCTCCCGAGAAGAATTCGGTCACGCATCACGACATCACGCTTGGCGGAAAAGCCATTCATTACACTGCGACAGCGGGAACGATGCTGATTCGCGATGACGACGAGAAGCCCTACGGAAGCATCTTCTACATTGCCTACACGCAGGATGGTGCCGATCCGAAAACCCGCCCGGTAACCTTCCTCTATAACGGAGGCCCCGGTTCCGCGACTCTATGGCTGCATATGGGATCCGTCGGTCCGATGCGTATTGTTACATCCAGCCCCGCTGCTACAGGTGCGGCGCCATATCAGGTTGTCCCCAATCAATACAGCCTTCTCGACAAGACTGATCTCGTCTTTATCGATGCGCCGCTCACCGGCTATTCGCGTGCAGTAGGCAAGGCCACGCCAAAAGACTTTGCCGGAGTCGATCAGGACCTGAAGGCATTCAGCAGGTTTATCGCGCGCTACATTACTGTGAACCAGCGCTGGAACTCGCCCAAATTCCTCTTCGGCGAATCCTACGGCACCACGCGCTCTGCCGGCCTCTCGGCGGTGCTGCAGGAAAACGGAATCTCGCTCAATGGCATCATTCTGCTGTCATCCATTTTGAATTACGGTGAGCTCGCTCCCGGCATGGACACGCAGTACGTCGTCAATTTGCCAACCTATGCGGCCATCGCCTGGTATCACAACAAGCTGCAGAACAAGCCTGCGGACCTGAAGCAATTTCTGGACGAAGTGCGTGCCTTTGCCCGCGGTGAATACTCTGAGGCTCTGGCAGAAGGCGATCAGCTTTCGCCTGCCAGGCTCGACGCCATCGCCGCAAGGGTCAGCCAGTACACGGGACTCAGCGTGCAATATGTGAAAGATGCAAGACTGCGCGTTTCACCCACTCGTTTCCGCAAAGAATTGCTGCGCGGCGAAGGAGACATTCTCGGCCGCTACGACGCGCGCTTTGAAGGCACAGATGTGGATAATGCAGGCGAGAATCCGGGCTACGATCCTTCCGATACCGGAATCGCCGGCGCGTTCGTCGCCGCCGAGCACGACTACCTCTCGCGGGAGTTGAAGTACGACACGACCGATGACTACCGCCCGAGCGCCAATACGATCGGGGACTGGGACTGGAAGCATCACGGCGCAGGCGCGGGACGTGGTTTTGGCGGACAGCAGGCCATGCCGTATGTAGCCGGCGATCTGGCAGACACCATGCGGAAAAATCCCAGGCTTAAGGTTCTTTCCGCCAACGGATACTTTGATCTGGCAACGCCATTTTTTGCGACGGAGTACGATCTTTCGCACATGATGCTCACCCCGGACCTCGCCAAAAACGTTGAGTTCGCGTACTACCCTTCGGGGCACATGGTTTACCTCAACGTCGATGCGCTGAAGGACTTCAAAAGCGATCTGGACAACTTCTACGCCAGCGCCACGAAATAGCATGCAGGGGAGCCGCTCTGCCGGCTCCCTTCACCCCTTTGTTGCTCGCAATCCGCCCAGCATAAATGCGATGATAGCTCCTTAGGGTTTTGTGCCCGAAAGGAGCAGCATGGCAGATGTCGCCGCAAGCGGAGCAACGCAATTCATTCAGAAAGTCGAAAACCGTTCCTCCCGCATCGGAATTATCGGAATGGGATACGTAGGTCTGCCGCTTGCTCTCTTGTTCAGCGAAGAGCGCTTCGCCGTCACTGGTTTTGACATCGATGAAAAGAAAGTCTCCACGCTGAATGCAGGCGATTCATATATCGTCCGCATTCCCGGCACCGAGATCCAGGCTGCCCAGAGGCATGGCTTTCACGCGACTGCAGACTACTCGGAAATCAGCCATGTGGAAGTTGTCATCATCTGCGTGCCTACCCCGCTCAATGAGCATCACGAGCCCGATCTGAGCTATATCCGCGATACCGCGCGAGCCATCGCGCCGCACCTGCGAGAAGGACAGCTCGTCATCCTTGAAAGCACCACCTATCCGGGCACGACCGAAGAAGAGCTCATTCCGATTCTTGAAGAAGGAAACAGTCATCGCCTTCGTGTAAACCGGGATGCGGGGACGAAGGGTTTTTACGTCGCATTTTCTCCCGAGCGCGAAGATCCAGGAAACGACACAGTGGCCCGTCGGGATATTCCTAAGGTAGTCGGTGCTGTAGGCCCGGTCGCGTTGGAACTGGCGTCTGCCGTCTATGGAAGCATCTTCAACCGCACCGTGCCTGTCTCTTCCCCCGCAGCCGCTGAGATGACCAAGCTGCTCGAGAATATCTATCGGTGTGTGAATATCGCGCTCGTCAATGAATTGAAGCAGCTCTGCCATCGCATGGGCATCGATATCTTTGAAGTGATCGACGCAGCCAAAACCAAGCCCTTTGGTTTTCAGGCTTTCTATCCTGGGCCGGGACTCGGCGGTCACTGTATCCCCATCGACCCGTTCTATCTCTCATGGAAAGCGAAGCAGTACGACTTTCGCACGAAGTTCATCGAGCTCGCCGGCGAGGTGAACGTGGCCATGCCGTACTATGTCGTCGATAAAACGGTCGAGGCACTCAACGAGTATTCAAAAGCCCTCAAGGGCTCCAAAATTCTCGTACTCGGACTTGCCTACAAGAAAGACGTTGACGATCTGCGCGAATCGCCGTCGCTCACTATTATTGAGCTGCTCCGGCAACGCGGCGCGACCGTCTCCTACAACGATCCGTTCTTTCCTCATGTCGGCCGCGGCCGCCACTACGACCTCAATATGCGCGGGGTGCCGCTCGATAATCTTGCACAATATGACTGTGTGCTGATTGTCACCGATCACTCCGACTATGACTATGCTCGGATCGTCAGCGAGTCGAAGCTCATCATTGATTCGCGTAATGCGACGAAGGGCATCCAGTCGGAAAAAATTGTTCGCTGCTGAAAGGTACTTCACTTCAAATCGGTGCCCCGTCCCTTCGGCATAATTGCCAAAAAGGATGGGACACCGCAAATGCCCTATTCACTCGAAGACGGTGTCTGCTGCGAAAACAGCACATGCCACCCATTGTCTTTCCACACGTACACATCGGAAAAACGTGTGCTTTCCGTCTTCCCATCCTGAGACGTAAAGGTAAACAGGCCATGCGCTATAGCGACGTCTCCATGCATGAGCACATCGACCTTCGGCATCTCGGGCACAGAGAGATTCTTCCCGCGATTCCTTGCCGTGCCCTCTAATTCGTCGGACAGCTCGCGCCATTTTCCTGAACGCGATACCTCGGAATAGTTTGGCAGCAACAGGCATTTTTCAAAGTCTGTATCGCCTTTGAGAAAGGCAACCGTAAAGGCCGTTTCCAGCTTCTGGACGGTAGCGGCGTCTTTTTGCTGGCCAGTGAGCGTCGGAATGTCGCACCCTTCGGCAAGCAGGGGAACAGTGGAAAAAGAAAGGGTGAGTGCGGTGAGCAAAGTCAGAACATGCGAACGCAATGCATACCTCCATACATATCTCTACTGACTATATGGAGAAGCAAGCAAAACAAACGGGCAGAGGTGTTAGCCACTGCCCGCATTGCGTTGAATGGTTGAAAAGAAGCGCTTATTCGTGTTGGCCGCTGTGCTCGGAAACCCGGCCCGGTTCCGGGAAATCCGTGTCGTTGTCTTCGTCCTTGTCTTTGATCATGGAATCGACCAGCGATCGATGCGGAAGCTGATCGGCGAGGTTGCTATGAAGGTCTGGCCGAGTGGATGGGCCACTAGGGGATTCGCTTTCAACCGAGCCTTTTTTAGAATCGCTATCGTGACGAGTAGGCATAAGGTCTTTTCGATGACTTTCGGTAGGTACGAGTTGCCAGGGTGCATCGGAGTTATCCGATGCGCTGAGTAGAAGCTATTGTTTATAAGCGGATGGCTTCGTCGCAGTCAGCCGGACGCCCATGCCGTTCAGCCGACTGCGTGCCTGCGCCGCCTCCGGCGACTGGGGATAACGCTGCACCAGATTGCGCAGATCGCGAATGCCTGCATCATGCTGGTTCATGGCAAGCTCTGCCTCACCTTTACGCAATTGCGCAGTCGGGGCTTTCGGATTGCCGGGGAACTGCTCCAGCACCGCGTCATAGTTCTTGATAGCGGTCTTGAAGTCGCCCTGGCGGTAGGCAATTTCTCCAAGGTAGAACTGAGCGTTACCGGCAAGATTGTCCTGTGGATAATACTTCAGAACATCGCTAAATTCACCGGCCGCTACGTCGTATTTCGCGCCGTTGTAGTCGCGCAGGCCGCCCTGGTAGAGATCGTCAACAGGGGGCGCAGCCGGCTGCTGTTGCGCGGGTACTGCCCCGGCCTCCTGTCCGCCGGGCATCTGTTGGCCTCCTGGCATTCCATTCTGCGGCGCGCCGCCTACTGCTCCACCACTTGCTGGCTGGCTGTTCACATTCTGCAATTGGGCCTGAATGTCCTGTAACGTCTTGTCGACCCGGGCGATGCGCGATTTCAGCTCATCCACCGAATCATTCATACTCTGCATCTGGCCGGACAGCTGTTCTACCTTGTTGGTTCCTTCACTCTGCGCCTGCATGGCCTGTTGCAGGCTGTTGACTGTCTGCGACATGCGGTTGACGCTGTCGGCTGTCTGCTCGACCAGGTGTTGCAGTACGCCCATGCGCTCATCATTCGACTGCTGCATACGTTGCAGCATGTCCTGCAGCGACTGCACCTGCGTCTGCAATTGAATCATCTCTTTCGAGGCGGCGTGTGCTCGTGGAGCGGGGCAGAGAAGCGCAAGCGCGGCAACGGCTGTGAAGTGAATCAAACTCTTTCGCATAAAAGATCCCCGGCGTGAATTTGCCTGTATTGAGTGTAGTCCAAAAGCAAACGGCAGCACTGCGTTTGCAATGCTGCCGTTATTTCGCAACGATCTAGCGGTCCACGCTGAACTGGGTGCGGCGGTTCTTCTGCCAGCACTCTTCCGTGCTCTCGGTGCAGAACTGCTTTTCCTTGCCGTAGCTCACGGTACGCAGCCGGTCCGGGCTCACGCCGGCATTCACCAGCGCCTGTTTTGCGGCGTTTGCACGATTCTCGCCAAGTGCCAGGTTATACTCCGTCGACCCGCGCTCGTCGGCGTAGCCGCCCAGCAGAACCTTGATGCCCGTGTGCTGGTTCAGGAAGGCAGCATTTCTTGAGATGATCGGCTGCGCATCCGGGCGGATATCGTAGCTGTCGAAGTCAAAGAAGATGTCCTGCACGTTCTGGTGGAAGAGCGAGTCGTCCATGTCGCTCTCATTCAAGTTGCTCGGAGGGGCCTGCGGTGCATTGACCGTCAGCCGCGCCGTCGCATCCGTCGATCCGCCATCGCCATGCGCAATCAGGTGATAGTTCGTCGATTCGGTCGGCTTCACATTCATCGTGCCCGATGTCGCCACCTGTCCCACGCCTTCAATCGAGACGTCGGAGGCATTCGAGGTCTTCCATGTCAGCACAGCGCTGTCGCCAGGATTGATGGCAGACGGAGTGACGTTGATCTCAGCCGTCGGTGCAGGTGCTGTAACGGTTGGCGGTGGAGGCGGCGGAGGAGCTGGTTTTTTATGACATCCGGCTACGATTAACAGAACCGCCAGACTGACTACGGAAGCAATGTATTTGCGATGAAGGTGTTGCACGGTCTCCTCCTTTGGGAGCGTAATGTTAGGCTCTCGAACGAGCGTTGTTTCCAACCAAAACAGGGCAGTCAAGCCTCAAGACTTGTCTGCCGGAGAAATAAACTGCAAATCACTTCCAACTCCAGTTCGGCATCGAGCCGGAGCCACCACGCGATAATTGATGTTGTTCAGATCCATCAGCCAGCATGGTCCATATTTGAGAAGCGCCGCCGTCTTCCCGCTGGAAAACGAGGTGCCGCCCATCCGGTGACCACGACGGGAAATCATTGTGTCCGCTGTCATGCGTCAATTGCGTCCAGCGTTTGCTGGCAATGTCCATAATGTAGATATCCTGCCCGCCCGGCGCGCCCGGCCCATATTTGCGGTTCCACGCAAAAGCCAGAAACTGTCCGTTCGGCGACCACGATGGAGAAGTTGCGTAACCGCCATCGGTCATGCGCTGCACATTGGCTCCATCCGAGTCCATGATGTACACCTGCGGCAGGCCCGTGCGTCCGCTCACCCATGCAATCTGCGAATTAGTTTTCGGGTTCCACACCGGCGAAACATCGGGTCCGCGGAATGCCGTCACGCGATGCAATCCGCCGCCGCTCGCGTCCGACGTATAAATCTCGGAATCGCCATCGTGCGCCGAAGAGAATGCCAGCTTCGATCCATCGCTCGTCCATGCCGGAGAAATCGTCGTGCCGCCGGGAGAATTAAAGTTCACCATCCGGTTCAGCAGCAGCGAGTACATGTGAATCGACCAGCCATTCTTGCCCAGACTGGAAAACGCAACCCGCGAATTGTCCGGAGCCACACGCGGGGACAGGGAGATGCTGCCCAGATGCGTAATCTGGTGCGCGTTCTGCCCGTCGTAATCCATGACCCAGATCTCTTTATTGCCGCCGCGGGCGGAAACGAAATAGATCTTGGTCTCGGCGATACCGGCAATCCCTCCAAGCCGCATGATGATCTCATCGGCGAAGCGGTGCGCGATCGTGCGCGCATTATCTACGCTGGCGATATCCGAGTATTGCTTGCCGAGAATCTGCGGCGACTGCTGATTTTTAGCGTCGAAAAGATAGCCGTAAACCGACACCTTGTTGTCGGCCACACCAATCGAACCAAATACCACCATGTCCGCGCTGGACGGGGCGGCTGCCCACTGTGACAGGTTGATCTCCTGCGGAGATCCCGGCATCAGCGGCGGAGCCATACTCTTCGAAACCATGTCAAAGATGCCCGCATTCGAAAGATCGTTGAACAACGTCGTATCGAACGCTGTTTTCAGCGATCCCGTCTGCGGATCATTCGATGTTGGCTTAAAGTCTGCTGCAGCAAGACGAATCTTAGCTGCGCCGAGATTGGTGCCCGTGCGCACCCAATCCTGCGCGTGCGCGCTGGTGAGGGAGAGACCGCTTAAGATGAGAAACGCTGCAAAAAAGAGAAAACAACGCGAGGTCAAAATTTCTTGCTTCTTGCCAATAATCATTCTTCCGTCCCGCAGACATATTTGCGAAAACTGGATCTAGCCGTGAACAAATATTATCGTCCCGGCTCTTCACAATAGTACGACACAGAAAGCGTATTGCCGTTATATCCGCCAGGCAATGGACCGTATGAGTCAACCCTTTGAACAGCCCTTAAGCAGGACGTATCCAGGCTCGGTGATCCGCTCGACTGCGCGATGCGTATCTGGCTCGGAGAACCATCGCGCGAAACGACAAACGAGAGATACACTTTCGCTCCCGCTGGTGTGCTTGGAGAGACTTCCTGTACCAGCCAGTTTTGTGCTGTCTTCCTGCGTATCAATTCCACGTACCAGGGGAAGCGCGAGCCGAAGTCTCCCCCATTGACTGCGACGGGATTATTGCCGTTTGGGTTGCTTGTCATCGATCGTGGAATGTTCGTTTGTGCCGCTTCGCCGTAATTCGCACGGTTCTGCTGGTTTGGCACAGGCTGTGCGTGCTTCGTTGAAGTAGGCGTCACCGTCTTCCTGGGCTCGGGCTTTACCGGAGCTTCAGACTTCTGCGGAGCCTGCTTCACCTTCGGTTGTGATTTTTGTTTTTCAGGAATAGGAATCGCATCCGGAGGCGGTGTAGCCACCGTTTTTTCCGGTGCGGGGGGCGCCGGCGCCGGACTCGGCGTCTGCGTCGCCAGCACATTATCCGTGGGCTTCTGCTCGCTGGGCAGGGGAATCGTCGGAGCAGCGCTCACCAATGTCGCCTGGATCGCTCCCGGAGCAGATTCGTTATTGCCCCAGATGCCGCCATGGAATCGCCCGACGAAAAATACGTAGAGCACAATTGCGCCTACAACGCCGGCGTGCAGCATGAGCGAACCCACCGCAGGGGCGCCAATGCGATCCCGCTCAAGCTCGATTCTTTCGCTCGTCCTCATCCTACTTCGCTGCGCCGTTCTGAAGCGGCTGCGTCACTATGCTGATATTCGTAATGCCCGCCTGCTTCACCGCATCCATTACCGAAGCAAACGCGCCAAAGGGAACACGCTCATCCGCACGCAGATAAATGATCTGGTGGGCCGGATCAGTCGTGGGCTGCCGCAACCTCGTCGGCAGGTCAGCAAGATTCACCGGCTGGTCGCCAAGAAATACGCGCTGGTCTTTGTCGATCGTCAGTACCGTGCGCTGCTCGGTGATTTCCTTTACCGTCTTCGTCTTGGGCACGGCCACATCGATGCCTGACTGCAGTACCGGGGCCGTCAGCATAAAAATCACCAGCAGCACCAGCACCACGTCCACCAGCGGAGTGATGTTGATCTCCGCCAGCGCGGTCTGTGTATGTCCGCTTCTACTTGTGAAGGCCACGTGCGGCCTCCCTTTCGACCGGGTCCTGGTTTGCGCCGAGAGTGTATTCTTCCAGGCTGTTCAGCAGCTCGCGGGAAAAATCATCCATGCGAGCGCCAAACTCGCGACACCGCGCCGTGAACTGGTTGTAAGCCACAACCGCAGGCACGGCAACGATCAGTCCGGCAGCGGTCGTGATCAACGCCTCGGAAACACCCGGAGCAACGGCCCGCAGCGTCGCCGCACCGGCTGTGCCTAATCCATGGAAGGCGTCCACGATGCCCATAATGGTTCCGAATAGTCCAATAAACGGCGAGATCGCGCCAATTGTCGCCAGCCATGTCAGCCGCTGTTCGAGCACGGTCAATGCTTCGCTCGAAGCCGTCTGCGCCGCCCGTTCGAGCGCCGTAATGTTTTTCGGAGGGCCATACCCGCCCGTCTGTCGACGATAGGTCTCGTATACCTCGTCAAATACATTCACTAGCGGACTCGGTTTGAACTGCTCACTGACTGCGGCAATCTCCTGCAGGCGGTTTGCCTTGCGAAAGGCTCGCAAAAAGCGATTACTCTGTGTGCGCGCGCGCCGGAAGCTGCCCCATTTACCGAGAATGATCGCCCAGGAATAGAGGCTAGCTATAAGCAGCAATCCAAGGACCGCCATGGCCACCGGACCGCTGTTCTGTAGCATCTCCAGAATCGCGCTCCCGCTCGGGGGCACAGGCGCCGCGGCTGCATCCGGGTCCGCCTGGAACAAAAAGAAGGCTAGTGCAAAAAAAATGTGTGTCATCGCCTAGTATTAACGTTAGCAGACGCGAAACGACGCCACCAAGTTGCCAAGGGTCTGAGAATCGCGAATTTAGAGCAAACCTGCCCTCTATGTCCTATTACCGTATCTTTGCCATTAGAAACTCCTGCCGTGGCAAAGCCTCAGAAAACGATCTCACCTTGCGTCCTCCGACCGATTTCCTAATTACGATGGACGGTGAAGTGCGACCATTGCAGTCTGCTTTAAGTATCACAAAGAAAAGAGATATCGCGAGAAAACCGGATGAAAAATTTGTGCGTCAGACGTATTATGCTGCGTAGTTATTACGCGTTGTGAAGGCACAACGCAAATTTTGATCAGCGGCAAAGGAGCACTCCTATGATCGCACTCAATTCAGGTCAATGTGGGCTTTGTGCTCACTTCGGTGAGCCGCACCCTGCAACCCCCACGCTGACGCAGATTCACAACAGCAAACAAGCGCCGGAAACATTTCTAGACGATTGCGGTCATCCGAAGCACGCGCCGCTTCACCTGAAAGTGACAGCCATGAGCGGATGCGACGGCTTCACCCCGACGGCCCAGGCTTAAAGCAACTTACCCTAATAAATTACCGGATCCCCCATCCTGAGCCGACCGGCAATGGGTGGGGAGTTCCTGCGTTAAAAACTGCCGTTTCACCCATCCTCACTCGCTACGTTTCTCCGCACCCACGGTCTGATATCCTGCGCGCAGCATGCTCCTCGAACTCCGCGCGGAAAACTACGCCGTTATTGATCACGCTATTGCGGTATTCGGCCCCGGCCTGAACCTGCTCACCGGTGAAACCGGAGCAGGCAAGTCGATTCTCGTCGACGCTCTTGCGCTACTCATGGGCGATAAAGCGTCGTCGGATATGGTCCGCCACGGTGCCGATAAAGCCGTCGTGGCCTGCGTTTTCGAAGGCACAGCAGGCGCGGAAGCCACTCTCGAAGCCAACGGCATCGACAGCGAAGGCCCGGAGATCATCCTGCGCCGCGAGATTCTCTCAAACGGCAAAGGCCGAGTCTTCATCAACAATCAGCCCGCCACCGTGACAGTGCTTCGCCAGCTTGCTCCGGAACTGGCTCTTGTCCACGCGCAGAGCGAAACGCTCGGAGCCTTCGATCAGGCGCAGCAGCGCGGTCTGCTCGACCGTTTCGGTAACATCTTCACGGAAAACGTAGCAGCTGTATATGCACAGTGGCGCGCCGTCCAACAAAAACTCGACGACCTCGAGCGCGACGAGCAGGATCGTTTGCGCATGGTCGATCTCTGGAGCTTCCAGCGCAAGGAAATAGAAGGGGTGAATCCTTCCGTAGGCGAAGATGAGGCCCTCGAAACCGAGCGCCGCGTGCTCTCGAACGCTGAAAAACTCTATGCCGCAGCCATGAGCGCGCACGAACTGCTGTATGAAGGAGCCAGCTCCGCAGAGACGGCCCTCCGTGCGGCACAAAAACAAATCGAAGAGCTGGCCCACTATGATCCTCAATTTCAGGAACCCGCACAGCAACTGGCCTCCGCGCGCGCTGCCGTCGAGGACGTAAGTGCTACTGTTCGCGATTATGCCGAGAACATTCAGGCCTCGCCCGAACGTCTTGCCGAGATTGAAGACCGCCTCGCCTCACTCGATCGCCTGAAGCGCAAATATGGGTCGACTCTGGCCGACGTGGTCGCCTACGGTGAAGAAGTGGCTGCAAAGCTCAGCGAGATAGAGAACCGCGATGAGATTCTGAAGACGCTGCGCGTTGATTTGAAGACGGCCGCAGACGCCTACCGCAAAGCCGCACAATCACTCAGTGCCGAACGCACAGCTACGGCCAGGAAACTTGAGAAGCTGGCCGAATCGCAAATTAGCGATCTCGCCATGAAGGTTCGCTTCGCGATCGCTGTCACTGCAAACGAAGCCCCCGAGCACTGGACAACCCACGGCTGGGACACCGTCGAATACCGCATCGCCACCAACGCGGGCGAGCCGCTGAAGCCGCTCGCCGAGATCGCCTCCGGTGGCGAAATGTCACGCGTACTGCTCGCCCTCAAAGTCAGCGTCGAAGAAGGCGCGGCAAAAACGCAAGCCAAAAAGAAAACCCAGGTTCCGCGCACACTGGTCTTCGATGAAATCGACATCGGCATTGGGGGCCGAGCTGCGGAAGCCGTAGGACAGAAACTCAAAGCGCTCTCCCGAGCGCAACAGGTCTTGTGCGTCACGCATCTTCCGCAAATCGCGGCCTTCGCCGACCAGCACTTCCTCATCGAAAAGAAGGAGCACAGCGGCCGGACCAAAACCTCCGTGCGCCTGCTCGAAGACGCCGACCGAACCGATGAGATCGCCCGCATGCTCAGCGGCGCCACTGTCACCGATACGTCGCTCAAGCACGCCGAACAAATGATCAAAGCCAGCCGGTAGCGAACCCAGGAGATTAGATTGTCATCCTGAGCGGAGCGCGCAGTCGAAGGATCTGTTTTCTGTTTCACCCTTTCTCCGACGCATGCGCATTATGGAAGAATCCTTTCCTGAGATTGATCCCATATTCCAGATAAGCCTTCAGACAGCAACTCATCTGCATCCACCCATAGCAATTTCCATAGGAGCTATCCAGTCCTTTTTGGTTTTCCTTCCAGTTCCCCTCAGAGATGCTGACCAGTGTCTCCTCAGCCCCGAGCGACTCAAACCGGATCTCTACATTGGTGTCATAGCCGCCCTCCATCGTCTCCCATTTGAAAACAATGAGCTCATTCGGAATGACCTTCTTTACCGACAGGGGCACATCGCCCGGATAATCGGCAAACCGCCAGACCACCCTTGTGCCTTCCACCAGCGGAGCGCTCGCCGATTCCGTAGCGAAATACTGCGTGATTTTTGCCGGGTTATAAACAGCGTCAAAAACCTCCGCAACAGGTTTCTGAATCTTGGTCTGAATCTTAAACTTTAGCTCCATGGTTCCTCCTCAACGCACGCTTTCAAAGAACGACCTAACTATATGTTATGTTTTTATAACATGTCAACGACAAGGAAAGATCGCGAGAAACAAGAGCCTGTCTTCAAGGCGTTGGCCGACTTCCGCCGACGCGCCATGCTCGATCTGTTGCGCGACGAGCCGCGGACCACAGGAGACATCTGCAGGCACTTCGCGGATCTCGACCGTTGCACCGTCATGCAGCACCTCGCCGTACTGGAGAAAGCAGAGCTGATCATCGTGAAGCGCGAAGGACGCAATCGCTGGAACTACATCAACCCGCTGCCCATCAAGGAAATCTACGATCGCTGGATCAGCCGCTACGCCACCCACGCCATCGGCATCCTCGCCCGCATGAAACATGACATGGAGAATCACTAGGAGCTGTTATTCTGACCCTGAGGATCGAAGGGGAAGGATCGGTTTTTTCTGGTAGCGGCACGACATGGGTGCCCCATCCTTTGCGACAGCAAAGGGTGGGAAGCAACAAATTTCACTTGGTGAGTTCTACCTACCTCAACCAAAAGTATGAGGACGCCCAACATTCCGCCTGTTACACTGCGTCCCAATGCGCGCACGTCAGTCTTATCTAGCTTTACTTCCAGCCGTCCTCTTCGCCGCCACTACCTTTGCCCAGCAGCCGCAACATCTTTTCTTTCGCGTCACGCTGGACCCGCAAATGACCGCACCTGCCTCCGGACGCCTGCTCATTTTTCTCGCACAGGGAAACGATGCAAAAGAAGTGGACGCCAATCCTTTTTCGCCGAGCGCCGTTTCCGTTGCCGCAAAAGAAATTCCGTATCTCAAGCCGGGCGAAGCCGTGGATATCGATACCGATGACATGGCTTTCCCCTCAGGGTTCTCCAGCCTCAAGCCCGGTGATTACCAGGCGCAGGCCGTTCTCGATGTGAACCACTCCTACAACTATGGAGGCCGCAGCGCAGGCGATCTCGTCAGCGCCGTCGTCCCGCTCAAGGCGTGGACACCAGGCGAGGGAAGCGAGCCGGCGTTCGTCCTCAACAGCAAGGTGCCGGAACACGAGCCGCGCAAGCTGCCTCTCGCTCCAGACGTGCAAAAAGCAGGCGACGAGCATACGCAGCCGGTCGACTTCATTAGCCCCCTGCTGACGAAATTCTCAGGTCGCGAAACTCACATCCGCGCGTGGGTTATCCTGCCGCCGGGCTATAGCGAACACACGAACGATCGTTACCCGACCGTCTTCTGGACGCATGGATTCGGTGGCACTCTCGACTCAGCCAAGTTTACCGGCCAGATGATCTACGCGCGCATGGCGCAGGGCAAGATGCCCCCCATGATCTGGGTCATGCTCAATGAGTCATTGCCTACAGGCACCCACGAATTCGCCGATTCAGTCAACAACGGTCCCTGGGGCGCGGCGCTCACCACGGAATTTATCCCCTGGATCGAATCGAAATATCGCATGGACGCGAAGCCCAGTGGACGCTTTCTCGAAGGCCACTCCTCTGGCGGATGGGCGACGCTACAACTTCAAGTCAACTATCCGAAAATCTTCGGCGGAACGTGGTCTACGTCACCGGACCCCAGCGATTTCCATGCTTTCAGCGAAGTTGATCTATATGCGCCGCACGCAAACCTTTATCGCATGCCCGACGGAAGTGCTTATCCGATCATGCGCGACCATGAGAAGGTAATCAGCACGCTGGAGCAACTGGCAAAACAGGAGAGAGTGCTGGGCGATTACGGTGGCCAGCTAGCCTCGTTCGAGTGGGTCTTCTCACCGCGCGGCCCGGATGGCCGTCCGCTGCAGTTCTTCAATCGTGATACCGGCGACGTAAACCCCGCCGTCATCGCCTACTGGCATGATCACTACGATCTCGCACATATCGTCTCCGCCGACTGGGCCAATCGCGGAAAAGATCTGCGCGGCAAAATCCACCTCATCGTCGGCACAGCAGACACCTTCTATTTGGACGGCGCGGCCCATAAATTTGAAGCCGTTCTGAAAAGCCTGGACGCCGATCCGCACTTCACCTACATCGAAAACCGCACCCACTTCGACCTCTACAACGAAGGCGCCGACCGCATGGCCCTCTTCGACAAAATAAGCACTGAGATGTATGCAGTAGCCAGGCCGGGGAAGAAATGAGAAGCGAGTTACGCGGCGGCGAAATGCGCAATTGTCCCAGTTACCGGATCGCAAATCGTAACTGACCAGCAAGATAGCCGAGTGTGCAGCATGGGCAACCCCCCAGGTGCGGCTATTGTGGACTCGGATACGGAAGTCTTACAAGAGCGACTTGCGATGGTAGCGGGGAGATTGCGGTGTAAGGGTGGTAAACCCGTGGAACGAGAAGTGGCGAACCTGCCTCGGCACTCCCTGCCGTCACCCGCTTAGGGGTATCCCCACCGCTCCCGGCACGATATACTAATGAATGTGACAGCGACCACAATTGACACCCTTTTGGTTGAGCCCGGAAAGGGCTCCGTATCTTCTGACAAGCGCGTTCTTCTGCTGAAGCCCCGCGGCTTCTGCGCAGGCGTCGTCCGCGCCATTGACATCGTCAAGATCGCGCTCGAAACCTTTGGCGCGCCCATTTATGTTCGCAAGGAAATTGTCCACAATCGCTTTGTTGTGAATGAGTTGGCGGACAAGGGTGCAATCTTTGTCGATGATATCGACCAAGTGCCCGAAGGCATGCGTGTCATTTACAGCGCGCATGGTGTTTCGCCGGCAGTCCGCGAAAACAGCAAAGATCGCAAGCTCAAAGTCATCGACGCTACCTGTCCGCTCGTCACCAAGGTCCATGTAGAGGCCGTCAAGTTCGCCAAGCAGGGATATTCGCTCGTCCTGGTCGGTCATCGCGACCATGATGAAATCGAAGGTACCTTCGGAGAAGCGCCGGATGTGACGCAGATTGTCTCCAGCGCCGAAGAGGTGAATGCGCTCCAGGTGCCCGATCCGAATCGTGTTGCCTATCTCACGCAGACGACGCTTTCGCTCGACGAAGCACGCGACATTATCCACGCGCTCAAAGAGAAGTTTCCGAACATTATCGGGCCGCACTCGCAGGACATCTGCTACGCAACGGAAAACCGCCAGACAGCAGTGAAGAACGTCGCGCATAACGCGGACCTGGTGCTTGTCGTCGGCTCGAACAACAGCTCCAACTCGAACCGTTTGGTTGAGGTTTCGCGTAATCTTGGCACCAACGGATACCTCATTGATAACTCCGAGGCCATCAACCCGGAGTGGCTGGAAAATGTTTCGACGGTCGCCATCACCGCGGGCGCATCGGCTCCGGAAGTTCTGGTCGAAGACGTGGTAAATTATTTGCGTCTAAAAGGTTTTGGCAGCGTCGAAGAAGTAGAAGTCATGCCGGAAAACGTGCGCTTCGGTCTTCCGCCCGAAATTGTGCAGGCGATTGCCTCGGCTCCGCCGCCCGCTCCGGTTTCGTAGAAGTAAGCTTCAGGTCGTTGGAAGTGAGCGCGTCAGAAATACAGAAGGGGCATCCAGCCCCTCGATGAAGAATTTCTTGCACTCTGATTGAAGGGAAGGCAACTTTAAATTCTCATCAGGAATAGTAGAGTTTTAGCGATAGCATGAATCCATCTTCCGGAACAGCACAACGCGCTACTCCAAAGTTTGGCCGGATCGACGCCGCTTTGGAGTCTGTGGCGGCCGCGATTGCGCGTTCCCGCGACTACATTTTCTCCATTCAGCATCCTGAGGGCTATTGGTGCGGCGAACTGGAAGCCGACTCCATGCTCGAAGCCGATTACATCTTCGTCCATCGCTTCCTCGGCACGGGCGACGAAGGCAAGTTGAACCGCGCCCTCACCGAAATGCTCCGATTCCAGAATGACGACGGCAGTTGGAGCATCTACCCCGGCGGTCCCGGCAATATCAGTCTCACCGTCAAGTGCTACTTTGCCTGCAAACTCATGGGCTGGAGCGCAGACGAGTCCATCCTTGTCAAGGCTCGCGAGTGGATTCTCGCCCACGGTGGCGTCGTTGAGTGCAACACCTTCACCAAGATTTACCTTTGCGCCCTCGGACAGTACGAATACGACGCGGTTCCGGCCGTTCCGCCAGAGATCGTGCTCTTTCCCAAGTGGTTCTACTTCAATATCTACGAAATCTCATCGTGGTCGCGCGCTATCTTAGTGCCGCTCTCGATCGCCTACGCAAAGAAGCCATTCAAGAAAATCCCGCCGGAGCAGGGAATCGACGAGCTCTTCGTGGGCGGCCGCGAAAACGCGAATCTGCACCTCAAGTGGGACAGCAAGAACCGCATCAGCTGGCGCAATTTCTTTCTCATGTGGGACCGCATCGCGCACTGGGCTGAGCGCATCCACATCCGCCCGCTGCGCAAGATCGCGCTGAAGCAGGCTGAGAAGTGGATGCTGGAGCGCCTTGAGATGTCCGACGGCCTCGGCGCCATCTACCCGGCCATGCTCAATGCGATCGTCGCACTGCGCTGCTTGGGCTATTCGCTGGACGACCCGCAGGTCATCCGCGCTATCGACGAATTCGAAAAGCTCGGCATTGACGAGCCGAACGGCTCCCCCGATTGCCCTGAGCCCACTTTCCGCATGCAGCCCTGCATGTCCCCGGTCTGGGACACGGCGCAGGCCATCTTCGCCCTCGGTGAAGCCGGCGTACCGCGCAATGATGCACGCATGCTCAAGGCCGCCGACTGGATGCTCTCAAAGGAAGTGCGCCATAAAGGCGACTGGGCGATGAAGGTTCGCAACGCCGAACCGGGCGGGTGGTACTTCGAGTTTAACAATGAGTTTTACCCGGATGTTGATGATACGGCACAGGTTCTGCTTGCGCTAAATAAGGTTGATAACCCTCGCGAGCGCTATCAGCATGATGTCTGTCTGCGCGCCATCGACTGGGTATTCTCCATGCAGTGCAGGAACGGCGGCTGGGCCAGCTTCGATAAAGACAACACGAAGATGATCTTCCAGTACATCCCGTTTGCCGATCATAACGCGATGCTCGATCCGCCGACCGTCGACATTACCGGGCGCATTCTGGAGATGCTGGCCATCTATGGCTACACGCGCAAAGACAAGCGCGTCGAAAAGGCTATCAAGTTCATCTTCGATGAACAGGAGCCGGACGGCAGTTGGTTTGGACGCTGGGGCGTCAACTATATCTACGGCACATTTCTCGTTCTGCGCGGACTCGAAGCCATCGGCGTCTGGAACCACGAGCCGCAGATCCAGCAGGCCGCCGAGTGGATTCGCATGGTGCAGAACTCCGACGGCGGTTGGGGCGAAAGCTGCGGCAGCTACGACGACCCAACGACGCGCGGTGTCGGCATCAGCACGCCATCGCAGACGGCATGGGCCATTCTCGGGCTGCTCTCCGCCGGCGACAACCGCAGCGACAGCGTCGCTAAGGGCGTCCGCTGGTTGCTCGAACACCAGCAGGCGGACGGGAACTGGGACGAGAGCACGGACGAAGGCGTAAGCCGTCAGGCAATTTACACTGGAACCGGCTTCCCGCGAGTCTTTTATCTCGCGTACCACCAGTACCGGAATTATTTCCCGCTCCTGGCGCTCACCAACTATAAGCGCGCGATGGAACAGGCCTAAAAGTTTAAAGGCAGGCGTGGGCTTTAGCCCGCGCATAAATGATTTAAGCCGAACGGGGCTTCAGCCCCTGAGGTAGGAGGAACAACCTCGAATGGCTGTACCGATTTCCCAGGCATGGACCGTAGCAACCTACGTCCTCAGGCAGAAGATGAAGGGCCGCAAGCGCTTCCCGCTCGTCACCATGCTTGAGCCGCTCTTCCGCTGCAATCTGGCCTGTGCTGGATGCGGCAAAATTCAATATCCTGCGCACATCCTCAAGCAGGATTTGACGCCCGAAGAGTGCTTTCGTGCTGTCGAAGAATCTGGCACGCCCATGGTCTCGATCCCTGGTGGCGAACCCCTCCTGCACCCGCAGATCGACAAAATCGTCGAAGGTCTGGTTGCGCGCAAAAAGTACGTCTATATGTGCACGAACGCGCTGCTTCTTAAAGAAAAACTTCATCTTTTTAAGCCCAGCAAATACCTGTCGTTCTCCGTCCATCTTGACGGTCAGCGCGAGCACCACGACTTTTCCGTATGCCGCGAAGGTGGATACGACATTGCCCTCGAAGGCATCAAGGCAGCAGTTGCTGCTGGCTTTCGCGTCACTACCAACACCACGCTCTTCGACGGAGCTGACCCGAACTCGGTCCGCGCCTTCTTTGACGAGCTGATGCAGGTAGGTGTCGAGGGAATGATGGTCGCCCCTGGTTACACCTATGAGAAGGCCCCTGACCAGAAGCACTTTCTGGGACGCGCCCGCTCACGCCGCCTCTTCCGCGCCATCCTTTCGAACCGCAAAAAGATGTGGAAGTTCAACGCCTCGCCTATGTATATGGAATTCCTCATGGGTAAGCGCGAGTTCACCTGCACCCCGTGGGGCATGCCCGCTTTCAGCATCTTCGGCTGGCAAAAGCCCTGCTATCTCCTGCAGGATGGCTACGCCGACACCTTCCAGGAACTGATTGAGACGACCGACTGGTCGAATTATGGGACAGAATCCGGGAATCCGAAGTGCGCCAACTGCATGGTCCACTCCGGATATGAGGCCTCCGGCGTCTACTACACCTTCGGCTCGCTGCGCGGCTTGATCGACACAGCCATTGCCGTCTTCTTTGACAAGTACGAAGATCGCGGCGCGCTCGATCTGCTTAATGAGCCGGTCAAGCCGGTGCATTCGCAGAACCCGCTCGTGCAGCTACAGACAAAAGTAAGAGTCGAAGAGGGAACAACAATATGACGACCGAGACGCACGTCAATCCGGATGAGCTCGAAATAGCCGCGGGTCGCGAGCATGAACAGCTCGAAGGCTGGGTTCCGTCTCTCGCTTCCGATGAAGAAATTCATCAGGCCTTCGAGAAAGCCTTCGACTACCGCGGCGATGTAACCATCACCCTGAAAGACGGCCGGCAGATCAGCGGCTACATCTTCGATCGTCGCAGTAGCAAAACACTTATAGATTCAGCTGTCCGTATCATTCCCGCAACCGAGCGCACCAAGCTGTCGATCCCCTACTCAGAGATCGCAGCCCTGGCCTTCACCGGACGCGACACCGCCGCCGGCAAAAGCTTCGAAGCCTGGGTCAAGAAGTATTGGGAAAAGAAAGCCGCCGGCGAAAAAGACATCGCAATCGAACCAGAAAAGCTGGACTAACCGTACCCTTCTTACAGTTGTCATCCTGAGCGGAGCGCCAGAGGCGCGGAGTCGAAGGATCTGCTTTTTTCTAAGAAGCGGCACGAACGCGGGTGCCCCATCCTTTCGCGCAGTTCGCGAAAGAGCTTGCCCTGAGCTTGCCGAAGGGGTGGGAGAGCACTAATTTCGTGCTCTCTTCAAAAACGCTTTTGCAGGGAGACACCTCAGCGCAAGATAGCCCAGCGCCGCCACGCACAACACCAGCATCCCTTCGCGCAAGTACGCCGCAGTCGAAACCGAACCCCCCACACCCGTCGCCAGCGCGACATAAGCCGCAACGCACATGGGACACTTCGGCATCAGCACCAATAGTGCGCCAGGAAGCACGCCGCCCGAAGCGCGCTTCCACAAACCGCGTCGAGCCACTGTGGCCACGCGACCGCAGCAGGCCTGCGCTCTCATGCGCGGCTCTCTTCGCAGCCGCATGGCGAGGTTTGTTTTTTCGCCGCCACGTACCGCCCCTGCTCATTCACTGAGCCGCCCTCTTCATATTTGTCGTGGTGCCGGACCCAGTCGGTCAGGTTGTGGCGAGGTCCATTCTCATTGCGGCCCTTGGGGGTGATGTCGAGATACATATATGTGGAGACGAATTGTTCATCCCCGCGCCCATGCGTCGAATAGGTATGAAAGATGTCACCGTTCGCATCCTTATAGAAAACACTGTCCCCGGAAAGTTCTTCGCTTAGAAAATCCTGCATGGCGTAGTTGTAAAGCACCTTGCCGCTCGCTATCTCTTCCGGGCGGAACGACACATGGAAGTCGAAATTGAAATCGCTGCCGAACGACGACACCCATTTGAACTTCCATCCCATGCGTTCCTTGAATGCTTCAATCTCTTCCAGCGGCGCACGCGAGACGGAAACAAGGCTCACGTCATGGTGCTCCAGATGCGCTAGCGTCCCATCGATATGGTCCGATTTGAACGAGCATCCGACGCATCCCTCCTTCCAACCCGGTCCAAACATGAAATGCTGAACGATGAGCTGGCTTCGGCCATCAAAGAGATCGGCTAATGTCTCCTTGCCGCCGGAGCCGTCGAACACATAGTTCTTTTCCACGCGGACCCATGGCAGCTCACGCCGCTGGCGGTTCAGCTCATCGCGCGCCCGAGTCAATTCTTTTTCTCTGGCCAGCAAACTCTTGCGTTCCGCCAGCCACTCCGCACTCGATACGACCTTGTGGCTTACACTCATTGTGCTCATTTGCCGTTTCTCCTTTTTGTTTGGATTAGCAATCGTCTAGCTGTTCAGATGCACAAGGCTTGCTCGATTGTCGCGATAGCGATCATGGTGGCGAACCCATGCCATCGCATCGGGCAAAAACCCTTCTTCGTCGCGGCCTTTCGGCACAAGGTCGAGGAAGTGATACGGAACGAGCATCCCTTCGGCTGCACGCGCATAGGACGAGTAAGTATGAAAGATATTGTTATCGGAATCCTTGTAGAAGACGCTCGTGCCAGTTGCTTCCTCGGTTGGAAATCCCTTCATGCCGTAGTTGTAATCAAACTGCCCACGATTCATCTCTTCCAGAGTGAATGACACGCGATAGTCGTAATTGAAATCACTGCCGTAGGATGAGACCCATGTAAAGCCCCAGCCCATGCGCTTCTTGAAAGCTTCGATTTCAGATAGCGGCGCCCGCGATATCGCCAACAACGTTACATCGCGCTGCGCGAGATGAACGACGCTGCGATCGAAATGGTCGGCCCCCATCGAGCATCTCGGACATCCTTCGCCCCACTCTGGCCCGAACATGAAGTGGTACACGATGAGTTGGCTGCGTCCGTCGAATAGATCAGCCAGTGTTTCTACCCCGTTTGGCCCTTCGAAGACATAAGGCTTTTCTACTTTGACCCACGGCAGCTCGCGCCGTTTACGGCTCAGTGCATCACGCTGCCGTGTGAAGGCCTTTTCTTCGGCCAGCAGCGCCTTGCGTGCTTCCAGCCATTGGTCCTGCGATACAATCTCATGGTCTGCGGTTGTTGCACTCATCACACCTGCTCCTTCTGGGTTTCGTTGGTATGGTTTAGGACTCATTCCGTCCGCGCCTTTACAGCCAGCCTATGGTCAACCGGAATCACGGTGACGGCGAACGGTGTCCCCTCATCATCCGAGATGCGCGGCAGGTCGCTGTCTTCTGCATTGCCACCGAGCATTGAGTTCGTATAGTAAGGCGTGTAGATCATCATGTGAGGGTGCCACGCACCGGCAGGGCCAAGCTTCTGATCCGCAGAGAACATGTACGCGAATCCGACGGCTTCCATCCTCGGCAATTCACCTTTTGAATAAGCCGCCTGAATCTCTTCAGTAATTTCACCAGGTGATTTACCCTCCATACCCAGCTTGGCTCTCAGCTCCTGGTATGGCAGAACCGTTCGAACCGCCACCGGATTGAAG
>DATHQH010000021.1:0-18080 GCA_035482895.1 Alloacidobacterium sp. | reverse complement strand
TCGGATCAACGCGTGCCGTAATGAATTGAAAATAAACGACTTAATCTGTCAAAGACCTTGCCGAGTATTATCCCCTAAATTGCTATCCTGAATAGAGGGAGTTTTTTCGACAGATCTGCCGGGTATGACTAATCAGATCGTCAATCCCCCCGTAAGTCATTGAAAATACTAGGTCGCATCTAAGCCCATAAAAATCAATAACATAGGAGGGGATGACCCCTCACTATGTTATTGAAAATAAAAGAATCAGGATACCTTAGGGGGAGGGGTATCCCCGTCCGTCATACCGGAGCTTCAGCACCAGGATGGCCAGCGCCAAAGCAAGCGTCACGACATTCGCCAGAATTACCGGCGCCGAGTGAATCAGCAATCCATACACCAGCCACATCGCTTCGCCGAAAGAAAAGAGCAGAAACATAGGGAGTGAAATATCTCGCGCGCTCTTCAGCCGCCATACGCGGATCAGCTGCGGCACAAAAGCGGTTGTTGTCGAAAAAGCGGCAATCGAACCGATCGCATTCGTCGGCGGTGTTATAAGCATCAACTCTGTCTCCAGAAAAAGTAGGCGGCCATGCCTAGCCCGATACAAACCACAACCCAGCGCATCAACTGCGGATCGAGCCTGCGCGAGAAACGCGCGCCAAAGTAGCCTCCGATTGCAGCCGTCATCATCATCAACAGGCAATGCTGCCAAAGCACCTGTCTCCCCACTATAAAGACCACCACAGCGACCCCATTCGCCAGTGTCGTCGTTACCACCTTGAGCGCATTGATCTGGTTGATGTTCTCGATTCCGAAAATCGCCAGCAGGGAAATGATCAGGAAGCCAGCGCCAGCGCCGAAGTACCCAATGTAGAAGCAAACGGCCATCATGCCGATGAATAACGGCAGATACGATGGATGGCTCGCAGCAGCATCCTTGTCCCGACTCCGCGTCTGCAGCCATCGGGAAATCGGTGTACTTGCGGCAAAGAGCAACGCAGACGTCAGCAGCAGCCACGGAACCAGATGCAGGAAGGTGGCCTGCTGCGTTCGCAGCAGCACGACGCCGCCGGCAACACCGCCAATGGCCGCCGCAATAGACAGAGGCAGCACTAGCCGTAGATTGTGTTTCAGGTCCTCAAAATACGCTGCAATCGATGTAAGCTGTCCGGGCCAAAGCGCTACTGTATTGGTCGCGTTCGCCTGAATCGGCAGCACACCCACGTTCAGCAGCGCCGGAAAGGACAGAAACGATCCTCCCCCGGCCATGGCGTTCAGGGCCCCCGCAATCAGTGACGCAACAAAAAGCCAGACAACGCGCCCATCCCAATGTAAGTGCATGTAGTTTCGATTGTATGGGCAGATGGAACAAGACGGTTTAAGCCAGCCGCAGTTCAGGCGTAGCGGCAATCAGCATCTGTGTGTACTCATTCTGCGGAGCGCCGCAGATCGCATCGCGCGATCCATATTCAAGTAGCCTGCCACGCCGCAGCACGGCGATGTTGGTCGAGAGATACCGTACCAGCGGCATCGAGTGCGAGATGAATAGATACGTTAGCTGAAACTCGCGCTGCAGGTCGCGCAGCAAATTGACGATCTGCGCGCCCACGCTTACATCCAGCGCGGAGACAGGCTCATCGAGCACCAGCAGCTCTGGGCGAAGCGCGAGAGCACGCGCAATGTTGATGCGCTGCCGCTGTCCCCCGGAAAACTCATGCGGATACCGCCCGAGCGCCGACTCGTCGAGTCCCACAGCACGCAATAGCTCTACGCACTTAAGTCGCAATTCACTCTTCGCCGCCGTGTGATGAATCACCAGCGGCTCGGCAATGACCTCGGCAACGCGCATGCGCGGGTTGAGCGCCGCAAAGGGGTCCTGAAATACGGGTTGTACGCGCCGACGCAACACTCGCAACTGGCGCTGCGGAACACCCGTCATCGGCCGCCCATCGAACATCACCGTGCCCGATGTCGGCTCAATCAGTCCAAGCACCATACGCGCAATCGTGCTCTTGCCGGAACCCGATTCGCCCACCAGCCCAAGCGTCTCTCCGCGATGAATCACGAACGAGACATCATCCACCACCAGCGAGTGCTCCGTATGCAGACCATCACGCCGCGGATAGCTCTTCGAGAGGTGACTGACTTCAACGAGAGGCATATGCGCATGGTATCAACTGCCTCTGGTTTTATGCCAAACGCGCCATTGCAGCTCTGCCCTGAGCTTAGCGAAGAGGCAAGTCCGGATGCAGCTTCTGGAATCCCGAGGCATCCTGATACGCCTTGGCAAACGCGCACAACTTTGCATCCTGATAATGACCTCCGAGAAACGTGATGCTTACCGGAGTTCCAGGGCCGCCTATCGAATCATCCTCGCCTGTATCCACTTTTGGTGGAACCGGTGCATCGTTCCCGCGAATACCGTTCGGCACAATTACCGCCGGATGCCCGGTAAGATTCGTCACTACCAGCTGTTCGCCGCTTGTCGAGGCGACGATCACATCCACCTGCTCAAACAGCTTCGACACTTCGCGAATCGCCAGCGACCGCGCCCGGTTTGCCTGAATATATTCAACCGCAGGATAAAAGCGCGAAACTCGTAACAGATTCGGCCAGTCCTCCGGACTCTGTTCGGTAAGTAATTTGTCCCGCCCGGTTGTCGTCAGCTCATCGAAAGAGGCGGCAGCCTCGGCTGTCAATAACGGGGTCATAGCCCCATAGGGCAGGTCGGGCAATTCCACCGGAATCAGATTCACACCCATGCCACGCAGTCTATCGAGCGCGGCAAGATCGTATTTGCGATCATAGCTACGACGCGCGTGCGCAGCTTCCATTTCTCTGCGATGCTGCTCGCGCTTTTTCTTTTCTTCATCCGTCAAAGCGGCCGGTTGCTTCCCCTCCTCTTCTTGCCGCTCTTTTTCCGGCTCAAACCCTTTCTGGATAAATCCCACCCGTAACGACTTCCAATCAAATGACGCATCCCAGTTAAACGCAGCATCGCGCGTAGCCAGGTCCTGCTCATCCGGGCCGTAGATCGCCTGCATCACAATCGCGCAATCTTCCACTGCGCGGCAGATCGGCCCAAGCTTATCCATCGTCCAGCTCAGAGCCATCGCCCCCGTACGTGGAACGAAGCCGAATGTGGGCCGCAATCCCGTCGTCCCACATCGCGTCGAAGGTGATGAAATAGACCCAAGCGTCTCCGATCCGATCGCGAACGCTACACACCCCGCCGCAGTCGTAGATGCCGAACCAGCGGACGATCCACTCGACCCCTGTTTCGGATTCCATGGATTTCGCGTGCGTCCGCTAAACCACTTGTCCCCCATTGCCAGAGCGCCCAGCGTGGTCTTCGCAACAAGCACAGCACCCGCCGCATCGAGTCGCTTCACGACTGTTGCGTCCTCATCGAAGCTCTGTTTCTCGAATCCGCCCGCGCCCCAGGTCGTGGGATAACCTTTCACCGCAAGCAAGTCTTTCGCACCCCACGGCAGCCCATGCAATGGCCCGCGATATTTGCCTGCGGCGATCTCCGCATCCGCATCTTTTGCATGCGCCTGGGCCCGGTCCTCGGTGATCGTGATCACAAAATGCAGCAACGGATCGTAGCGTTTGAGCCGTGCGATGTACATTTCGGTCAAATTGGTCGAAGAGACTTTCCTGCGCCTCATCAGGTCGCTCAGCTCCACCACGGAAGCAAATGCCAGCTCTTCCAGATTCGCAGGCACAGTCGCAATTGCAGGAGCCTTGCTGTAGCGCGGCACTCGCTTCTCCGTATTGACCTTTGCGCCGGGCGGCAGAGGATCGAAGACATACGCCGGAGGCAGACTGTTCGGTAGATGCAGTTTACGAATCGCATCATATGCATCGCGCTGCTGGTTCAGGCCGTCGAGCATCATCTGCTTCTGCTCAGGGGTAACGGTTACACCGGCCAGACCCGCTGCCGCGTCTACCATCTCAGGAGTAATTTTTGGTTTTTCTCCAGGCCCGGAATCAGCCTGTGCCTGCGCAGCAAGCGTATAGAGTGCACCGGGGAAGAGTGTGGAAGCGAGGCCAAGGCGGCCGGAAAACGCTAAGAACGCGCGACGGTCAAGTGCCATAGTATGTGAAAAATCCTCATTACGGAAAGATGCAGTATAGCCATCGCATCGCCGGAAACAAAGACGAAACTGTCTGATCCTGCGCGGCGCTCATCCATGTGGCCAGCATTCAAGAGGTCAGCCGATCCGGAGAGATCGGACGCATTTGCCACAGCGTTGCGTCGCTGATCGCCGATCCAGAGTCGTGAAGAGCCAGCATTGCCTCATTAGGAGGAAGGTCGTAAACGCGGCTTGTATGCGCGATCCGTTCGTTCACGAACACTTCAAGCACTGAGCCATCGAGAAACAACGAAAGCCGCATCTCGCCATGCGGCAAATCAAGCCCAATCGTCTCACCGTTAAAACTCAATACACCCTGGTTGGGATCGAGCCGGTAGGTGACCGCCGGCTTGTCTGCCGGCCCAATGGTTACATCAACAACGCCTTTCCCCGGCTGCGCATGCAGCGCCAGTTCCGCACCCAATCCGTTCACAGGCCACGCAACATGGGTCTCACCTGTCTGCCATAGCATTGGCTCGTTGCTACGCAAATCTCTCACACGAGGAATCACCCGCATTTCGAGCTGACCATCGGCATTCAATGTGAGCAAACGCGGCAATGACATCAGTCCGGCCCATCCCGCGCGGGCATACTCCGCCTCCGGCCGCGTCTCCGGAATCCAACCCCACAGAATCCGGTTGCCATGCTCATCCACCATACTTTTGGGCGCGTAGTACGCGTGGGGACCGTAATCTAACTCACCCTTTTGCTGCGGTTGAAAGCGATGCTCCTTCGCATCGTACTCACCAGACATCCAATAAACACGGCGAAGCGTGGAGTACAGCAGCACATGCTTCCCGCCAAGCGCAAAGAAGTCAGGGCACTCCCACATTTCGCCGCTGTCGACTGGATTCCCCAATGCCACGCCATTCCACTCACCACCGATAAGCGGATGCAAGTAATCCCACTGATGCAAATCGTGCGAGCGATACAGCAATACACAGCCGCCTTTTCGGACGATGCCGGAACCAATACCCATGTACCATGCATCGTCTTCCTTCCACAGGCATGGATCGCGGAATCCTGTAATTTCCATTCCCGAGGGAGGCGCTGCGAGCACTGGCCGCTGCAACTTGTCCCATGTGTTCAACTCCGGATGGCTAGAAGTGGCAAGGCACTGCGTTTCGCGAAAATTATGCTGGCCGTCGCGTAGCGTTGCTTCCGCAGCAGGCGCACTTTTCACGGCGGTATAGAGCACAGCCGCCACACCCTTGAAGTTCACCGCGCTCCCGCTGAAGCAGCCGTCTTGGTCAGGACCGCCCGGCGTCGGCGACAATGCAATGGGCATATGCCGCCAATGGACCATATCCGGACTGGATGCGTGCGCCCAGTGCATATCGCCCCAGACAGCCGCATGAGGGTTGTACTGGTAAAACATCTGGTAGCGGGCCTTCCAGAAGATCGGCCCATTCGGATCGTTCATCCAGTTCGCAGCGGGCAGCAGATGAAATTGCGGACGATTGGAATCCTGCGTCAAATCTGGACTCTTCACCTCCGCCTGCGCTCTTGCATGCGCTAACCCAGATGCAACGGCCACACTAGTGCATCCTTGCAGAAAGGCCCTGCGCGAAATGTCGCGTGTCTTCATCGGCGAGCAGTATATCGAATCGCAAAAGAGGCTGAGAAAAGACTGCTCATTTTGAAGCAGGATCACGTCGTTTCAGCAACGCTTCGCAGGCTCTCAAAATACTCTGTCACTTCTTCTGAAAATTCGTAGTGCTCTGGAGGCAGAGGCATGCCATGCGCAATCATCACCTTGGCGCAGGCAAGCCAGTCGCCCCGCTCGAAATCTTTGGCGTTGTTGTTCGACGCATAACCGAGCGTGCCCATCGCGTTGCCACCGAAGCCATGCTTTTGCTGCCAGTCCGCTCCGTGATCCAGCAGAAACTCCGTCATCGCCGCATCGCCGCGGTAGACGGCCAAATTGAGCGCCGATGCCTCCCAGTCTCCTCCGCGCACCTTGATCGGCCAACCGGCTTCCACCATCGTTTTCACGGCTGCAAAACTACCTTGTGCCGCCAAGTTAGGCAGCTGTTTCAGCTGCTTTTCTGAAAGCCTCTGCACAATATCTGGAGTTTCGGAAAGCCGTCTCATGACTTCTTCCCGATCGCCTCGCGCGCATGCTGCTACAAATGCATCTTCGCTCGAAAGCGCGTCATTCATTTCAGGAAACCTGAGCAGTGCAGCAATTTCCGTCTGACCATAAAAAAGAGCAGACTGATACGGCGTCTGCCCATCTGAATTCAAAGCGTTTCTCTCTGCCCCGGCATCCAGCAGCAACTGAATGTGTTCGACGGATCGCCCACGTCGAATGGCATGAAAAATCGGATAATCCGATGCGCCCGGAAGTCCTGGATTCCCTCCGTAGGCGAGCAGCAGTCTTAGTCCATCCAATCTGTCGTAGTCCAAAGCATGACCGATCGCGTTCGTGCCATCGACTTTCGCTCCAGCATCCAGCAGTAGCCGTGTGCAGGTCAGGTCTTTGCTCTCCATGGAGTGATAAAGCGACTCGTTGTCATTCGGATTCGCGCCACGCTCCAGCAGAAGTCGTGTCATGCCGGTATGGTGATTTTTTCCCGCAGCGCCATAGAGCGCGCTCAACGGGCTATCGGGGAATTCGGGACTGATCCATGTCTGGTCAGGATTTGCGCCATGATCGAGCAACAATCTGGCGCAGCTCAATAGCGCATCCGCAAATGCCGCGTCCTGTACCAGTCCTGAGTGCGTCACGGCAATCAATGGAGGCATCTGCACCGGACCCCCTGCTTCATGTATCCATGCTGTATTGCTCGTCACCATCCGGAGCAGCAGCGCTTCATCTCCAACCGCGCATGCAAGATACGGGTCATCGCCGAGCAGGTTCGTTCGTTCACGAAGCAGACGGATTGCCAGCGCCGGCCGCGGCCCGTTGTAATTGCCGCCATAAACCAGCAGAATCCATCTCTTGAGCGCATCTTCGCGGCTCATCCGGTCAAGAGCCGTCCGCTCTACATGTGCTGCGAGCGCCGCCCAGGAAGCAAATCCATATTCGCGCGCGATGCAGGACTGCGCATCGTGCAGATGAAGCTCGAGGCCGGCAACCTGCTCGGAGCTTGCACCGTGGGTGGATGGGAGAAATTCAAGGAAACGGCGAATGGCAACAGAGTCATTTTCCTTATATGCGGATAGCAGTTCCTTGGCCTGTTTTTTGAGGTGAGAAAGGTGAGGGAATTCGGGAAGTTGCTTCATCTTGCCTCCATGCATAGTCATGCCGATGGCCCGCAAATCCGGCTGCATAAAGGCTCGAAACCTTTTGTGAAGTGGCAAGTGGGTTCAACCCTTCCCGCGGGCCCGGAGGCGTCCTGCAACGCCAAGAGAATTATAGTGGAAGCTACAAAAATAGAGCTAGAGCAATAAACCTCTCAAAATGTCGTTGCGCCCTATGCGTTGCTGGCGGCAACTATCTCTTTCCCCGTAGGACACATTCTCAACAAGGGACAAACCGCACAATTCTTCTCAAAGTCATTCTTCGTGCACCGTACCTGCCCGTGCAGCTTCACCAGTCTGTGATGCTCGTCCAGCGTTTCCGGCGTCCAATTAGCAGGAGCCATCTCCAGAAGTCGTCGTTCTGTTTCATCCGGGCTCACACTGCGAGGTACCAGGTGCAGGCGCTTCGCAATGCGATCATGATGCGAGTCCACTGCCAGAGCACGCCCGCGAATCGTACTGAAATTCACGACCGACGCACTTGTCTTCGCTCCAACGCCTTCAAACGACTCCAGCCATCGGCGAATGCGTTCTTCGCTGTGACCGTGCAGAAAATCAAGACTCAGCTTACCGCCATTCTGCCGCGTGATTCGCCGCAGCGCTTTTTGCAGCGCAGGCGCTTTCTTTTCTGGAAAATTAACCGGAGCAATCACATCAAGCACATCCTGCACAGGTGCATCGCGCACCTGCTCCCACGTGACATACTGTTTCTCCAATGCATAGAGCACTTCATGCGATATCTCGGTCTTTGTCCGCGAAGACAACATCGAGTAAACAAGCTGTCGTAACGGGCTCCAGCACTCGCGTTCCGGTGGAGATCCGTACGCAGCCAGTAACATCCGATGCAAATCTTCTAACCTCGTGTCCTGGAAGAGAAGAGAACTCACACTATCCATGTTAAGGACTGTGCTACTTGTTGTGAATTACCCCTTTCACCAAAAGAAAAAGGGCAGCTTTGCAGCCACCCTCTACCCGCGAAAATTCAACGCTTAGATGTCCAGGTTTTTCACATCCAATGCGTTGTCTTCGATGAACTTGCGGCGAGCTTCAACATCTTCGCCCATCAATGTGGTAAAGATCGTCTCCGTTTCCGCAATGTCCTCAAGCTTAACGGTAAGCAGTGTGCGATGCTCAGGATCCATCGTCGTTTCCCATAGCTGTGTGGCTGTCATCTCGCCCAAGCCTTTGTAGCGCTGCACCTGATACTCGCGTCTTCCTTGCTCAATCACGTACTCGAACAACTCGTGCGGCGTCTGCTTTTCAACCGGTTCGTGTGACGCGCGACCGACGCGCTTCGGCGCCGGCTTGCCTGCCTCGATCTCACCTGTTGTCTCGCCTTCCGTCTCTTCCGGGTCGGGCTCAGCCGCAACAGCAGCCTTGCCAGCATACTCAATCAGGAAGGGAGGCTCCAGAGTATCCTTGATCTGCGAAAATTTTGCCAGCATCTGTCGCGTCTCCGGAGCAGAGGCAAATGTCCAGTCGATCTTGCGTTCGGCGCCCTGTGCATCGTGGAAAATCAGCGACCAGGTCTGATGCTCCTCATCGTGCACCGGCTTGTCGAGACCTTTGAACTGGTACTTCTTTTCGACCTTCTTCAGTTCATCGTACAGTTCTGACAGCTTCGCTGGAATATTCGCCCCATTCCCTTCAAAGTCTGCGCGCTTCACCGGCTCCTTGCCTTCATGCGCAAACAGCCTGGCGAACAACCCGGTGACTTCTTCATTTCGCAGGCGCTTGTTCACCTTATCGAAGAAGCCGAGATAGTCATTCAACTGCCCCATGAACTTCGTAAGCGCAGCGCCTTCGAGCTTCGTGGCATTCTCGCCATGACGAACGATCATGCCGTCTGATGCTCGCTTCACCATCACCTTTACGAACTCGCGGTCGTCCTTGATGTATTGCTCAAACTTGCCCTTCTTGATGCGATAGAGCGGCGGCTGCGCAATGTACACGTGTCCGCGCTTGATCAGCTCCTGCATGTGACGGAAAAAGAATGTGAGTAGCAACGTGCGAATGTGCGATCCGTCGACGTCGGCGTCCGTCATCAAGATGATTTTTCCGTAGCGCAGCTTCGCCGGATCGAAGTCGTCCTTGCCGATGCTCGTGCCCAACGCCGTAATCATGGCGCGGATTTCTTCATGCCCCAGCATCTTGTCGTAGCGGGCCTTTTCGACATTGAGAATTTTTCCCTTGAGCGGAAGAATCGCCTGGAAGCGGCGGTCACGCCCCTGCTTCGCCGTTCCACCTGCCGACTCACCTTCGACCAGATACAGTTCACAGCGTTCCGGCTGGCGTTCGCTGCAATCGGCCAGTTTACCCGGCAGTCCGCCGCCATCCAGCGCGCCCTTGCGCCGCGTCAGGTCACGAGCCTTGCGCGCTGCTTCACGCGCACGTGCCGCATCAATCGCCTTATTGATGATCTTGCGCGCTACGGGAGGATTCTGTTCGAGGAACATGCCCAGCTTCTCGTTAACGAGGGCCTGCACCGTTCCGGCAATGTCCGAATTCAACTTGCCCTTGGTCTGCCCTTCAAACTGTGGCTGGGGCAGCTTCACGCTGATGACCGCGACCAGACCTTCACGCACGTCGTCGCCGGACAGGTTCTCTTTCACGTCCTTGAAGAGGCCCATCTGCTGGCCTGCGGCATTGATGGTGCGCGTCAGCGCCGTTTTGAATCCAGACAGGTGTGAACCACCATCGACGGTGTTGATGTTGTTCGCAAACGTAAACACCGTTTCCGAATAGCCGTCGTTGTACTGGAGCGCGATCTCCATATCGACGCCATCGCGCATCGCTTCCATCACAATCGGCTTGTCGTGCAGTATCTGCTTGCCCTTGTTGATGTGCTTGATGAACTCCGCGATGCCGCCCGCGTACTTGAACTCCGCACGCTTCGCTTCGCCCGTCTTCGCGTCAGTAGCGCGCTCGTCTGTCAGCGAAATCTCAAGCCCCTTGTTCAGGAAGGCGAGTTCGCGCAGCCGCTGCGCCAGAGTATCGTAGTTGTATTCCGTAACGGTGAAGATGCTCTTGTCGGGGAGGAAGTGGACCTTGGTTCCCCGTTTCTTCGATGTTCCGGTTTGCCGTAGCTTCGACACCGGAATGCCGCGTTCATAGTCCTGTTCGTAGGTATGGTTATCGCGCCAGATCTCAACTTCGAACTCTTCGCTGAGCGCATTGACGCACGACACGCCGACGCCATGCAGGCCACCGGAAACCTTATACGTCGAGGAATCGAACTTGCCGCCCGCATGCAACTTGGTGAGCACCACCTGCACGGCAGGCAGCCTCTCGCCCGTAGGCAACGCCATTTCGTCTACCGGAATACCGCGGCCATCGTCGACGACTGTAATCGAGTTATCAACATGGATGACGACTTCAATCCGTTTTGCATACCCAGCCAGCGCCTCGTCGACGGAATTGTCAACGACCTCATATACCAGATGATGCAGACCCATTTCGCCGGTCGAGCCGATGTACATGGCGGGGCGTAGACGCACAGCCTCCAGCCCTTCCAGCACCTTAATATTGTCACCGGTGTAGCCATTTTCCTGACCATTCATTTTTTTCGGGTCAACCTTTTCTGGGGAAGATGGATCCAGTTCATCTAGGGAAGTATTAGAAACAAAAAGCTCTTTGGTGGACATGAAACTCCGGCAAGGCAAAGCCTTCGATCGCCTCTCAGCCAAGGGCCGGCTGGATGGACTAACAGATTGAAAGCGAAGAGGTTTTTGCCCCGATTCTCATGTCAATTATAGCATGTTAGTTAGGACGCATACAGACAGATCAAGGGATCGAAGGCGCAGGATTTGCTGCTATAAAACGACTCAGCCACAAGCTATGGAGACGGTTAGACATAAAGTCCGTGGTCTCTTATCGCATTTAACATGAATCTTGCTGATAATAATTGACTTACTTCCAATATTCCGCTTGAAAGAAACGCCGCGTTCATGAAAACGACAAATTTGTTATTTGGCATCCCCTGCATCAGCGTTAGAGCTGCCGTCAGCGGTCGCATTGCCATCACAGGAGCCACTTCGAGATTAGGGTCAACCCCACAACCAAACCGCTATCAGCGTATACCGGTTCCAGCTTGCTAGCCGCACAGCACCTGCTGGGTAATTCGTTGAGCCCCACTGGCTTTAGTAACAATTCAGGTGTTACTACTTAGTAGGAAAGACAGTCTTGCCCTGTATGGGCAATCGAGCTACCCTCACAGCAGTAGCTCGAATAGCGCATGATTCTTCCCGCCATCTCGAATGTTCTTACCAGCGTGGAGCCTGTTCTCTGGATATTGGCTTTGGTGGCGTTTTTGCGGTTAAAAGAGCGGGCCAGCTTTGGGGCATTCGGGATATACCTCGCTATTAGCGCTGTCAGCACAACCCTGCTCACGGGAATCTATCACGCTGACGTGATTGCGCCTGGGCTGGATGGGCACCTGCTCTACAACTTCTACTTTTACACCTATTGGATCACCCAGTTTGCAGGCTACGTAGCCCTTTTCCTGGCCCTCCAGGACTTATTTCGCCATGCGATGTCTTCTCTTCCCGGACTCAGCAGGTTAGGCATTCTCGGCTTCCGCTGGGTGATCGTGGTGTCCGCACTGGTGGCAATGGTCTCAGTGTTGACTTCTTATTCACAAGTTGAACACGGTGCGCGGATTACATTCATCTTCACCGAGATCGCCCGTTCCCTTTGCGTGCTTGAACTTTGCCTGCTTGCGTTTTTGCTGGTGTCTATCCGGGCATTGCACATTGACCACCGCAGCCGCATCTTTGGCATTTGCCTAGGATTCAGCATGATGGCGACAATGAATATCATTGTCTTCGCTCTGCACGTGGCAAACATGTATACGTGGCCGAATCAGATTTCTGAAATCGTCACGGTCGCGTCTCTGCTTACGTGGATTGGATATCTTGCCCTGCCGGAGCCTGTTCGCAAACAGCCCGCTGCGCCGATCTCCGCATCCCTGTCCCGCTGGAATGATCTGGCTGGCGAACTTGGACCCCATGTTCCGCTGCCTGTTACCCCGCAGGGCGGATTTCTGCAAAATGTGGAAAGCGTTGTCGACCGCGTACTTGCGAAGAACTCAATGAATAACGCCGGCTGACGCCAGGGTTTTGGAAACGACACAAGCCCCGGGAGTTTCCCGGGGCTCTTTTTGTCTTGCATGTAAGAAAATCACCGGCAAACGCAAAAAGGCCGAAGCGTTATGCTCCGGCCTTTGATTTCTAAACTGCCTTACTCAACGGCAACAGGCTCAATGGCAACAAAGCGGCCCAAACGCCCGCGATCGACAAACTTTACCTTGCCGGTGATCTTGGCAAAGAGTGTGTCGTCACTGCCACGGCCTACGTTGAGGCCCGGCTTCAGACGGGTGCCGCGCTGCCGCACGATGATCGATCCACCAGTAACAAATTCACCACCAAAGGCCTTCACGCCCAGCCGCTGCGCGTTAGAGTCGCGACCGTTACTAGAACTTCCACCGCCCTTTTTATGTGCCATTTCTCAATTCCTCACGCCGGCTCATGCCGGCTTTCAAAAATTTAGAGCGCCAGCTTACTTCTGTGCGCTGTAGGTCGTTCCATCGACCTGAATTTCGTTGATACGAACCTGGGTGAACCCCTGACGGTGTCCCTGCAGCTTCTTGTACTGTTTCTTACGCTTATAGTGGAAGACCAGGATCTTGTCTGCGCGTCCATCGCCTAGAACCGTAGCGACCACCTTGGCAGACTCAGGCTTCGTCACAGAACCCGCATCGCTGGAAAATGCCAGCACATCGCTGAACTCGATGGTGCTGTTTTCATCCGCAACTGCCCTTTCAATCTTCACTACGTCGCCCGGAGCGACACGATACTGCTTACCACCAGTGCGGATGACCGCGTACATAAATCCTCCAACGCCTTCATTTTAAGGCGCGTAACTTATTGAAGCTGGGCAGATACATGCTTACCCTCGGGCACCGGGTGCTCAAACCGAAAAGCACGGTGAGCCGGACTTATACGTACGTATGCGCACGGGGTAACAGGCAGGATCGCCGAACTTTATTAGTGTACTGGTTCTTTCGCGCGAGGTCAATCCTGACGCCTTTTGGAACGGGGGATTAGTCTGATCGAACGCCCGCGAAGTTCCCCGGAAATCGAGCTTTCAGACAGCGCATGGAAGGGCTGGGTTCTGGACAATTATGTGACAAATCGCTGACAAGCGCGCAATGGTCGGCTGCTAATCTTTGTTCTGTCATGCAGAGGTATTATGCAGGTTTTCTTGATGTGTCTCTACTCAGCCTGCACAACTCCTCCAAATTGGAGAATCGCCCTTGCAAAGAATACTGGAAATCTGCCGGCAGCGAGCCCTTCGACTTCTTACTTTCCTCTATGGCGGTCAACATGTTCGCTGTAATTGTGGCGCAAAATCGCGCACGGGCCACCGCGATCAACTACAACCACGACCGGTCTTGAGAATCGGGACCGAAGACAGATGAATCTCGAAAAGCTCAAGAACGATTGGGAAAGTCTCGCCGAGCGCGATGCTCTCGGGGCCATTCTCACCGATGCCGCCAGGGCGGATGGTAAGTGGAATATTGCGGAGTTCATGGCTACCGGAGATGCCGAAATTGAGATCGTCATGTGCCATCTGGCCAACATCGGCCGCGTACCTGATTTTGACAGTACGGCATTGGACTTTGGATGCGGTGTTGGCCGGCTGACGCAGTCTCTGGCGCGACGCTTTGCTTCGTGTACAGGCGTGGATATCTCACGGCAGATGATTGATAAGGCCGACTCTTTCAACCAGTATGCACACTGCCGATATATGGCTCATTCCGATATGGGGCTGCCATTTGCTGACGAAAGCTTCTCGTTCATCTACAGCAACATCGTCCTCCAGCATGTGCCCGTGCGCTTTTCGGAGCAGTACCTGCGCGAATTCGTAAGAGTGCTCACGCCAGGTGGCATACTCGTGTTCGGGGTACAAGATTCCTTCGCGGCTCCGGACATCTCATCACGGATGATTCGAGTCAGGCATGTTCTTCGTATTCGTTCCAGAATGCAAGATGTGCTGGGTTTTGGTCAGAGTCATATGCAAATGCACTGTCTGCCGGAACGTGTCGTCCGGCGCGCACTCGGTTCTGCCAAAGTAGTGGATATCCAACTCACAAACACAGCGGCAAAGGATTTCAACGGTAAGCTTGTTTATTTACAGCAAGCGCCAACGTCGGGTTATATCGGCAAACAATACTGCGTGGTGAAAGAGCCGTAAATTTGTGACGCAGTCAGCGAGCGGATCGTCGTTCATGCGAGCGACAGCCAGGCGTATTATCGGCGATGGCGTTTTGCACAGACAGTTCATTCCCTGGTCATCTCGACCTTCTGTCTCATTGCATCAGAACTAACTTTTCTTCGGCAGGTTCTTCCGCAATGCTAGACTTTCCCTCGCAACACATTTCAAACTCGGGCGGGTGCTGCTGTGAACGAGTCCACGGTCATCTTTCGCGATATCACCATGATTTTTGCGAGTGCCCTCATCCTTGGTCTCATAGCTTCACGTCTCCGGCAGCCGCTTATTCTAGGCTATGTTTTCGCCGGTCTCCTTCTTAGTCCCTTTACTCCGGGTCTTCGCGTCCATGACGTTCACGCCTTCGAAGTCATGGCCGAGGTTGGCGTCATTCTCCTGATGTTCTCGATCGGCATCGAGTTTTCCATTCCTGAATTGCTCAAATTGAAGTGGATCGCGCTCATTGGCGCGCCCGCCGGCATTGCCCTTTCCATCGCTCTTGGCGCGGGAATCGGCATGATTCTCGGCTGGCCGCTTCTCCAGGGTATCGCTGTCGGTTGCATCATTTCGGTCGCCAGCACCATGGTTCTCATGCGTCTACTGATGGATCGCGGCGAACTTGCCTCTGAACACGGCCGCATCATGATCACCCTTACGCTCGTCGAAGATCTCGCCGTCGTCATCCTGACCGTGCTACTGCCCAGCTTCGGCTCTTCTCATGGAGCGGGGTACGGCCAAGTCCTCTGGAGAATCGGGAGAGCCCTTCTTCTATTGATTCCCGTAATACTCGCCGGCTGGAAAATCGTTCCGCGCCTCCTGGTTCGCGTGGAGAAAGTCTGCAATGACGAGCTCTCTCTTCTTCTGGCACTCACCGTCTGCCTCGTCATTGCCGCCATCACCGAAGCAATTGGCCTATCGCCTGCGCTTGGTGCGTTTGTCGGCGGCATGCTTCTCGGGAGCTCCGACTACGCCCATAAACTGGCGGCGCACATCCTGCCTATTCGAGATGCTTTCGTTGCTCTCTTCTTCGTCACGATCGGCATGCTCATTGATCCAAGCACATGGATCTCCAACTGGCGTCTTGTCGCTGTTATTGTATTTCTGATACTGGTTGGTAAATTCGCGGTTTGGTTCGCGATCCTTCGTCTATTCCGTTATCCTGCGCAAACGGCATTGCGCGTCGGGATTGGTCTCACGCAGATTGGCGAATTTTCGTTCATTCTTGCCCAGGTCTCATTGCACTCGAAGCTGATCGGGAAAGACGTCTACAACGCCACCCTGGCCGCATCTCTCGTCACCATCGTGGCCAATGCCGCACTTTTCAAACTTACGAAGCCCGCCCCTCTGGGGCAACAACTGATGCACACATGACTTTGGCTACAGCAGGCAAAGCATGCTTCCAGATCCCGTGTCGTAAACTCGCGTTCTACTGGTTCTGGAAGGAATCGTCGGATTCGGCTCCAGGACGTGGCTTCCATGCAAGGCTGTAATACTGGCCGCGATCCCGGGCCCACGGATCGAACGCATTGACTACGTTTTCCAGCTCAGGCGTCAACTCCGGAATATTGCGCAGCAGTATCCGCTTCAAAGGGGAGACCGGCTGCTTATGCCCATTCGGAGTTCCCTTTTCCATCACCTCCGGGCCCGGACCATTGTGGTTGACCCAGTCAACACCCAGCGTAGTGTAGAACTCAGGTCGGAAACTCGAAGTGAAAAAGCGATCGCTGAAAAGCCTTCGTGAAGCATTGAGAATGAAGACGACAAACTGGGTTTCTGAAATGGCGAATCCATGCGGCCGCCGATACTCGGCAAGATATCCCACGGCGGTATCCACGTCCTCAATGTTGTCGACGAGGGTCCCATTGGGATGGCCAAGACAATCATTGATTGGCGATCCATCGTCATTGACCTGCGCATTCGTAATGACTTTCGATGCATCGCAAACGTGCTGGCCATAAAGCTCGCGCAGTGTTCGCACCGCTTCCTGCTGCTCCAGTTGGTCGGGCGAACCGGGGGTTACGCCAGGGTCCATGAAGTCGTCGAAGCTGGTTAGCTGGCGCAGCCCATACTGCCGCCTGAATTCATTGAAGCGCGGCACTCCATGCTCGCGATCGCGAATGATGTCGAGCGCGACGACGTCGATCTGCTGCGTCTTGCTATCAAGTCTGCTCATCTTCAGGTTTTGCAGGAAAAGCGGCGAATTGTGGAGCGTGAGAAGGCCCAATCGCTGACGGCCCAGAGTCAATCCCCAATTTGCAAGTCCCATGGATTGCGTAAACGGAGTTGCTTTGCCTTGAAATGTTTCAACCACTGAAATGCGCTTAGCGATCTTATTCGGATCAACATTGAGTTCGCGATATTCAAGCAGGTCAGGCACGAGCGGATGCAGGCGGTACACGGAAACGAACTCTTCAGGGAAATTAAATGGCGATCCGAAATGGTTCACACCGCCGTTGGTATATTTCGGATTCGTGATGTCGTATCCCGGAACTTTACTGCCAAGTCCGAAGATCCCCGGTCCTGACGCGAATACGGAATACCACTCGGTAGATTTGGCAACGTCCTTGGACTTGCCGAAATTCTGCACGATGATATTGTTCAATGCCTTCGACAGCAACCCGCCATTTTCCCCTAAGAGGCCATTCCAATTGCCGTTCATCCCCAGATAAAGAGGTTCGTTGTAAAGCAGCTGCGGCGTCCACTCGGTGGTATGAATCTTGGCAATCTCAGCCGCCACAACCAGTCGCGCGATTTCAAACAATTGATCCGGAGTGACATCGCGGTAACGGATGACCTGTTTGGGTTGTGCTGGATCCCGAAGCCCGCAATCCGCGTTCGGTTTCTGGGCCGCGATGCGGCGGAACTCTGTGACAAACGAATTGTGCTCGCGTGCGAAAAGGTTATGCAGAAAACTCAGGCCGACTGTCCAATTATCCGGAAACGCGGTCGCTTCCTGCCCAGCCCATTCTGGATTGATCGGATCATTGGGACTAAATACCGGCAGATAGCCCGGTCCCGGTTGACCGGCAACGGGAACCAGAAACAATTTGGCGGCATCGTTCGGATCGCGCTTCACGCGCTGGTGGGATATATCGCTGAAGCCGTATAACTGCGACGCATCCCACCAGGCGGTATTGTTATTGCTCATGGTCTTGGGCGCGCGCGCAAGATAGGTGTTCCCACCCGCAGTAAATGTGCCGGGCGCGGAATCCTGTGCAACATATCCTTTATCCATCCGGTCATCCGGGCGACAACCCAGTTTTTGAATGTCTTCGGGAGTCAGCGGCTGCTCGACATTATTCACCAGCTTTGTCTCGCAACCCACCTTCATATAGGTGGCCTGATTATGGCCTTCTTCGAGATGGGAGAACCAGTCATGCGTCATGAACTGGATCCAATAGGCCGCGAGTACATTGAAGAACGGAGCTTTCTTGTAATCGCAGT
>DATHQH010000020.1:0-3436 GCA_035482895.1 Alloacidobacterium sp. | reverse complement strand
CTACTCGTTGCTGGCGCACAAATATAAGGTTCCTTTCATCCCCTTCCTGCTCAAGAACGTCTATGGTGTTCCCGGCTCTATGCAAGACGATGGTATCCATGCAACGGGAAAAGGCAATGAGCAGGTGGCTGTCAACATATTCCAGACACTTAAACCACTGCTCCGGAAATAACTAGAAACGGCTGCGCCCCCAAAAAAAAGTTTTTGAAGGGCACGCACTATCCCAGTACCACCATCGGCTGAAACAAAGTTCCGGCAAGGCGCCGCCCGATAGCAATCAAATTACGTTGACCTTCAAAGATCTTCACCATAGGAGCCGAACCGAACTCCGGCAGATTCACCGCCGCGCCATTGCGTAAACGCCCAGCTGAAAATACGTCCGCAGTCACCGCCGGCAATTCAGGAAGCAGCGCGCGCGGATGCGGCATTCCTGCCTGTAAATCATCACACGTCAGCTTCTCCATATCCGCAAGCGGCATCGCACTCTCAATCAGAAATGGCCCTGCGGCCACTCGCCTCAGGCTGGCGAGATGCGCGCCGCAGCCGAGAGCAGCTCCCAGTTCATGCGCCACGCTGCGCACATAGCCTCCGGCGGAAACCGTCATCGCAAATGCCGCCGTATCGTCGATAAGCGATGTAATCTCAAATGCCTTGATCATGATCTTTGCCGCTTTCAGCTTCGGCGTCTCGCCTGCACGCGCCAGTTGATATGCCTTCTTGCCGCCTATTTTCTTTGCCGAAAATGGAGGAGGCATCTGCTCGATTTCGCCCTGAGAGGGCATGGCAGCGGTCCGCACCTGCTCCATTGTGAGAGATACCGCCACACATTCACTAGTCGCCTGCCCCTCGGCATCGTAAGTATCCGTCGCAAAGCCGAAGCGAATCGTTCCCGTGTATGTTTTTTCGAGAGAGCCGAAGAACTGCGCCAGCCTCGTGTATTTGCCCAGCAGAAGCGGCAGTACTCCAGTCGCCATGGGGTCCAGCGTGCCCAGATGTCCAATCGACGACTCGCCCGTTACCCGTCGTACCCGCGCAACCACATCGTGCGATGTCATGCCGCCGGGTTTATCAACGATCAAAAGCCCATTCACTTGACTACTATAGCCGCTCGGCCCAGCGGCCGATTCAGAATCCGTTCTGCGCCCGCTCCCGCACCAGGGACAGGAACTCTGTCCGCGTATTCTGCTTTTGAAAGACACCGAGCATCGCCGATGTAACAGTCGAGGAATTCTGCTTCTCCACGCCGCGCATCATCATGCAAAGGTGTCGCGCCTCAATCACCACGCCCACGCCCTGCGGCTCAATCGCGTCCTGAATCGCATCGGCAATCTGCCTTGTCAATCGCTCCTGTACCTGCAGTCTGCGGGCAAAAACCTCTACCAGGCGCGGAATCTTGCTCAATCCGATGACTTTGCCGTTCGGGATATAAGCGACATGCACCTTGCCGAAAAATGGCAGCATATGGTGCTCGCATAACGAGAACATCTCAATGTCCTTGACGATCACCATCTCGTCATAATCCACGTCGAACAAGGCTCCACGTAGAATCTCCGTCGGATTCTCGCGATAGCCCTTGGTCAGGAACGTTAGCGATTTTTCGATGCGCTCCGGCGTGCGCTCTAAGCCATCACGCGTCGGATCTTCGTCAAAGCGGCGAATAATCTCCCGATAAATGTCCTGTGTCGATATATTTTCCAGGCCTGTCTCCATGGCCTTTCGTACGATTGCCGGTTTAGCCATCTTCCTTCTCTTTTCTTCCTATGTATCGGTCAAGTATCGATCAAAGCTTCGCTGCGATGCGCCCCGTTGCCGGATATTCAAAGGAGTTATTGCTCGTCTCTTCCACACGCACGCGCACCAGTTCAGCTTGGTCAAAAACCGCAGCCAGAAGCCGATAGACCTCAATACACAGATTCTCCGTAGTAGGCACACGATCCTCAAAGAGCGGATCGAGATTCAGATTTGTATGGTCGAAGCGATCCACCACTTCTTTTCGCACGCACGCATCGAGGTTCACCATGTCGCACACCATTCCGGTTTCCGCATCCACGGGGCCACCCACAGTCACCTCGATCACATAGTTATGCCCGTGCCCATGCGGATTGTTGCACTTGCCATACACCGCGCGATTCTGCGCATCGCTCAATGTGTCCATATGCAGACGATGCGAAGCGCTCAGACGATATCTCCGCGAAAAATACGCCCTCATGCCTCACCGTAATAATCGGCGAATAAATCCGCCATCTCATACACGCGCACACGATGCAACTTTGCTCCGGGAATCTTTCCTTCCAGCCGCTTCCAGACGGCGACCGCAATGTTCTCGGTCGTCGGAATCACCTCTGCAAACTCCGGCACCTCTTTGTTCAAATGCCGATGATCATAGACGCTGACCACTTCGTGTTCCATCACATCTTTGAGTTGCTTCAGGTCCACCACAAAACCAGAAGCCGCATCTACCTCGCCGGCTACAGTTACCTCCAGCGTGTAGTTGTGTCCATGCCCGTTTTTATTCGCGCACTTTCCAAAGACGCGTTCGTTTTTCTCCGGTGACCATGCCTCGTTCCAGTAATAGTGCGAGGCGGAAAACTCAGCTTTTCTCGTCAGTAAAATCATATTCAGATATTTGTCATCCTGAGCGACGCGCCTTTAGGCACATAGTCGAAGAGACTGCCTGAGCCTGCCGAAAAGGATCCGCTTTCCCTCCGCCCTATATCTCACTCTCAGATAGATTCCGTACACTTCCCTTACGCTTCAGCGATTCCCGCCCGCATATTCACGTCCCTTCCAGACTACGCGTCTCGCTACCGTATGGTCGAACCAGCTTTTCCATAGCAGCCAGACAAATACCGGCAGACCAAACACACTCAACAAGCAGTCGCCCAGCGGAAAGTTCGACTTGGCAACCCTGCGATAGAAACGCCACAGCGTCCGCAACCACACCAGCAGAATCACCAGCCGCGCCGTAATCCACGGCATGCTAACGCTCAAAGGACCAGGAAAATACCATGCCAGCACAGGTAGCCCAACCAGCAGAGCAATATCGAGCATTTTCCATGCAGCAGTAATCAATGTGTTGCCAAACAGGAGAGCCAGGTTTTTCGTCCAGCCCTCGCACATCTGTCCAAAGCTGCGATACATGCGGACGCTCAGCGCATCCGGCGCATATCGGAAGCGCAGTCCAAGCTTGCGCCGCTTCACCAGATAGGCCAGGTCCACATCCTCCAGCATCGACTCGGCAACTGCCTCATGCCCTCCAACCTGTACATAGGCATCGCGTTGCACCAGTAGAAATTGCCCGTTCGCCGCCGCCAGCCGCGACTCCGGATCAGAGACCTTCGCCGGTGGATAGGCCAGTGCCAGTTCACTGAAGACCAGCGGCATCAGGGCACGCTCCCAGAAACCGGCCACAATCTGTCGCGGAGAATACGACAGC